>JAKEER010000035.1 GCA_022616615.1 Acidobacteriota bacterium
GCTAATTTGGTCGAGCTTGCCTGGGTTTCCGCGGAACGGATCCGTCTCATCCCGAATGTTGTCGACGTACCGTTCGAAGTACAGTTGGGGCAACTCAGGCCATGCATGCTCCTTCAGGAACTCAGATTCGCGATGGTTGAGGCCGAGCTTTTGCAGAACACCAATGCGCCGGAGATCCTCCTCGGTGAAACGCTCTCCGTTCAAGAAACGTATCCTGTTTTGCCTGACTGGGTGGGGAATCGCAGTCAGCTTGAACTCCTTGACGTACCGCCAGTATTGAATGTATTCGGGCTGGTTGAAGTGTTCGGCTCCCACC
Source organism: Acidobacteriota bacterium (assembly GCA_022616615.1). Classification (GTDB taxonomy): domain Bacteria; phylum Acidobacteriota; class Terriglobia; order Versatilivoradales; family Versatilivoraceae; genus VFZK01. The sequence goes on from JAKEER010000035.1 coordinate 317, forward strand.
TCCGCGTACAGGCCGTCCGCGAACGGATCGCTGAGGGTGCGAACGTGTCCGCCCACGCGCTTGCTCGCCTCGAGCACCGTCACGTCGTTTCCGCGCTTCACCAGCTCGTACGCGCAGCAGAGTCCAGTAATGCCGGCGCCGATAACGATCACCCGCTTCCCCGTGCGCTTGCGCTGAGCCGCGAACAAAGGGTCGCTCTCCGTTCCAGCCAGACCCACTACCGCAGTCCCGCTAATCCTCAACAACTCACGCCGGTTCATTGGCGCTTGGCTAGTACGATTTCTTTCTTCCATATCGCTTGATCCTCACTACCAGTACAACTTCAGTCCGAATTGCATGATGCGTCGATAGGAGGGGTGAGCAGAGGTGACGATACCGAAATTCCCGCCTCCGAAGCTGGCAGCCGGCACATTGAAAAACGGCGTGTTGAAAGCGTCGAGCAGCTCCCACCGGAACTGGAGCCGCCATCTCTCGCCAAAGCGGAAGTTCTTGCCGAGCATGGTATTGAACTGCTTGAGGGAGGGTTTCAGAACAGACGAAAGCGTGCGCGATGCGCTGCCGTAAGTGAACCGTGCGGGATTGGCGAAGGCGGCCGGATTCAGCCATTGTAGGCCCTGCACGCCAACCGCGGCTTGCCCCTTGTTCGGTGAGTTCGGATCGGAGATCAGGTCGGGCCGCAATGTGGCGGCTGGGTCTCCCAACAGGTCGCGCCCGCCATTCAAGACGGTAGCGCCGAAAGGCGATCCGGACTGGAGAGTGCCGATTAAGGCCACCTCCCAGCCGCCGGCTACCGCGTTCGCCAGCCCGCCCGTGTTCATCCAGCGGCGCCCCTTCCCAACCGGTAGTTCGAGCACAGGTGAGAAGACAAGCCGGTGCGGGATATGGTTGGTGGCCAGCGATCGTTCTCCGGATCGGTTGTATATATTCTGGGGGTTGTTGTTGTCGCCCCATGTTGCACCATTAGCGGCCTGGAACGTGATGTTGTCGATCCATTTGGAAAATGTATAAGCGACGGTCCAGGAGATCCCGTTCTTGGATCGGTGCTCGGACCTGAACGTGAAGGCGTGGTAGTTGGACATGCCGTGGTTGTCCTCGGTCGACGTAACAGTGGCCTGGTCGCTGGCGAAAATCGTGAACGGCCTCCTCAACCTGGCCGGAGTTTCCGTGCGCGAAAGCAACTCAGGTGGAATCAGGTTGATGTTCAATGGTTGACCAGCCAAGTGACGTCCCAGGTTGCCCAGGTAACCCACTTCAAACAACGTTCCCTTCCACTGATGCTGGATCGTCAGGTTGAAATTCTGCGTGTATGGTGAGGGCCGGTTCGGGTAATAGAAACCGATGCCCGATTGCTGAAATGGAGTTCCCCGGTGGCCGAATGTTGGGATCAACGCCGATGCCGGAGGCAGGTCCAGCACTCCCGCGGGAATACCGTCTCGCAGCCGGAAAGGTACGGGGGTTTCGGCGCTGTAGTTGCGCCCGAATCCGAGAACGCCGGCGTTGTTCGTGCTACCCGGCGTCGGTGGAGAGAAAAAAATGCCGTAGCCGCCGCGGATAACGGTATCGTTGTTGCCGAAGACGCGATAGGCAAAACCGAAGCGTGGCTCAAAGCCCTGCTTGTCCCAATTCCAGAGATACTTCCCGTTTCCATTCCGGTCCTGGATCGTGGTCACTCCCATGGCATCAACGGGAATGTCGCCCGTCCCGGCTAGCGGATTCGGCTGGAACGGGTCGAAGTTGCTCATCCGCCTATCTACGCTGTACGTCGGGTTCTGGGTTCCATAACGGAGGCCAAGATTCAACGTGAGCTTGGAACTCACCCGCAAATCATCCTGGAAGTACGTCCCATAATACTGAGCCCGCCGGCCCAATGTCGGAGTGAGCTGGACCGTGACGGAGGTCACCCGGCCGAGCAGAAAGTCCGCAAGATTGATGCCTGTATTTGCGATGGATCCTCCACTCGCGTCGATGCCGCGGGTGAAACGACCGTCAAACGTCCAGTTCCCGCTGGGAGCGGTACTCGCAAAGGTATTGTTGTTGTAGCGATTATATTGCCCACCGAACTTAAATGTGTGCCTGCCCACCACCTTTGTGAAGTTTGCAGTGTAATCGCTGTTGGTCACGTTTTGGAACCGATCCGGGCCGCCGCCGATGGTATCCACCGGCACTAAACCTCCCCCGAAGGCGAACTGCGGAAATCCTGGACCGGGTACGCCACGGAGGCCTAACTGTTCGGGATAATTCACACCACACCAAGCGCAGGCGCCACGAACGCTAATCTGCAGCCGCTCTACGCCGGCGGTGAAATTCAGGAAGAACGTGGGAGAAAACATCCGTGTCACATTCAACGCAAAGTTCTGCAAGCGGTCCGCATTATTCTGGATTCTGTCTGCTGCCGCTCCATAACCCGTGGCGCCTGCAATGTTCTCGGTCTTGGGCCACGCCAGCATGTAGCGGAAGAACATCCTGGTCGCTGCGTCAACATCGTGATCGATACGCGCAACGTGGTAGTGCTGATCGAAGGGGGTTGTCGGGTAATCCTCATAGTTTCCCGATTGATTGAACGGATTGATCGGCGTCCGGTTGCCGTTCGGCACGAAAGTCAAGGCCTTCACCGCGACCGGATCCAGCCGGGATGCGGGAATAACATTCCCGGGGAACTGCAACGTAGCCCGGGGAGCGCCGAAAGTGCCCGTTCCCGTCTCTGGATCGTAAATCGGAACCGGCACCGTCCTGCCGCCGGCGTCCCGCGTCGCGGTCGAAAAATCTCCTGCGCGCCATTGAGGTAGCCCCGAGCTCCTTGTCAGATTGGCTCCCAGTCGGTCAAGAAGGCCTTCGTAAGCGTAAAAGAAGAACGTCCGGTCCTTCCTGATAGGGCCACCAACGGTACCGCCGAAAATGTTTCGCCTCAGTTTGGGCTTGCTGCTGTTGCCCCATCCGGCGGCGTCTAATTTGTCATTGCGCAAGAACTCCCAGAAATTGCCGTGAAGCTCGTTGGCGCCGCTCTTGGTGACGGTGTTCACCACTCCGCCTCCCGTACGGCCGTACTCAGCCGAGAGGTTGTTGGCTTGAACCCGGAATTCCTGCAAAGCGTCGGGCGGCGGGTGCATCTCGATGTTCTGAATGCCGATCCCACCTCGGGTGTTATTTACGCCGTCAAGCAGCGCCAAGCCCTGCTGGCCGCGGGACCCACCCATTGAGAAATTACCCAGAAACAACCTCGCCGGGTTGCAGCAATTAGCGAAATAGAACGCGGCGGGGGCGAGGTTGATCAGGCCGAAAACGCCGCGTTCAGTCAGCGGAAGTTCCAACACATGATTCAAGTCCACGGTATGGCCAACCGTACCGGAGGTGGTCTCAACAAGGCTGGACTGGCCGCTCACCGTCACATTCTCGGTTACCTGCCCGACCTCCAGAACCACATCCTGCGTCAGCGTCGTGCCGACATCCAGCTTCAAGTCTTGAATGTTCAGGCGTTTGAAACCCGCCGCCGTGGCCGAAACGCCATAGTAACCAGGCAACAGTTGTGGGACCATATAAAACCCGTCTGCCTGGGATTGCGCGGTCGCAGCGGTACCGGTGCCCTGATTGGTGACGGTCACCAGGGAGCCTGGAATGACCGCGCCGGTGGTGTCCTTGACAACACCGTTGATTGTGCCGCGGGCGCTTTGTGCGGTCAGGCTGGTGGCCATCGTCAAGCCAAAGAAAACCACCACAAACCAACGGCCACCGCGAAAAACGTTTCTGTTCATCACATGTCTCCGTTCCGTTTTCATGCCAGGAGCTTTTGGACAACCCTGCCGCTCACGTCCGTAAGCCTGAAGTCCCGGCCCTGAGATCTATAGGTCAGTCGTGTATGGTCCAAACCGAACAGGTGCAGGATGGTGGCGTGAACATCGTGGATGTCCACACGATCGGCAACCGGGGAGAACCCGATATCGTCGGTCTCGCCCACCGTCTGACCTGGCTTCACGCCACCGCCGGCGAACCACATGGTGAACGCCTCGATGTGGTGGTTACGGCCGACGCTGGTTAAACTCAATTCGCCCATCGGAGCGCGGCCAAACTCCCCGCCCCAGATGACGAGCGTCTGATCGAGAAGACCGCGTTGCTTGAGATCCTGAATCAAAGCGGCGCAGGCGCGGTCCGTTTCGCGACAGAGAACGTCGAAGTCCTCCGTGAGGTTCTCGCCCATTCCGCCGTGTGAGTCCCACCGCGAATGGTATAACTGCACGAATCGTACACCGCGCTCTACCAAACGGCGGGCAAGCAGGCAGTTATTCGCAAATGAGATTGCACCGGGCTCGGCCCCGTATGCTTCGAGTGTCGCTTGCGATTCCGTGCGGAGGTTGGCAAGTTCCGGACCGCTCGTTTGCAGCTTGTACGCCATCTCGTACGAAGCGATGCGGGTTGCGATTTCCGGGTCTCCGGTCTCCATCAGGCGTTTCAGATTCAAATCCTTGACCGCCTCAATTGTTTCCTGCTGAAGCTTTGCAGTGACACCCGGAGGGCTCGACAAATCGGGTATGGGGGCTGCGCCGCTGTGAAAGGGCACTCCCTGGTAGGAGGTGGGCAGAAATCCGCTCAACCAGTTGTGCGGTGCGCCGCCCGGCCGCTGTCCTGCGCCAGACAGCATCACCACGAACCCCGGCAAGTCTCGCGACTCGCTCCCGATTCCGTAAGTTACCCAGGAACCCATGCTGGGCCGGCCGAAAATCGTTGAACCGGTGTTGGCGAAGATCTCCGCCGGGGCGTGATTGGGATTCTCGGCGGCGACCGTGCCAATGAACGCCAGATCATCCACAACCTGCGATAAGTGCGGAAGGCACTCCGAGACCGACTTGCCCGATTGGCCGTACTGCCGGAACTTTCGGCGGGGGGCGTAGAGAGTGGGATCCCTGCGTGTCGCGTTCATGAACGCGAACCGTTTGCCTTCGAGTATTGAGTCGGGCAGGCGCTGTCCGTCGAACTGGTGCAGTTTAGGTTTGTAATCGAACAATTCAAACTGGCTGGGTCCACCGGCCATGAACAGGTAAATCACGCTCTTGATCTTCGGCGGGTAGTGCGGCAGCCGCGTCCCAGATGCTCCGGCGGTCTGATCCGTCTGCGCCGAAAAGAGAAGCTCGTCGCTCAGAAGGGAAGCTAAGGCAATGCGGCCGACTCCGACCCCGCAACGGCTGAAGAACTGACGCCTCGTCGCGGCGAGCCGCTTACCACCCAGGCCAAGATTGTGCGTATCCATATTCACTCCCTATTCCCTCGTGATGAATTCGTCCAGATTCAGCAGCACTCTCGCGACGGCCACCCACGGAGCCAGCGCCGTCGGGCTGTCACCTGCGGCGCTTCCCACGATGGATCGCGCTTCTTCGGGATGCCCGTGGAATTCGTCCGTTTGGCGGGCGAGAAAGGCTTGCAGCCGATCTTCCTCACTTGAGTCTGGTGGCCGTCCGAGGCAGAGCGAGAAACCATATCGGAGGCGACCAATCTGGTCGGCCGCCGCGTGACTCATCATGCGCTTCGCCAAGCCCTGAGCAAATTCGTGAAATGCTTCGTCGTTCAGCAGCGCCAGCGCTTGTAACGGCGTGTTGGAATGGTTACGGCGCGTACAACTCTGGGTCGGATCGGGAGCGTCAAACAGCAGTAGAACAGTGTGAGGAGCGGATCTCTGAATCGTTGTGTAAAGGCCGCGGCGGTAGCGATTCTCGCCTTTGTCGGCGACCCATGGGCCGGCGTCCGGCGTCAGTCCGACGATGTCCGGCTTGGGAGGGAAAACGCCCGGCCCCCCCAATCTGGCGGACAGCAGGCCGCTTGCGGTCAATGCAATGTCGCGGACGATCTCGGCCTCCAGCCGGATCCTGGATTGGCGCGCCAGCAGC
>JAKEER010000340.1 GCA_022616615.1 Acidobacteriota bacterium
GCGCGTCCGCGACGGTAAACCCAACACGGACGCGGAGCACCGCGTCCCTACCGGATCAGGTTTATACGCCCAACCGAATTTTTTCACAGCTCCCCTCTCCCCAACGCGGGAGAGGGAACCGAAGTTCGGTCCGTTTGTGGGGGACGAAGAGTCTCGTCACTATATTCTGCAATCCTCAATAGAAGCGTTGGGCCGTTCAGATAATGGCGACACAGATGAGGTTCTTGATTTTGTCACAGCTCACCTCTCAGGCCGTGGCTGCCGGCTTGGCTCTGAACACTCGTTCCAGACAGTCGTAAAGATGGCCGGCCAGAACGCTGACATGCGGCTCCTTGAGCATATCCATGTGTTTGGCGGGCATTTCGCGGATCAGCAACCCGTGAGGGATCAACTGCTGCCACATCGCACTCTCATTCGTTTCCGCCTCGATTAGAATTGCGGGAAGGTCGCAGGGCTGGGCCACATAGTTATTAGCGGCGGCGGGGTAGTATCGGCCAAACAGGATTTTGTCAATGTAGAAGGTTCTAAGCCCCGGGGGTAGGCTGTAACCGAACTTGAGATAGCCTTCACAGACCAACCGCTTGGCGCTTTTGCTAAGCAGTGTCACCATCCTTTGCTTGCGCTCTTCGAGGTAGACGCGCTTGTCAGCGGCTGATAAGGCGCTGAACTGACGGAAATTTCGCCTTATTTGCGAGAGCAATCCGTTGCACCTAATTGACCGTTCCCGGTTGAAGCGAGTCGTGGCGACTGGACTGGAAGGAGTCGAATCCATCAGCACAAGCAAACCGACTTGTTCGCCTCGGTCTTTGAGTTGTCGGGCCATTTCAAAGGCAACCAAGCCTCCAAAGGAGTGGCCGCCCAGAAAGTAAGGGCCCCGGGGAGAGATGGTCTTAACGTCTTTCAAGTAGTGCGAGGCCAAGTCCTCAACACGCGTGTGGAACTTCTTACCGTCAAGTCCCTGAATCAAGCCGTAGAAGGGCTGATCCTGACCTAGATGCGTTGCCAAGCCAGGGTAGCCCGGATAACCGTGAACGCAGAAAAACGGAGGACGCGAGCCACTGGGTTGAACCACCACCAGAGACTGCCCCGGAGGAGTCCATCCCTTCTCGCGAAGCAGCTTGGCCATCTTTTCGACCGTCGGCGCCTGGAACACGCTCACTAAGGGCAGATTGCGACGCATGGACTGATTCACCTGGGTCAGCAGCCGCACCGCCAGCAGCGAGTGTCCTCCAATTTCAAAGAAGTTGTCTCTTATCCCCACCCGCTCCGTCTTCAGCAGCGATTCCCACATCTTGGTGAGCTGAAGCTCCAGCCGATCGCGGGGTGGGCAGTAATCGCGATCGGCGACCGGTTCCACCTGTTCTGGAGCGGGAAGCGCCTGGCGATCAATCTTACCGTTCGCATTCAGCGGCAGCTTATCCAGTTGGACGAACACCGCTGGCATCATGAACCCCGGCAGGCGGCCTTTCAGAAATCTCCGCAGTTCACTGCTCGAGAGCTTCTTCTTTCCGGCCGTAAAGTAAGCAACGAGCCGCTTCTCAGTCTCGCCATCCTGACGCGCCATGACTACCGATTGGCGCACGGCCGCATGTTCACGTAATGCCGCCTCAATCTCGCCCAGTTCAATTCTGAACCCGCGTATTTTTACTTGGCGGTCAATCCGTCCGAGGTGCTCGATCCGCCCGTCTGCTCGGTATCGCGCCAAATCTCCAGAACGATATAGTCGCGCCCCCGCCGACCGGCTAAATGGGTTGGCAACAAACCGCTCTTGCGTGAGCTCTGGGCGGCCCAGATAACCGCGTGCTAATCCTTCCCCTCCAATATAGAGTTCTCCCCCAACACCTATGGGCACAGGTTGCAATTTGGCGTCAAGAATATAGATCTGAGTATTTGCAATGGGTCTGCCGATGGTGATCCAATCGTCTTCCCGTCTTACTTCCCCCATCGTCGCGTAGATCGTCGTCTCAGTAGGACCATACACATTCCAAACGGTCGCTCCCCGTTCCAGCAGTTGCCGGGCGAGCCCAGGTGGCATCTCCTCTCCTCCGCACAATATTTTAAGATTCTGACTACCTTTCCAGCCTGCCTCGAGCAGTAAACGCCATGTCGCCGGAGTGGCCTGCATGATTGTGGCCCCACTCTTGTCAAGCAGCCCAGCCAGCTGCTTTCCGTCCGTCACTGCCCTGCGGCTTGCCACAACGACCTTTGCGCCTGTTATCAATGGCAAAAAAAGTTCGAGTCCTGCCATGTCAAACGAAAGAGTTGATACCGCCAACAGAATGTCATTTTCTGTTGTTCCCGCAAACTTGCGCACCGAGCTAAGAAGATTCGCCACGGCTCTGTGGCGAATCTGGACGCCTTTTGGCTTACCGGTTGAGCCAGACGTGTAGATGACGTGGGCCAAGTCTTCCGGACTCGCAAGGGTCTCCAGATTTTCTCTATTCAGTTTGCTAAGCTTGTCCGGCTCAAAGTCAAGGCAGACTCGAATGACTTGGGACTTAGGCAGTGCATCCATTGCCCACGACTGCCCAACCACGACTCTGACGGCGGCATCCTCCAGCATAAATCGCAACCTCTCGCGAGGGTAGGTTGGATCAAGCGGCACATACGCTCCTCCTGACTTCAGTACACCCAGGATCGCCGCCGGCATTTCTATTGATCGCTCAACACAAACGCCTACGAGATCGCCCGATCTCGCCGGCAACGCCCGCAGGCGCCTGGCTATTTGATTCGCCTTTTCGTTAAGCTCACTGTAAGTCAGCTGCCTGCCTTCAAACTCCACAGCGGGCTTGCCGGGTGTCCGCTGGACCTGAAGCTCAAACAACTCGTGTACCGTTTTGTCGTTCGGATACGACACTTGAGTATCGTTCCAGTCCACTAGAATTCGTTTACGCTCTTCTTCCTCCAACATTTCCATCCGAGCGATTTCGCGCCCAGGATCTCTGGTGATTCCATTTAGAAGTGTCTTCCAATGTCCCAGCCATCGCTTGATTGTCTCAGGATCGAACAGGTCGCGGTTGTACGTGCATTCAATTCGAATGTCTTTGCCAGAATCGACCAGATTCATCTCGAGGTCGAACACAACGAAATCTCGAGCGAGCGTCTCGACTTCCACCGCCAGGCCAGACAATTCAAAACCGACGATTGCCTGATCCAGGTTGAAAGCAAGAGAGACTATCGGGAAGCGACTGTGATCGCGTGGGATTTTTAGCTTCTCGACCAGACTTCCGAACGTGAAGGCTTGATGCTCATAGGCGTCGAGTATCAGGCGTTGGAGTGTCTTCAAATAGCTTGCAAAAGTCTCTTCCCCTCGACATTGGCTGCGAATGGGTAAGAAATTGACACAATGGCCGACTAATGCCCTCCCTCCTGAACAGCTTTGAAGATCTGGCGCAATCTGACCTGCAGCCGGCACTCCAATCACAATGTCTTCTTGTGACGTGAGGCGATGCACCAGAACTTTGAAACTGGCCAGAAGCAAAGCAAGCACTGTTGTCCCGTGAAGCGCACTCGTCTTCTTCAGTGTTCGATAGAGTTCTGGTGTCAGCCATTGCATTTCGCGTGCGCCTCGGAACGTTTTGATGGCTGGGCGAGAACGGTCAACGGGCAAGTCCAGAGGTGACGGCACGTCTTTGAATTGCGTCAGCCAGTAACTCATTGCCCCGCGTTCAAGTTCCCTAAACGAAGAGGCCTCTTGAGTCTGTAGATACTCCGCAAACTGCATGGCCGGATCCAGAAAAACGGGTTCCCGTTGAGACCAGGAGTTGTAGAACTTTTTCAGTTCGTCAAGCAACACACCGATGGACCAACCGTCGGTAACCAGATGATGGAAGTTCAGCAGCAACAAGTGCTCGCTTCCACCCAGCTTGATGATCTTAATGCGCATTAGAGGGGGCTGGGTCAAATCGAAAACATGCTTTCTCTCCTTAGCCAGCTCATCGGCGAGCCAGGCTTGCTGCTCCTCCTCGGAGAAGCCCTGCCTGTCCACTACTGGAATCTCCAATCGCACACCCCGAAGGACCTGTTGTCTTGGCTCTTTAGCATCGAAACGGGTTCGCAGACTGTCATGCCGGTCAACGAGGGCCTGTAAGCTCCTCTGCATAGTTTCCACATTGAGGCTCCCCCGCATGCGAATGACTAGCGTATTGTTCAGCGCCCGCGATGCATTGTCTTCTAAGAATGAGGTCAGCCAGAGCTCCCGTTGGGCTGGAGTCAGCGCTAGAACAGGCGATTCGAGGGGTAAGTCAGGCATTTGTTCTGGAAGCGCTGCTGAAGAAACTGCGAATTCGGGAACAGTCTCCACTACTTTATTTGGCAAGAAGCCTGCTGTCTGCATTGCCTGCAAACTTTGGTCGAAAGCAGTTACTAACCGGTCCAGGTCCTCGTCGGTGTGAGCGCTGGTCAAGATAAAGTTTCGATTTTCCCAAATGTGAATTCCTTTTTCACGCAGGTGACAAAAGAGAAGACCAGCAGCTCGGAGTTCAGGAGGCAGACTGAGTCCCATGAGTGAACTGAATTGGGTTAACTGAAGGGGCAAACGATGTTCGGCCAAACAAGAACGCAACCGGCTCGCAAGCCGAGCTGTGCGGTCATTGAGGCCTGTCTGCAACTGTAATCCTTTCTCCTTCAAGTGAAGCAAGACGGCCCGGGCGGCGGCGAGCGCCAGGGGATGGCGCACAAACGTCCCTGCAAAGAAAGTGACTCCGACCTCGGGGAACGAGGCGTCACCGTAATGCCACATTCCACCATCGAGTGCATCCATAAACCTGGCCTTGCCAGCGACCACTCCGATCGGCAGCCCGCCGCCCAAAACTTTTCCATAAGTCGCAAGGTCGGCCTGCACCCCGAAGACTTTCTGTGCTCCTCCCGGGTGCACCCGAAACCCTGTGACGATCTCATCGAAAACGAGAGCGGTCCCAGTTTGCTGGGTAATTCTTCTAAGTTCGGAGAGGAAGTCCTTTGGCTGTAAATCCAGCCGGCGACTCTGAACCGGCTCTACCAGCACACAGGCCAACTCATGTCCCTGGTCCTGCAAGACCTTTAGCGACTCAGGATCTCCGGACTCGAGAACCAAGACGTTATCAACCATACCCTGCACGATTCCCGGTGCAATAGGCGCGGAACGCCGCTGGCCCTCGGAGTTCACCCGCCTGACCAGAACTTCGTCAAAGATGCCATGATAGGAACCCGCGAAAACTGCAATGCGGTCTCTGCCGGTTACGGTGCGAGCCAGACGTATCGAGGCCATGACTGCCTCAGATCCGGTATTGCAGAAGGAAACACGCTCCATTCCGGTGAACTCAGTGATCAAATCGGCTACTTCCCCTGCCAGTGCCGTCATTGGACCTATCTCAAAACCAAACCGGAGTTGTTCTTCGACCGCTTTGACTACGAAGGCGGGACGATGTCCAAACAGACTGGCTCCAAACCCCATGACGAAGTCGATGTATTCGTTGTTATCGACGTCCCAAACTTTGGATCCCTCCGACCGAACGACGACAATCGGATAAACGATTTCCTTCCAAATCTGCTTGAAACCCGCAACAGCTCTTGGGTCGGCCAGTCGATGACGATTGGATTGGGCAAAACGTTTTGATCCGGCAGTTCGCCGAGTGTATCTGTCGATCAATCCTTGCAGGTGTTGCTGCTGGTCTGCTGTGAGCGTTTCACCCACCGCTGTCTCAATGGGACGAAACGGACCGTGCGACTTTTTCTCTGTCCTCAGCGCGGCGGAGTGGATGTTGTCGAAAGCTGGTTTTTCTTCTCCGGTCTGCTGGGAATGCGGTGTTTGATCCAGAGATGTCTCTGAGGCAGGGTGAGTGGGCGCCCATTCTCCAGGTGGCAATCTCTTATCCAGAGCATCTGCTAAGGCGCTTGGAGTGGATAAGTCTTCCATCAACTGTCTGAAAGTGACTGGTACCTTAAACTTCCTTTGAAGCAACTGACTCGCCTGAGTCAACATCAACGAGTCGAACCCAAGTTCCAGGAAACTGGCGCTTGGGTCGACGCCGGCGATGTTCGTCCCAGACAGCTCGTTCAAGAGTTCAAACACGAGCGACAACAGATGTTGTTTGCGCGTAATCGGCACTTCTCCGCTGGTAGACTTGCTCACAGCGATTTGTGAAAGGTGAGTGATCGTTGCCAGCTCAGGAGTTGACAATCCTTCCACGGGATTCCCGGGTTCGTCCGTATGGGAAGGACAGGGGATCGTCAAGGTCAGAAGTTGTCGCAAGGGTGTTTTTGCGCAAGGCAAGTCCCCGCTTAAAAAGGGGGAAGAGGCCGCAGGGTGAAACCCTGATAAGGTTTCACAGGGTTGTCCCGCGACGTCTTGAGCAGATGGGA
>JAKEER010000036.1 GCA_022616615.1 Acidobacteriota bacterium
AAGGATCTCCCTGCCAAAATGTCTGCCGCACACCACCATCGCGGCAATATTGCCAAAGTAGCACCGGCGGTGTCAAGTGTGTATACGGGCCAGCCCGCGTTGGGGAGAGGGGAATCGAAGTCTATTTTGTATGTGGGGAACGAAGAGTCTCGTCACTATACTCTGTAATCCTCAATAATTATGTCCTTCGCGAAGGCGAGTATTCTTGTGTGAACCAACGGAGGGCAGGCTTTCCCGCCCCTCATGGGCTGACGAGACTTAAAACTTTTCATTGAAGGAAGTTAACTCAGCCGCCGATGAAGGAAGTTGGGATATGTATCGGATACGCACCATCATCGGTTGGTGTCTGGGCACTTGCATCTGGACGTCTGCGTCTCTGGCGGGTGACATCACTGGCCGCGTCGTGATCACCAGGAGCCTGACCAGAGAAAGAGTGACTCTTCCTGCGTATCAACTTCGCACAACTGCGTTACCTTCTAAAAAGCAGAGCTTACCCGCGGTTGATGAATTCGGACGACTGGCGATTTATCTCGAGGGACTTCAGCTTCCGGAGGGAACACCGGTTCAGGCCCAGTTGGATCAAAGAAACACGCGCTTTGAACCGGAAATTCTAGTTGTTCCGGTTGGATCAACTGTTTCTTTTCCGAACTCCGATCCCGTCTTCCATAACGTGTTTTCGCTTTCCAACGCCAAGCAGTTCGACCTTGGCTACTACCCAGCGGGACAATCGCGGACAGTGAAATTTCACCGACCCGGTGTTGTGCAGGTTTACTGTCACCTCCACCCACAGATGAGTGCGGCCATTCTAGTCGTGTCGAGTGCCTGGCACACGAAGCCGCAAAAGGATGGCACTTTCTCGTTGTCGGGCATCCCCCCGGGCACTCAGACCGTTGTAGCCTGGCATAAATCCGCCGGATTCTTTAAGAGAAAGGTTGAGGTGTCAGAAACCGGCTCTGTCGAAGTCGATTTCACCATTCCCATCCGAGACCAGGAGTAGCTCAAATGCCACCGGCACGCTCCCTTGCGACTCGGATTTTTCTGTTCTATTTCCCTCCAGTATGCCTAGCCCTTTTGGCCGGCTTTTTCGCAGTTAATAGCGCCGTCCGAGCGAGGGTCAAGGAGGGTTTGAAAGAGTCTCTTCTTAAGATCGAAGAAGTCCTGAATAAAACCGACGCCGAACACAACCAACGCCACAACCAGCTGATTGCCATCCTCAGTGAAAACTCAGGGTTAAAGGCAGCGATGGGACTCTACCGCGAGACATCCTCAGACCCGGAGGCTCTGCTGCAAGCCCGGCGGACCATTGAGGCTCAACTTCGCGACTTAGTTGGCATGCTGGATTACGATCTTCTTCTAGTCGCTGATTCGGATGGCAGGGCGCTAGCTGCACACCTGGAAAAAGGAGAGGTCAAGGTGCGACCTGAGTTTCTTCTCACTCTTATCAAGCCCGCGCCCATCCTGAAAGTCGGCGACAAGCTTTACGAAACTACTACCGTACCTATCAATCTAGGCAACGAAAACCTCGGGAATCTCACAGTTGGAAGGAAGTTCGATTTCGGGTCGCTAAATCACGTGGGTTACGCAGCGCTTTTGGATGAAGATGAACTCCTCCTGACCACTTTCCCCTCTGAGTCCGGTTCACTTGAATCACAACTCCAGGCGCAGTGTGGCAGAAAGCCGGACGGTTGCGAACTGGTAGTAGGCGGGGCAACTTACCTGACCCTTGCGGTCAAACGAGCCAGGCTGCGCGAGTCTTATCATCTTCTCAGCCTTCAGCCGATCGATGCCGCCATGGACCAGTTCACGCGGGGCTTCAAGCCTGCCTTTCTGGTCGTTGGAGCCTGCAGCGTGCTGACGGTGCTTTTGCTCTCCGTAATCGTTTCACGCTCGGTGTCAAGACCGTTAACAGACTTGGTCACTCATCTGCGAAACAGTGAAAAAACGGGCGAGCTAGGTTCGGACTTTCACACAAAGTCTTCAACAAAGGAAGTCAACCAGTTGGCCTACGCGCTCAATCGAGCTGCCAAGTCGGTCACGGAATCGCAGCAAAGCCTGCAAGAGGCTTACCTGCAGTTTGTTGAAACAATGGCCCAGGCTCTTGATGCACGCGACACTTACACTGCCGGCCACAGCAACCGCGTAAGCGAGTACTCCGTGGCCATTGCCGCAGCGATGAAACTTTCCCCCGAGCAGATCGAGATTGTCAATATTGGCGCCAAGCTTCATGACATTGGGAAGATTGGAATTCCGGACGCAGTACTGCAAAAACCTGGCCGCCTCACAGCCGAAGAATTCGAGTTGATTAAGCAACATCCACGAATCGGGAAAAGGATTCTGGAAAAGATGGGGAGATTTCGGAACTACCTGCCGATTGTGGAACTGCATCACGAAAATCACGATGGAAGCGGATATCCTCATGGCTTGAAGGGCGAGGAGATCCCCCTGGAAGCGCGCATCGTCCATGTGGCCGACGTTTACGATGCCATTAGCAGCGACCGTGCTTACCGAAAATCTATGTCCATGCAACGTGTTTTGGAAACACTCGAAGAGGGAGCAGGCACGCAATTCGATCCGAAAGCAGTCAAAGCCTTGTTGTCTCTACTCCCACAGCGGGAGGTTCTTTGTGAAGAGAGTTTGGCAACAACTTAAGATCGGAATCGTCCAGGGCCTTTTACTTTTGGCCCCTCAAATGGCCACGGCACAGGAGGCAGACTGGGGCGTCGCGATGCCGTTCAGCATTTCCGGTCTCGGCCTGCGCACGAACCGGCTTCAGACCGAAGATCCCAATGCGACGAGCGCAGCTGCCGCCTTTCGCGCCATGCTTTATCCCTCGGCAAAACTGGGTTCGCACTGGTTCGGATACGCTGCTATTCAGGTGAGGTCTACCCCTTATTACTATCAGGAAGCCTACTCCTCGCAGCGCTCTCTGCAAGCCAACCTGCTCCAAGGCTTCCTGGGATACGCTCACTCAACCAACTCCAAATCGTTTGTGATCAAAATGGGGCACTTGTCATCGGCTTTTGGGTCGTTCCTCCCACGGTATGATGACGCGGTCAACCCGATGATTGATTGGCCCCTGAGTTACGGCTATTACCGCGAGCCTGTCAGCTTTTCCGGGGTCGTGGGTTTAGAGATTGATGCGTCCATCCACCGGCTAGACACCCGATTTCAACTCACCAACAGTTCGCCCATCAATCCCCAGGGTTTGCTTTCTCAGGATCAACACGCGCAATGGGCGGCCGGAGCGGGTTACACGATTCTCCAGGGACTCAGGGTTGGCGTTTCAGCCTACCGGGGACCCTACATGCGTCAAACCAGCCGCTTTCTGGAAGGAGGAGAACGGCCGGCGGACTACTCGGCGACCGGCCTTGGCCTCGACGCTCAATGGGCCAGAGGCCGCTGGAGCCTCAATGGCGAGTGGCAGCACTTTGAGCTGCCCTATCCGCGAATACGCACTGTGCGCGGGAATTATGGCTATGCAGAGGCCAAGGCAGTGCTGACTCCTCGCTGGTACGCCGCAGTGCGAGTAGGATATCAGGATTACAACTATCGCCGCCCGGATCGGCAAAGCTACGATTTCGTCTTCGGCTATCGCCCCAACCGCTTCCAGTTAATCAAGGTCGGATATCAGTGGCTGCGGGATAGAGAACGCCCAGGAACAGGGGATGATGTATGGGCCGTTCAGTACGTTACTTCTATCGATTCTCTGCACAAGTCTCTCCGCTAGGTATTCCATACAGAAGATCGCAACATAGCGGAGCGCCTTTAGCGCCGAAGAGACCCCCCACCTTCTTGCACCCTAACAAAGCCAGAATCACTCAGCTCAAATTCTTCCTCCGCCAGCAGGGGCTGGAGATCTGCGGGTTGCCCAATCGATAGCGTCTGCCAGTGGTGGTTTGGCGGGTCTCTTACTCGAGCAGGATGCGTCAAAGACCTAGAGTTGAGATACATTTGTCACAGCCCGTGAATTAGCTGTGAATCAGCCAATTTGCGCATCACGCGGGTTTCTTCTAGAATTCGCTAACTGGCCAAGCAGTTGCCATGACGTCAACGCGAAAGAAGAAAGCTCTGAGCAAGTTATCGACAACCCGGCGTGAACTGGCCTCCGGCGGTTTTCCGCATGCGTCCTACCTCAAAACAGTTCTAAAACCCAACTTCGAACATTCTGTTCGCCACTTCTTTCAGCCCTTGATTGAAATCAACCGGGCGCACGCCATCATGCTGGCCCGTTGCGGCATCATCCCCGCGCCACACGGCGTCAGAATCCTTGAAGCGCTGCAGCAGATCAGCCGCCAGCAGGAGAGACTGCTTTCATACCGGTATCGGGGCGTAGAAGAAGATCTGTTCTTTCACGTTGAGAGGCACTTGGAAACCCTCTGTGGGTCGGAAGTTGCCGGACATCTAAGTGTGGCACGGAGCCGCAATGACATTGATATCACGCTCTACCGGATGGTCTTGCGCACTGAGTTGCTCCAGGCGTCGATACAGGTCAGCTCGCTCCAGAATTTGTTGCTGGAGTTGTCCAGCCGCCACCTCGACACCCTCTTTCCAGTCGTTACCCACACGCAACTAGCTCAGCCGACGACGCTGGCTCATTATCTCATGGCAGCCGTGGAGTTCCTGCAGCGCGATCTGGATCGCTTCTTCCATGCTTACCAGACGGTGAATCAAAGTCCGCTGGGAGCTTGCGTCGCCACCACAACCGGCTTTCCCATTGAGCGGAAGCTGCTGGCAGAGCTACTGGGGTTTTCCTCGGTGCTGGAAAACGCGTACGGATGCATTGCCAGCGTGGACTACCTCATCGAGAGCGCGAGTGCAGTTTCTACGCTGATGATCAACCTGGGACGATTCATTCAGGATCTGCTCGACTGGAGCTCCCAGGACTCCCAGCTTATTTGCCTCGCGGACGGATTTGTGCAGTGCAGCAGCATCATGCCGCAGAAGCGGAACCCGGTGGCGCTGGAACACTTGCGGGTGCTGGCGAGCTGTGCGATGGGACAGTGCCAGGCCGTGGCTTTGGGTTTGCACAACACGCCGTTCGGCGACATTGTCGATGCCGAAGATGACATTCAACCGGTGGTGCGCAACGCCTTCGACTATGCTTCGAGGGTCTTGGAGCTGCTCACCCAGGTTTTGGCGTCGATGACCATAGACCGAGAGCGCGCCCTGGCGCGCTGCCAGAGCAGCGGAATTACCTTGACTGAGCTAGCCGACTGGCTGGTGCGGGAGCATCAGTTGCCGTTCCGTACAGCGCATAGCATCGTGAGCCGGGTTGCCAATCGCCTGCGGCAGCGACCTTCGCGCCGGAAGGGGGAGCTCTGGGCCGAAGCGGTTTCGAAGTTGACCGCCCGTTTCAGCCGTGACACCACAGGGGGAGCGATCCGCATTCCGCCCAAGCTGGTGTCGCGAATCCTGGACCCGGCGCGGTTCGTCGGTGCCCGGAAGGTTTTTGGCGGGCCAGCACCAGAGACGGTTCGGCGTAGCATTCGTCGTCATCTCAAGTGGAATGCCGATCGCCGCCGCTGGCTGGACGGGCAGGAGGCAGCCTTGCGGCACTACCCTCAGAACCTCGCAAAGCTCGGCGGCTGATCGGCACAAAGAATTCATGCCCCAACGAAACCTTTTTTTGACGTTCCACTCATTCCGGCGCCAGAAACGATTCTGGCCGATACTCTTCCTAGCCTCGTGTCTCTTGCCGCTAGCGGCCTGCCGCGGCCGCGACGCGGGCAAGACACCATTAGTTGTCTATTCCACGCATGGCAAGGAATTGCTGACGGAATTTGAAACGAGCTTCGAACGAAACCATACGGACGTCGATGTGCGGTGGCTGGATATGGGCAGCCAGGATGTATTGGACCGGGTGCGCTCGGAGAAGGAAAATCCTCAAGCGGATGTGTGGTGGGGAGCTCCCTCAATGCTTTTTCAGCAGGCGGAGAAGGAGGGGCTCTTGCAAGCTTACCGCCCCAGTTGGGCCGGTGAGGTTGGCCCGGAAGCCCATAGTGCCGGCGATTTTTGGTACGGAACCTATGAAACACCAGAGGTCATCGCTTACAACAGTGCGGTGCTGAAGCCGGAAGAAGCGCCTCAGGATTGGGACGAACTGCTGGATGCGAAATGGCAGAACAAGATCATCCTGCGCGATCCCCTGGCTTCCGGCACCATGCGCACCATCTTCTGTGCCATGATCCTGCGCTCTTACAAGGCGACGGGAGCGCCTGAAGCCGGTTATGACTGGCTGAAGAAACTTGATGCCAACACGAAAGACTACGTGGCAAACCTAACCCTATTGAGTCAGAAACTGGCCCGGCAAGAAGGTATACTGACGCTTTGGAATATGCCTGATATCGAATTACAGCGGGCGCAGTACAACTATCCCCTAGCGTATATTATTCCGAAGAGCGGCACTCCTGTGGTCACCGATGGCATTGCTCTGGTCAATCAGGCCAAACATGCTGATGCCGCCAAACAGCTTTACGAATATGTCACCAGGAAAGAAAGCATTGTTCTAGCCGCCAAGAAATTTTATCGCATCCCGTGCCGCAAGGATATTCCGAGCCAAGACCTTCCTGAGTGGATTCGCCAGACTCCGATTCAGACGATGCCCATCGACTGGAAGATTTTGGAGGAAAAGTCCAATGAGTGGATGAAATACTGGGATAGCCAGATTCGCAACAAAGGAAGGTCGTGATCGGGCGATGACAGCGTTCGAATTTTTTGCCGCCAAACCGAAGTGTAGCCACCGAGGTAACGAGACAGTCGTGTCCTTACGTCGGCGGCCACGAGGCGCTTAACCCTTTGGGCTTGAATGAGTCATTCGATGGCTCCGGCAGCTTTAAGTTGGCCGATGACTGTGGCAAAGCGCTTTCTGCGAGCAATCCGAAGTGCGGTTTCGCCTCGAGTCGTTTTCGCTGTGACGTTGGCTTGGGCCTCCAAGAGACACTGGACGATCCTGCTATGTCCGCTATGAGCCGCCCACATTAAGGCCGTCATGCCGTTTTCGCCTGCATCATTCACATCCGAACCGTGGCGAAGCAACACCTGCACCATCTCCAGCCGGCCTCTAGCTGCTGCCGCACGCAGAGCGTTCCAGCCGTGGCCATTCTCAGCGGCTAGATCCGCGCCTTTGTTCAGGAGTTTCTCCGCAACAGCGACGTGGCCTCGTGTGGCAGCCAGGATTAGAGACGTCGAGCCACTGTTGTCCTTTGCATTCACCTGTGCGCCACCTTCCAGCAGCACTTGAACAGTACCCGCGTGACCTTTTTCAGCGGCCAGCATTAGTGGTGTAAGACCGGACAGCTTGGCAACATCATCCACCGGAGCACCCTTGTTCAGCAAAGCCTCTACAACCGAAGCATTGCCCATGACAGCGGCCTGTCTCAGGGCATTCCACCCATACCGATTCTGGTCAAGAACATTGGAACCGCGATCCAGCAAGACTTGCACGGCCCCGGCTTGACCACGAAAAACTGCATGGAGCAATGCGGTCATGTTATCTCCGTCCCTGGCTTGCAGATCCGCAGCCGCATCGAGAAACGTGACCAGAATTCCGGTATGCCCCCGTTGGGCTGCTGCCATCAGGCCAGTTTGGCCAGCATTGTTCTTGGCATTGACGTCTGCACCGGCCGACAGCAAGACCTCAGCGCAGGCAACGTGCCCGCTGTAGGCTGTGCTCAACAGGGCCGTTGTGCCGTGCCGGTTCTTGAGACCCAATGCGGCCCCAGCACCAAGTAGTCTCTTGAGAACTTCCAAATGCCCTTCATCAGCCGCGCGCATCAAAGCCGTCCATCCCAGCTTGTCTTGTGCATTCACATCCGACCCTTTGGCGATCAGTATTCCAACAGCTTCCGAATGTCCTCTTTCCGCAGCCTGCATGAGGGCAGTCTCACCGACGAGATTTCTGGCATCGACATTGGCACCCCGGGCAAGCAAGGTCTGAATCAGGCCGGCCTTTCCCTGACGGGCGGCCAGCAGTAACTCAGGAGCCAGATCTGAAGGGCAGACCATTATGGACGTCTGCCAATAGATGAGTAGTGAGATTAGGAAGGCGTGTCGCATGGCTTCCCTAAAGAGGGCTTGTTCCAATGCTATACTCACTGCTTCGGAGTCCCAAGAAGGAGCTGCAGAAAGGGCCAGGAAATCAAACGCCGTGGCCCTCTAGAGAAACTTTGGCATGCCGCATCTCGAGCTGAAAAACCTCACTCAGCAGTTCGGCAAACAGACAGCCCTTGATGGTCTGAATCTTTCCATCGACAGGGGTGAATTGGTCAGCCTGCTTGGTCCGAGTGGCTGCGGCAAGACGACCACAATTCGCTTGATCGCCGGGTTTCTACAACCCTCGCGGGGAAGCATTTGGATTAGCGGTCGCGATGTGACGGCCTTGCCGCCGGAACAGCGCAACATCGGGATGGTCTTTCAGTCCTACGCCTTGTTCCCGCATCTCAACGTGTTTGAGAACGTGGCTTTCGGATTGAAGGCCGCCAAAGCACCGCGCGAACAGCTCGAAAGCCGTGTCCGGCGTGCTTTGGAACTGGTGAATTTGCCAAACTATGAGAAACGGCCCGTCTTTGAGCTTAGTGGTGGCGAACAACAACGGGTCGCCATTGCACGGGCCATTGTTATTGAACCGCAGATCCTGCTGCTCGACGAACCCCTTAG
>JAKEER010000341.1 GCA_022616615.1 Acidobacteriota bacterium
GTCCAACGAATTCTTTGTCGGATGCTCGCCGAACTCCCGTCCCAGTTCTCAGCAAGGTCCCGTCGCGGCGAGACCCGACAAAGAATCTTATTCGTTAGACAAGGGTGACACCTGGAAAGAGGGGGTGCGGCTAGTTGAGCCAATCTCACCCAAATATCCTATGGCTTACGGCGTGAGTGCGGTCAATCTCAGAGACGGACGAATGCTGGTCACGTTTTACGGTTATGATCCAGCCAAAAAAGAAACAGGCGATTCACCTTGGTCGACGACCACCTCCTATCTGGGAAGTAACATGGTGCTGGAGCAATGAGCAAACGCGAAGCAGATTCAGAAGAGCGCCTCTTGCCACGGGCAGAACCGCGCCTTATGCTTGGCTTCCTATCAGCCCTCGTTGTTTCATTTCTCCTAGTCCAAGCTGCGGCGATCGTGATCACGCCCACACGACTGCTCCTCTCAAGCGACAGGGCATTCTTGGTAGAAGTATCGACTTCCTCATGGGAGAAACCTCGGTCGGGCTGGCTTTATGTGTTGCACGCCACAGGAGTCTTGCTGTTGGATCCTGAAAGTGGACAGGTGAAAGGAAGGATCCAAGCAGGAAGAGCGCCTGAGATGGCGCTTTCACCTGATGGAGGGCGCCTCTATCTTGCCTCAGGCGATCAACTCTCGGTGATCGATACAGCCTACGGCGAGCCTCTCCAGACTGTGGGATTGCGCTATCGCTGGGAATACAAAGTGTGGCCTGAGCGACCGGTCATGGCGGTCTCGCCTGATGGACGCTGGCTCTACATCAGCAAGATGCTCCCAGGAAGGGGGGACGCAGCTAATGCTCGTTACACCGTAGCAACGTTTGACACCACAGCAGGCGCGTTTCTACCTGAAGAGGCGCAAATAGCCAAAGGCTACGGCACTGTCCTTATTCCATCCCTTGGGGGTTTTCAGATTCTACACATGCGAACAAACGAAGTCCGGTTTCTTCAGCTGGCGCCGAGCGGAGCAATAGCAGAGATGACAACGCTGCCACTGCCAGAACGAAGCTCGGCAGACGTTGAGATACAGCTAGGGCTGGCAAGAGGTGGAGGATTCTGGAACGTAAGAGACGGGCTGCTTCTTCCTGACGGGCATACGCTAATCACAATCATGGGCGACGGGCGAATGCAGGAAGTTGACGTCAACTCAAAGAAGATCTCAAGAATTCTTGTGAAAGACGGATTACCCGATCGCTGGGTGCCCTGGCGAAGACCAGTCTGCACGCCTGACGGCAGTAAGCTCTATATGGCTGTGGGTCGGCTAGCAACGAGGACGACAGGCATGGTGGAGGAGATTCTTGTGATTGACACTAAGACTGGACAACAGCTTGCCACCATAGCGACGAGTCTTCCATTTTTGAGTCTGGCCATGAGCCCGGACGGGCAATACTTGTACGCGCCCACATTGCAGGCGTCGAGTCTACTCGTCATTGATGCAGTCAAATATCGCGAGATGCGCGTGATTAAAGATGTCGGTTCAATGCCTGCACTCGCCGTGTATGCACCCTGACCCACCAGCGATGCGCAGGGACTGGAGCGTTGACGGAAATGGCTGGCGAAGAGCCAAGCGGCAGCGCTTCACTGTGGCAAGAATCGTTGTCGGAGGAGTTGGTCGATGTTCAGCGAAGGAATCAGGCGTCCTGGTTGGCTCGCGCCACCCCTTCTGGATCTTTGAAACCATGGCCGGTAAATGACGCAGACCGCTTTCTGTCGCTGAGCTTGAATCAGTCCCCGCCAGTAAGGCTTTCGCATCCCCACATGGGCCCAAGGCACTTGCGTTGTCCAAACTTAGCCCCGATAAGTCCCGTCTCATTAGTAGTGGCGAGATCAATAAGCCCAACGAGGGGAATACTTACCTACTACCAGACCTCCTAAAGTCCTAAGCTGTAGCGTGGTAGGCTTGAGATTCGCTCTTCGCATGATCTCCTTCAGTTCCTCCTTACGCCCCAGTTGCTGCCACACGGCCCACTCCATGGGAAAGCGTTGGAACAAGTTCATATCAAACACGGCGAAACCATTAGCTCCCTTTTGGTAGAAATCAAGGGCGGTAGGCATTGCTTCGTCCACTTTGACGAGGGTGGGACGAAGGGTCGGACAGAGTCGACATTGAGATCCCTTGGTCAGCTGGGAAAAGTAAGGCAGCTCGATGGGAGTTGGCTCTTCCCGGTTCATCCCGAAAGGCCCAGGGGACAACTCGTCAATTAGACCTTCACGAACCCAGCCGGCCAGATCCAGCGCATGGAAACGATTGATATCTTCATTGGCCATGACAACGGCCGATAGCTGCAGACGTTTCCCACCTTTAGATGACTTGTCCAGCTCATTTCGAACCCGGCGAAGAAACCCGGTCATCAGCGAGGCTCGCAGGTTTAGCAAGCGTGGATCTCGCTCATGCGTGTCCTGCGGCGCAATGCCATAGCGCTGGCGAAATGCATCGGCCACTGGCTTTTCATACAGAATATAAGGTTGGGCTCTTGTGAATATCAAATTGATGCCATCGACTCCGTAGGCCACAATCTCCCGGATCAATTCCAGCATGTGGTCCTGGACTTCGGGAAAGGCATAGCTCATTCGGGCGATGGAGCGATGATCATAGTCCACACAACGCCATTCCGGATGATCTCTGAAGAAGAGCGAGAAGTAGGCACGGTCCCAAGGCGGTTCTACGCTAAAGGACTCCACACGAATGCTGGCGTGAAATTCCATTCCGATTTTATGAGTGAACTCAAGGGCCGTGGCGAAAGGATCGATATTGTGGGAGAGCAGAAACTGCATGCTTTCCGCTACGTAGCGATCTCCTATCCTCGGAAAATCTCTACCCTGCGTGCCCAAAATCGTTCCGACTTTTGTTGGATGTAAACAGTTATCGGCTCGGGCCGTACACCAGTAAATAGCCTGGTAGTCAGTCTCCTTAAAAGGGAAGATTTCCTCATAGATCTCTTCCTTGGAAGTGGGGCGGCGTTCGTACATGAATGAAAAGACATCATTCATACAAATCAAACGTCCGGAAGCCTTCTGCCGCCTCCGTGCCTCGAGCGAACGAATCTCATCAGAGGCAAGTGGGACGAGGCGGATGTAGGCGATCGCACAAGGTTCGACCAGTCCCGACCGATTCTGCGCGATTTCAAGGAACTGACCATTAAGTTCGACGCAGCGGAAAAAACAATCTTGGATTTGATATCGAATCCAATCCGCTCGAGCCACCACCGACCGGCTACCGGTTTGCATACCGATGGTTTGAGAGAGAAGCCAACGGCAGGGATCACCTTCCAGTTTGAGCTTGACCGCATTCGTGTCGCCATAGCCTAGGAAGCTCTTCATGCCGATGTAAATCGCGTGCCAACCTTTTTCCTTCAGCGGGATTCGGATAGGAGGTGCCGCAGTTTCAGGTCCAGCCATCAGCATCGTGCCTTTAAGCTCCTTGTCGTTGTAGCGTGCTTCATAGTCAACACTCTGCCAACAACCTTGTTTGGGATCGATGGAGATGGCCGATTCGGGCGTGCACTTCTTCAGGTCTGAAATCCAGACGCTGCGCCTGATTAAGGAATTGTGTTGTAAGCCAAATAGCTCAGCCTCCTTCCACTCGGAGGAGGGCGACATTGGCTCCGCGGAACTTTCGATGGGAATGGGCATGGAGAACAGGGCTGGGGCTATGATCCATTTCCCAGCATTGCCAAACCACTGCCGTCGCGTAATCTCGTTTGAAAGAAACCCTTCTGGCTGTGTCACAGTAACCTCCTAAGCTCTTGCGCTACTGGTGATAAACAGATGAACCCGTCGCGGCCCGCCTCGCATGAAAGGGAATTTGCCAATATCAATTGGCTGGCCTTAGCTGAACCCACCAGAGATTCCAACCGCTATCAGTAATGGTCTCAGACGTTGTCAGATGCTTTCTTTGGTCGCATCAGACGGAGAGAATGCCCAGCCCGATTCGCCCATTTCCGTCATGACTTATTCACGATCGCAGAAACCAACAGAGACCGAGGAGCAAAGAGTGCAGACCCAGGGAGATGCCCACAAAAGCAAGGAAGCCGGCTGTCCCCTCCCTTCCTGGCACAGGGATCTCCCAGTTATGCCAATCCACTAACCGTCTGTACGGAAGTCCTGGCGAACTTGGTGAGCGTGGCTCCATTGCCAACTCGCCTCTTTCGAACGCGTCCAACTTTTCCTCTTGGCCCACGGGAGTATTGATCGTAAGGAAGAACCGGTTGAGCTGCTTCACTGGCTCGGAACGTGTGAGGAGACTCACAGTCACTCCGCACAGAAGGCCTACTGAGAGATAGAAGGATACGACCTTTGGGAATCCAGCATCTCCGCCCCAGCCAAAAAAGTAGTGGCCCACCAAAAGGGCCATGGTCGCCCCAAGAAAGCTTGCCCAGGCCCCGTAACGATTGGCGCGCCTCCAGAAAAGGCCCAGCCAGAAGGCCAAACCCATCAGAGGCGAAACCTGCCACATGAAGCGAATCGCGGCGGGCACGTCTGAAAATGAGAAGGCTAGCGCCAGGCTGGCAATCACGAAGACAATCGAAAAAATTCGACTGGCCCGCAATTCGGGCTGGGTATTCTCGTTCCCTCGAAAACTGCGCATCACATTTCGCGTGAATAGCGCCGACGAGGTGAGAACGAAGGCTGCGCCGTTGTCCATGACTGAAGCCATGATGCATGCGATCATCAGCCCCGTAAAACCAGTGGGAAGGAGATCGCGCACCAGGGAACCGAAGACATGATCGCCGTGCAGCGTCCCTTGACCGTAGTAGCCAATGGCCAAAACGCCAACCAGAGCCCACGCGATGGTGCAAAACCGCTTGAGGGCGGCGCCACCACAGAAGCCGATCCGTCCGTCAATCTCGCGTTTGCCCGCGGCCGTATTAACCATGACTTGGGGCTGCGCTACCAGGCTCACCAGTTGATTGATATGAGCCATCACGATCCAAAAAAGGCCAATTTCTCCGGCAGCCAGCAGGTTAAAGGCTGTGTCCGAATTAGGGATTCTTGCATGTATCCCCGCCGTTCCACCCAAGGCTTTCCAGACAAACGGGACCAGGAGGAAGGACATAATAACAGTCATCAACCCTTGGATAAGATCATTCCAGACTGCCGCGATCAATCCACCCACCAAGCTGTAGAATACAAACGCAGCCGTCATGAGACCTATCGACCAGACGAGTGGAATCGCGCCTCCAGTGAGACCTTCAATCAGCCTACCTGAGCCAAAGAGCATGACCCCTAGATAGCCAATATTGATAGTGATCCCTACCAATCCATAGAGGAATCCAACCGAAGAGCCGTAGCGGTTTTCGTAAAAGTCTCCCGTGGTCAGACAGCGAGCGCGCCGAAAGGGCCCAGCCAGCAGCCAAAAGACCGGCAGATTGAATATATGCAACCATTGATACCAGATACCCGCCATCCCGATGCTATAGGAACGCGCAGCCACCCCGACTGCGGTGTCGGCGCTGGTGCCAAGGCCGAAGCCGAACATGATCATGAGCAGTTTCCCAAAACGCCGTCCGCCCATGTAATAGTCATCGATGTTCTGGATTTTGCTGCGAGACCAGAATCCAATGAGCACCATCAACACGAAATAAATCGCAATAACACAAACATCGGTCAGTTCCAACTCAACCACGATGCTACCTTTCCTAAAGAGTTCTGCCCGGGGAATTCTTGCTTTTTGAATCGCCAGCCATCTGGCGAACGTCGCTTGGGCCGATACTGTGCCCAAGACTCTACAGAGCCCTCGTTATCTGCGACTCCTAGAGAAAGTGCTCACGGCGGCAGCGATTTTCGAAAAACTGGGAAGTAGAAGCTGGAGAGTGGCTAGTATTACTTTGTTAAGTTTCTCTGGGTGGCGCATACATCGTGGTTTTTGCGATGTATGCGAACTCTACGCAGACATGGCAAACTGCGCCATGGGTGCGCCACCCGACGCATCGGCAAAAGACTTAACAAAGTAATACTAGTCAGTGGCGATGACTGAATTCAGACAATCATCGATCCAAGCCACCTCTGAATAGTGGTTTACGGATATGCCGTTGCCGACCGGAGTGGGTTTCTGGACGACAAACTCTATCCAGTTGCGAGCGTTGAAAGCACTGAAGGCGAGCCAGAACCTTTCAATCAGACGCTCGTACGGCTTCGTGAAGTCGGGATATAGGACGGGTCCTGTATCCGTTTGATAGGTAAGATATCGTTCACTAACATTCATGGTCCAGATGGGGTAGTCCAAAACAATGCAGTAGCCAGAGACCTTGTATTCAGTTCTGGCTACCAGAGGTTTGCCCGCGTCAGCTGCGCGGATGATCTCAGTAGCGTTCTTGAGTAGAAGACCTTCAACTTGCTGGAGTTGAAAGTAATACCGGTGAAAGGCCTCTGAGGTTTTTAGTATGTTGCGTTCGGGTTGAGGCCCCAACGAAGGAGGATCAAGCATTACCCCCTTGTTATTCTTGTCCCAGCTCTTTAGGAGAAGTGCGTCATCGTGAGAGAGCACGGGACGATAGTCGGCATTTGGTTGCGTGAATATGCCGATTTCTCTGCTCGCTCCAACTCTCTCACTTTTTGTGGCCTCACCCAAAAAGTACTCGGTGGAATTCCCGGTCGGATCGGTAATCTCGCAACGACACTCAATGCGGACACGCGCACGATTATGGGGTGTCTGGCGTAAATCTGAGATCGTCTTTGGAGGATGTTTTTCGAAATCCGCCTCAAAAGTGAGGAAAGAGCGGTGGAAATCCAATATCTGCATGTTCGGGCAACTCCGTAGCACAGGATTTTTCGCACCGCTCAGGACTCACCGGATTGTCTTGAATTAGACCTGACGGGCACCTTTCAGAAAAGAAACTTCAGCGCGAACTGGATAGACCGGGGATCTCGAACTGCGTTTGGTCGATTGGCTCCAGGAACGTTGAACGCAGGATCGAAGAACGCCGTGAAATAGAAATTGGGATGGTTCAATGCATTGAACATTTCAGTCCGGAATTCCAACAGCCGGCCTTCTCGGATCACAAAGTTCTTGGAAACCCCCAAATCAAGAGTAGCGTAGCCCGGGCCGTCCATCGTGTTCTTCGCCACGTTGCCAAACCTGGTAGCTGGAAAAGTAAACACACTGGGATCAAACCAGAAATCTGGCGTTCGTTGAGAAGACGGCAAATTCCCTTGCTTTCCCGGCAGTATGTCGGGGCGAACCAGTGCTGCGGCACCCGACACCGAGAGAGAGAAAGGATAGCCACTCGTCGCCTGCACGATGTAATTCAGCTTCCATCCTCCGAGTATCGCGTTGGCTAATCCACCGGATTGAGACAAAAAGCGCCGGTTTGCACCTACCGGGATTTCGTAAATGCCACTGAAGTTGAAGATATGACGGACATCGAAGTCGGCACGCCCCCAGATCTGTCGGAGATCGCTGAAATCAGGAATCACGTTGGCGTCGTCGCCGGATTGGTCGCTCAACGCCTTGCTCCATGTGTAGTTTAAGAGAAAGGAAAGACCGTGAGCGAGCCGTTGTCTCGCAGTGACTTGGAGGGCATTGTATTCCATGTTGTAAGCGTCAGTCCTTAGCGTTAAGTTTCCCATCCCGGGGTATCTTGGTCGTCCAATGTACTGTTGCGCAAAGAAGTGGCCATCGGTTAGTCCACTAGCATGTGTCTGCTTGCTTCCTATGTAAGCAATTTCCAGCGCCAAATCAGAGAGAATCTCCTTCTCAATAGACAAATTCCACTGCTGACTTCCTAGGTCACGAAACTTGCGAGATGCCGGGACGTAAAGAACACTTCCTGAATCGTTCAATGGACCGTTGAAATAATCCACGGGGATTTTGTCGATAAAGACCGGACTCTGCGGGGTTCCAGCCAGGGCGATACGGGCCTGCCAGGGAGGAACAAAGGCAGTGTAGGCTGTGACCAGGCCGGAAGCAGGAGCATAGAAGATTCCATAGCCACCCCGGACGACCAGGTCATTCGTGCCTCTCGGCCTGAATGCCAGACCGAAACGTGGACCGATACTCTTCCAATCGGTATCGTAAGCTGTCGCCGGTCCGGCCACGCGATGAGGAAACCTGAGTCGAGCAAGGTCCGCTTGAGTTAGCGGAGCAGCTTCTGGATAAACCAATTGGCCAGTAGCAACATCAAAGGTTGCCATCCGCCTATCCAGACTCTTATAGGGGGTATTCACATCGTAACGAAGCCCCAGATTCAAGGTTAGGCGCGGGCTGACTTTCCAGTCGTCTTGCACATACATTCCCCAAAGAGTCCGCCGTAGGTACATCCAGCTGACGTCAGGCATGAACTGGACGCTACTGGCCAGTCCCATGGCAAAGTCTGCCCAAACGTTGGTGCTGTAGTTGTTCAAGAAAAAGTTGCGGCTCCCCATGAGTACCCAGTTATCGTGTTGTCTCTTGACGTCCAAGCCCATTTTCAAGGAATGACTTCCACGATTGACACTCAAGCTGTTAACAAGATTGTAAGCATTGTTTCGGCGGCCGAATGGAGAGTGGTTGACACCAAAATAGTTCTGCTGCCCCACAGGGCTCCTGACGCTCATTCGAGGAAAACCCCAAAAGGTTGCCCCGTTCTGATGGAGCGGCCAGCCAAACTGAGTCGCGTAGTCTGTTTTGTCCTCGTTATCGACCAAATCAACCAATCGGGTATAGCCAATACGCGACTCAAAGACCGTCCTCGGGTTGAACGCCTGAGTGAATGCCAGTACTGCCGCATAACCATTCTGAGGTTGAACTTGGGCCGTGTAGGCGTTGAGGTTCGACTGAAGGGCTTTCCGGGTTCCGCCAATCCAAGAGACTGCCACGCTTCGATTCTGTGATAACTGCTGGTCAAACCGGACGACATAGGTATTCCAATCGCGGGTGTCCTGTGCACTGTTCACATAGTTTCGAAGTGGATCGGAGCTGTTGGGCACTGGCAAAAGATTAATCAACTTCGTCCCCAGCGGACTGAGCATTTCCGAGGGAATTCGGTTACCAGGAAAAGGCTGACCCGTGAAGGGGTTCCTGGGTTTGATCACGGACTGTGAGAAGTCTCCTTGCCGCTCCTGTTGGGTTGGCATGTTCCACAAGGAAGTCGTCCCTTTGCTTTCTCGAAAGCCTTCGTAGTTGAAGAAGAAGAAACTACGGTCCTTGCCGCTATAACGCGGCAGGTAAACCGGTCCGCCTATGGCTGCGCCAAACTGATGGAACCGAAACGCCGGCTTGGTCTGGGCAAAGAAATTACGAGCATCCACTGCGGAGTTGCGGTGAAACTCGTAAAGGCTTCCGTGATATTGATTGGTGCCTGAACGAAGCTTCACGTCAATAATTCCACCTCCCGCCCGGCCGTATTCAGCGGAGTAGAGATTCCGAACCACCTGGAATTCTTGGATAGACTCAATGGAGGGCACAGCCGCCAATTCGTTGTAGTGATTGTCCGTGTTGTCAATGCCGTCCAATCGAAATTGATTGTGACCCGACCGGCCGCCGTTAACCTCAAGAGCCCCGCCCTTGCTCGGTGAACCGGCGCTGGCATTCCGATTACTTACTCCTGGTGTCAGCGTGGCCAACTGGAGAAATTCCCTCCCATTCAGCGGCAACTCAAGGATCTTGCGGTTGTCCATGACTTCACCCAAAGAAGAGGTTTCCGACCTCACTAGCGGTGCCCTGCTGTCAACGGTCACTGACTCCGCAAGTTCGCCAACCTCCAACGCCATATCCAAGCGCAAGGTCTGACCCAGTTGCACTATCACCTCTGGCCAGAGGGCGGCCTTAAACCCTGCTTGCTCAGCCCGAACCTGATAGTGACCAATTCGCGACAGGGGTATCCGATAGTCCCCTTGCTCATTGGTGGTACCACTATGAGCGATATTGGTTTCGATGTGTCGAGCACTCACCGAAACCCCGACGACGACTGCTCCAGAGGGGTCTTTAATTGTTCCTACCAGTGTAGCGGTCTGACTCCATCCGCTAGGAGCAATCCAAAAAAGT
Source organism: Acidobacteriota bacterium (assembly GCA_022616615.1). Lineage (GTDB taxonomy): Bacteria > Acidobacteriota > Terriglobia > Versatilivoradales > Versatilivoraceae > VFZK01. Next base: position 9,991 of record JAKEER010000341.1, read on the forward strand.
AGGACGATCGTGACCAGGCAGATCGCCAGTCTGCTTCTGATCAGATTCGAAGGATACCTGCCAATAGGAGTGATACTCATAGCTTTTCCCCCTTTAGGCCCTGTGCGGACCATGTTAGGTCGGAACGAACTCAATCCGGCCACTGCCTTTTCCACGCGTAGAAGAGATTGTGAAGAGAGTTTCTCCTTTTGCCTACCGGCGAGTTGCCTCAGCGGATACAGGCTTGCCTAGTTGTTCTGCCGGCGGCCGCCGGTCGCTACTACCCAGGATCGACTCGTAGTTATTGAAAAATCTTCAACCGAGAAGATAATAGTTGTTGTATACTACCCTAATACCAAAAAAGCAAGGATTTTTACAGGGAGAGCGCCAGGTCAAATTTAGGGAAAGGTTATTGTGCGGCTGCAACGTCGCGAGCGTTTGTTTTGTGGAAATCGGACTCATCCTCCCTCTGAGGGAACTGGTATCCATGCATGAAGTGATCATGTTGAAATTCGGACAAACGATGGAGGAGGGAGCCGTCTGCAAGTGGCTCAAACAGGAAGGCGATTGGGTTTCGGCGGGTGACGCCGTGGTTGAGGTTGAGACCGACAAATCGACAGTGGAAATTTGCTCCGAGGTGTCAGGTGTTCTGAAACGGATCCTTGTCCCGGAAGGCAAAACGGCGCCGGTTCTGACGCTCCTTGGTTATGTAGGCGAGGCCAATGAAGAACTTTCACCCGAGGTCTCAGGCTGAAACGGATACACGCCGCAAGCCCGGAAGCACTGTCGGAGGGAATGGAGGAAGGTCGAATGCCTGACGGATATGAAGAGAAAAGATTCGACTGGATCTACAGCCGGATGACTCTGATTCGTGAGTTTGAAGAGCAGGTTAATCGAGACTTCCTGCCTGGAAGGTTAGTGGGGGCCATCCATCTTGTGGCGTTGCCTCAGAGATCGCAACCCTGGTCTTTACAGAAGCCTTTGGTTCCAAGCAACAACCACAGGCGCGGCAGCCCGACAACGTCACGGAAGTGATCATCTGGAAGCGTTTCTGCGAAAGTGAGTAACAGGTCAATCAAGAAAATCGTGTTGACTTATTATGCTAGATGTATACAATAGGTATTACATTTCTAATCATAGCAATGCGCTAGAACCGGGCCTGCGGCGCTGGCGATTTAACCAAGAGGAGGTGCTAGATGATTCGCTCTAGAATGCCTTTCTTTTTCGTGTTGGTGTGCATGGCCTTCTTGTCGTTTGAAATCGAGGCCCAAGAGGTCAGGGCGACACTTGGCGGAAGGGTGATAGATCAATCGGAAGCGGTGGTGGTTGGGGTCGGCATCACGGCGACCAATACCGAGACGAATGTTGGCGTTTCGACGCTAAGCAACGAGGCGGGAAGCTATATTTTTCCACCGCTGATTCCTGGAACGTACCGTGTTTCGGCGGAGAATCCAGGATTCAAGAAATTTGTTCGCGACGGGATTGTATTGAGGGTGCAGGACAAAGTAGAACTCGTTATTGCTTTGGAGGTAGGCGAAGTCACCACCAGCGTTGAGGTGAGCAAGGAACTCGCACTCATTGAGACCGCCACCGCAACGATCGGCCAAGTGATCGGCTCACGATTGGTTTCTGAGCTTCCTCTCAATGGTCGCAATCCCTATTTGCTGACTGGACTATCCATGGGAGTGCATCTTAACAATCCACCCCAGATCCAGCGGACCTTTGATGTCGGCGGAACAAACAGCGTCACAACGGGTGCCGGTCCTCAGAGACAAGGAGGCGGCAATAACGAATTTATTCTGGATGGCGCCCCCGCCGAAGGGGCCTTGAACTTTGTGCCTTCGGTATCGGCGGTGCAAGAATTCAAAGTTCAGACAAACACATTTGATGCCGAGTATGGTCGGGCAGCTGGAGCCGTTGTCAATGTCAGCATTAAGTCAGGGACCAACAAGTTGCATGGCGAGGTCTACGAGTTTCACCGAAACTCGGCTCTGGATGCCAATAACTTTTTTAGCAATCGAGCAGGCTTGAAGAAGACTAATTCTCTGTTCCACCTGTTCGGGGCGTCAGTGGGAGGGCCTGTTCGACTTCCTAAGCTCTATAATGGGAAAGACCGGACCTTTTTCTTCTTCAACTATGAAGGCGTGCGCCAAGGTACGCCCGCCACATTTCTGGACAGAGTGCCCACGGAGCTGGAGCGTACGGGTGACTTCTCCAGGAGTCTCAACTCCAGAGGCGAAGTGATCACTATCTATGACCCGCTTAGCCCCGCGCCCGCTCCGGGTGGAGGCTTCACCCGCACTGCGTTTCCGGGCAACAGGATCCCCGCCAATCGAATCGATCCGGTTGCTCAAAACATGATCAAATACTATCCGTTGCCGAACTTGCCGGGCGAAACGCCTCTAGGTGCTCCCAACTTTGCCAAGGCCACTGGCACCCATGACGATTACGATCAGTATATTGCGCGGGTAGACCACAGTTTGACTTCCAGCAATCAATTATTCGTACGAGTAGAAACCAGCGCTCGGACGGCAGTATCGGCCCCTGTCTACGACAACATCGCTGACCTCGGTGGTTCAGGGGCACCCTTCTATCGCCGCAGCCGCGGGGCCGTCATCCAGGACACCCACACTCTCAGCCCTGCCTCCATCTTAACCGTTCGATACGGTTACAATCGCCTCGTGAATCAGCAAACCTTGGTGCACGAGGGTTTTGACTTCCGTACCTTGGGCTTTTCGGAAAGTCTCTATCAGGCTGCAACCTATAAACTATTTCCGGCGATCACAATTGCTGGTTTCAGCGGCATTGCTGGCACAGGGAATTTCCTGCAGGCTGTCGACGGGCATACTGGACAGATCAGCCTCTCCAATATTCGGGGAAAGCACAACTTGAAATTTGGAGCTGACTTGCGTGCTGCTCGAACCAATCTGGGGAATGGACAGTTTGGGGCTTCCAGTGGCGCCTATAACTTCGACGCGGCGTTTACCCAGGGGCCGAATCCGAACGTGGCGAGTGTCACAGCCGGTCATCCAATTGCTTCGTTTCTTTTAGGCACTCCAAGTTCAGGTCGGATCGACAGTAATGCCGAAGCAGCGTTCCAGGGGCTGTATTATGGGTTGTTTATCCAGGACGACATCAAACTAACTCCAAAACTGACTGTCAATGCAGGTTTGCGGTGGGAATACGAAGCCCCCCAGACTGAACGGTTCAACCGCATGAGTCGTGGTTTCGACTTCAATGCGACCAGTCCTGTTCAGCCTTCGGGTAGCATAGTCAAAGGGGGACTCCTATTCGCAAATGATAACAATCGGTCTCTAGGTGAGGGAGATAGATTAAACTTCGCACCGCGGCTTGGACTGGCCTATCAGATGCGGAACACAACGGTCGTTCGCGCCGGCTACGGGATCTTTTCTGGAAAAACGTACGGCAACTACACCTCGTCGGCTCTGCAGCCTGGCTTCAGCGCCAGTACTGGTTTCGTCTCTTCACTGGACGGTGGAATCACTCCCGCTAACTTCTTACGCAACCCTTTTCCGCAAGGTTTGGTGACAGCCAGCGGGAGTTCCCTTGGACTAGCCACATTTGTGGGCCAGGCTGTCTCGTTCGTAGATCCAGGATTCAATCAGCCGTACACCCACAGCTTTACTCTGAATATTCAGCAGGAGCTTCCCAAGGCGTGGCTGGTTGAGCTCGGTTATGTGGGAGGTCGGGGCTCCCATTTGCCTTGGACAAGGAACTGGGAGTTGAACCAACTGCTA
>JAKEER010000342.1 GCA_022616615.1 Acidobacteriota bacterium
ACGGACGCGGAGCACCGCGTCCCTACCGGATCAGGTTTATACGCCCAACCGAATTTTTTCACAGCTCCCCTCTCCCGCGTTGGGGAGAGGGGAACCGAAGTTCGGTCCGTTTGCGGGGGACGAAGAGTCTCGTCACTATATTCTGCAATCCTCAATAGCCGCGTCAAACCGGCAGCCGAATCACAAACCGGCTACCCATCCCGGTCGCCGGCGCCTCCCACTCAATAGTTCCCCCGTGGGCCTCGACGAAAGCTTTGCACAGCGTGAGTCCAAGGCCAGTACCCGAGATGGCCGGATCGAGCCGGACGCCGCGATAAAACTTGTCGAAGATGCGCTGCCGGTCGGCCGGAGAGACTCCAATACCCCGGTCCTCAGTTTCCCACACCGCCTGTCCGCTGCGATAGCTCAACCGCAACACCAGACACTTTTCGTGGGGTGAAAACTTCAGACAATTGCTGATCAGATTAACGGCGCATTGTTTCAGGGCTGCCCGGTCGGCTTTTCGCAGAACCAGACTCTCGGGAAGGTCGAGTGTCACGGCGAAGCCAGCGTCTGCCAAGTGCTGCGAAAAAAGTTGCAAGCTGTCGCGCAGCACGGCAACCAGGTCGACGCTTTCCCAAACGAAGCGTTTCTTGTCGTTTTCCAAGCGAGTGAACTCCAGCACGTCGTTGATCAAGACACTCAGACGATCCACTTCTTCAACGATGGTCTCCGCGCTCGAGGCCGCTGGAGAGCTGATCTTGGCAAGCTGCCGTTCGAGGGTTTCCGCATGGAGGCGGATCGCGGTCAGCGGTGTTCTCAACTCGTGGGAAACATTGGTCACGAAATCGGTTCGCAATTTGGAGAGCCGCCGCTGTTCCTTCAAGGCGCGGCTACCCAAGAACAAGACCAGCACGCAGGCGCCAATGGTCAGCCCGGTGAGGGTGAGATAGAGGAGATTCTTCTGCAGGGCGCGCTGCTCGAACGCTTTGAGGTCGCGCGGCCGGGCTTCAATGGTGAATTGCGCAGCCCAGGGATGGAGGATGCGCTGTTCCGTGAGTGAGGAATGCGCAGCCCCGGCATTGGTTAAGGTATTGGCAGCGGGCGCCACCGGTTCTGTTCTCTGAATCTGAACAACAAGTTCCTTGGGGCGCCATTCAGCCTGATCGATGACACTCTCCAGATTTCGGGAGAAACTCTGCAGGTCCACTGCAAGCCCGGCAAGGCGAAACCAAGGGGCCGCTTGGAATTGGCACAACACGAGAAAGGGATCTTCACTCGGATCGCTGCCCAGAACCTGGAGCGGCAATTCCGCCCGCGCCGGGTTGTAGAGATGCCGGCGCAACAGCAGGTTTAGCCTGGGAAGAAACTTCTCGGCCCACTGGATGCGCCGCGTCTCTCGAAACAGTCGCCTCTCGCGAGCCAGCCAGCTTTCCAGCTCGTTGCGGCGGCGGCATTGCTCGTGCATCCGTCGCAACCAGGGCAGAACGTCGGGCGTCAGGGGAAGCCAACCTTCTTCGTAACCCTTCAGCCAGACATCCACCAACTCCGCCTGCCGGCGCAGCGTTCTTTCGGTGATCTCTTCCATCTCCAGCATCACCACGCTGGCTGCCAGGACAGGCAAAGGACTATGGCCGGACTGCTTTCCGCCTAAGATGGCGGCCGCCCCTGCAAGCGCGCCGGGCACGTCCTTCCGCTCCACCGCAGCCAGCATCCGGCGGTAGACGCTTTCGTTGTTTGCCGGCTCGTCCGGGTGCGACTTGCTGGAGTCTCCTGCACTAAAGATCGCAGTTAAAACCCGTTGGAGATTGTCAGGCAGGGCACTGATCTGGGGACCGAAGCGATAGTTGGGATAGACAAGCACGCCGGAGTCGTCCAGCCAGAAACCGAGGCAGTCTGGGCCCAATTCTTGATCCCAGGTTCGCAGCCTGGAATAGCTTGCAGGCGCCGCGGGCAAGGCCTTGAGTGCCATCTGCCAGCGCTGCTCAATCTTCTGGCGAAACTCCTGTTGTGCCCTGTCCAAGCTGAGTCGCTCCTGCTCGCGTAGCTGGTTCTGCTCGCTGCCTGTCTGGCGTCGGATGAGAAAGAGGCAAAGACCCGACAGCACCAGGACGCAAGCCAGCAGGGCAGGGATGAACCAGAAAGCAAGAGTTTGCTCAGAACGCGCGCCAGCCATCCAACAAGAGATCCTTGGAAGAAACTGCTTTAGCAGGATGCTGAAAAACTCGAAAGACGCTCCCTACCGGTCGCGGTACGGAAACACCAAGCTCTGACTCCAAAGCAGTTACGGTACCGCGCGCGGTAGCAAGCGGCGACTAGCCTCTCATCTGGAGAGTTTTTCAGCATCCTGTTAGAACGGCAAGTTAACCACAATCGGCTTGATACCTCCAAATGGACCGAGGGTTGACAACGATTCAACCATAGTTCAACTTGCCATGGAATTCGCGTTCATTCGCGTCCATTCGCGGTTAGCTTTTCCCTGCCGTCCACGTGGTTCATTTTTGGTTCCGACTCGTCAACGTTAGGCGTTTCCACTTTCCTTTCTGCCCCGAAGCAAGGTAAGTTCTCGACATGCATCCCTGGGTCGATCTCTTGCTCTTTCTCGGCATGGCGGCGGGCTTGGTAATCATCCCGTTTGGATTACCTGGGATTGGCGTGATTTTTGCCAGCGCCCTCTTGTACGCACTCGTTACAAAGTTCAACAGCGCCATTAGCCTCAATTTGATTCTTATTCTGGGCGTGTTGACCATCCTGGGTGAAACAGCCGACAACTGGCTGATGGCTGCCGGCGCCAAGCGCTTTGGGGCTTCGACGACTGCCGCCTGGCTTTCCTTGCTGGGCGGATTCTTGGGCGCTTTGCTCCTAGGGCCACTGCTGGCCGTGGTGTTAAGTGTCGTGGGGCCGGTCGTCGCAGCGTTTCTCGGCGCTTTCGTGGCCGTGGTCATTTACGAACACCGTCAGAAGCAGAACTGGCAGGAGGCATTGCGGGCAGGCTGGGGAACACTGCTGGGGCGCGTCGCCGGGATGGTCCTCAAGATGATGGTTGGAGTTGGGATGGTTGCGGCTGTCGCTTGGGCAGTTCTGGCGCAGTGAGGGAATCCGGCTGCGATCGTCCGCGTTGCGCTACAAGGGACAGACTCATTCCGCCCATGCACCTCCGACGGATAAAATGGGGGTTCCCCTACTGAGTTCAGGGGCGGCGCGGGCCTCGGCCAGCGCGGGGTGGTTGGCGTCGCTGCGTCAACGGACCCCCCCGCCCTTCTCAAAGGAGGAGGGAGATATGTAGCCCAGACTGTGCTTTTTGCAGTTAACTGCGGTTTTTCTCCGACCGAGCCAAACCGCAGACTTCCTTAAAAAGCAGGAGGTCTGCGCTACATGAGGAGGAAGCCCATGCATATATTGGAAGTCTTGGCGCAAAAGCGATTCGCTGACGAAAAGATGCAAAAGCTGAGTTTGTTCGATACGGCGAACCTTTTTTGCGACCTCTATTGTCTTAACCCGGGCCAGTCGCAGAAACCCCACAGTCACAGGGGTGCCGACAAGATCTACTATGTTCTCGAAGGCATTGCCACGATCCAGGTTGGTGAAGAGGAAGAGATGTTGGGACCTGGCAAAATCGTGCTGGCGCCTTCAGACCTAGTTCACGGTGTGCGCAACGCCAGCCAACAGCCGCTGTCGCTGCTGGTGTTGATGGCGCCGAACCCGAATCGCCAAAAAATTTAGGATTCTTCGCGGTAAGAAAGTTTACAAAGCGATTAAGTTTCCCTTGGCTTCGCTGCTGCTTTGGCTTTTCGAAAGTGCGTAGATGATCGTGACTCGCCCTCGCCCGTGAGGAAGTGGCCCCTTGGTTCGCTCAGGCGCGTCACCGCCGGGGCGTGCGCTTAGGGCCGGGGGTTTCGCCGTGTCGTGGGGACCGAGTGTTCGTGCGTTCCAGAGATCAGTCGAGCGGGCTAGTTTCCCAAACGTCAGCCCAGCGCCTGAATTGCAGAGAGCCGCGTTCACGCGGCTTTTGGTTCTGATTTAGGCCAGCCGTTCTACGGCTGGTTCAGGAGGCGGTTCATGGGCCAGCAGCCCGTTTTAACGGGCTTGCTGGATCGGCTTCAGCCTCTCCTCGCTCAAGCCGTTCTTGTGTCGTGCCCTTGGCGTGATGTTGTCTTTGGTTTCGGACGCAGCCGACCACCCACGGAAGATCCCCAGTTCCAAAGCTGACCACACCATAGCCAGTCTGCCAGTCAAGCAAATGGCGATTGGCAATGCGATGGTTGATATAGTGGGAGCTGGATCCCTTCATCTGTCCTATCCAATCGCTGATGAGCAGCGTTGGCGGCACGCTCACGACCAGGTGCACGTGATCCTCAATCCCGCCGATTTCATGGAAGTACAACCCGGGCGTCTGGAGCGCACAGTCTCTAAGGAAACTGTAAAGTTGTTTGTCTAAGGCAGCGTCAATAAATAAAGGTATCAACTCTGGGTGGCGCATACATCGTGCTTTTTGCGATGTATGCGGACTGTACGCACACATGACAAACTGCGCC
>JAKEER010000343.1 GCA_022616615.1 Acidobacteriota bacterium
CCCCTTCCGGGTTGGGTCGTCACTGGGTCACAGCCACGGGTTCCGCTGGGCGCGTCACCCGTGGCTATTCAAATTGATCCCCTCCGGGGATGCCGTAAACCCGTCAGCAAAATACGTGATCGAATTTATGAAACGTACTACTAAGTTTCAAGTTTCGTAAGTACGCTAACGTTTTCCTGCGGCTGTGCCGCCGGATGTGCGGAAAGTCTCTGACTTTCCGCCTCCCGTACCCTCCGTTTGATGGGGCTGCGCCCCGCGGCGGGCACAGCCCGCAGCTCACGGGTAGCGGCTACCGGCGGAAAGGCCCAGCCTTTCCGCACATCAGGCGGCGAAGCCGCGGGCTCTGAATACGTGAGCGTATTAATGAAACAAAGCACTAAGTTTCAAGAGGAACGATCGTTTAGCAGGCGCGTTGCTGGATGACACCGCACCATTGGCAGACAAACACCAAAAGAGTCTTGGCCGCATCGATGACCGAATCGATTTCCAGATACTCGTCTGCCGCGTGGGTATTGCCGCCCCGTGCACCCCACAGAACAGCCGGAATCCCGAAGCCTTGCTGAAACACATAAAGATCGCAAGGCGCCTCGAGTCCAACAATGGCTGGTTCTTTGCCGGCAACCGCATGAGCGCACTCCGACAGTTCCTTGATGAGCGGTTCCGATTTCGAAATCGCCGACCCGGGAAGCCACCGAATGGGAAACTCTACCTTGGGCACGGCACGAAAGAGCTGGGGCGCAGCCTTTGCCATGGCATCGAGCCAAATGAAGAACTCCCGGTCGACGTCCTCCTGCTTCTCGCCGGGCATCATTTGCCAGTACATTTCCAACCGGCATTCTTCAGGAATGGTCGTCGGTTCCCTGGTACCCCAAGGGCCGGTGAAGACTCGGGTGATGGAGACAGGAACTGGATCGGTTTGATCAGCGTACAGGTCATGAACAAGAACCTGCCTGCGTCGCTGGGCCGCAAAATGTTCCAGGTGGTTCAGGAAGTGGCGCAACTTTGAAATGACTCCGGCGGGGAACGGGTTCTTTGTCAGAATACCACCGGGCGCTTGCAACGTGATATGAACCACGCGGCCACCCTGCTGGGCAGGGCAGACGCGCAGGGAAGTGGGCTCCGAAAGCACTGCGGCATCGGCATTAAATCCCTGCAAGCGGCCCGCCAGCGTGCCATTGGAACCCCCAAACTCCTCGTCGACGACGGTCTCGAAAACCAGATCACCCGCCAATCGAATCCCCAGTCGTTCCAGGGCCTCCACGACAAACAAGTTGGTTGCGACCCCGCCTTTCATGTCGTTGGAACCGCGCCCGTAGAGCCGGTTGCCTTCGATCTGGCCGCCAAAAGGGTCCCGCGTCCAAGGTTGCGTGCCCTTCGGCACGGTATCAATATGGCCGGATAGAAGCAGCGACCGCCCTGTTCTAGTTCCGCGGCGGCGTGCCCCGACGTTGGGACGCCGCTGGTAGTCGCGACCCGGCCAAAACAGCGGATGCTGCTTAAGACCTGGCACTTCATCCAGGGAGTAGAGCTCCGGAACCCAGCCTTGCTGGCGAAGGAAGCCGGCCACATACCGCTGGCAAGCCTCCTCTTCACCGGTCGGCGCAGTGTTCTGCGAAGGGATTCGAACCAGATCCTGGACAATGGACAGCAGCCGGTCTCGCTGCTCATCAGCGAAAGAACAAAGTTTCTGCTGAAACGCGGTCTGAATCATTTCGGATCTCCCAAGGTCGCGCATTTCTCCTGACCTGAGAACCAAGAAAGCGCCGGCACTCTCATCGATGCGGCTGGGCCGCCCGTTGATTCGAGCGGCATCCTTCTCACCCTGCCCGGCGCTTGATGCTTGCGAGATGGCACGATTCAACGTCCTGCTTCGAGGCCCAGTCAGCACTTTACGGCGTAATTACTGAACCTCGCGAATTAGAGTGACAAGTCCCGTGTGTGCCTGTTCGCTGCGGCAGCACAATGGATTCGGCTCCCCTCGCCCCAACGCGGGAGAGGGGTTGGGGGTGAGGGGGAATTCCACAACGTGGCCCTGTGCTTGTCGATCCACGTCTGGCAGGCTTCTTCGGTCTCTGGCAGCCAAACGCAACGGCGTGCACTGCCCCCTCACCCCTAGCCCCTCTCCCGCGTTGGGGCGAGGGGAGCCGAAATCTCGCCAGGGCGGCAACCAGTAAGGCTCTTCGAGTTTCGCGACAGAAACCAGCTAGACCTTCTCCGGAACGACAAACGGGAAGCGATAGGTGCGCGTCAGGAACTGACTGGCTTCCTCGTCGCCAACGAACCGCTCGGTGACGGTGTCGAAGATCAGATGGCGTTGTGTCCGATAGGCAATATTCCCCAGGTGACACATGGCGGCCGAAAGATGGCCTTCCGCGATGGTGGTGCGCAAGTCTGTGGTTCTCCGGGAACGCATGCAGGAGATGAAATTGGCATACTGCAGCAAGTCAGCACTGCCGAACTTCTGAAACTCTTCCGAACGAGCATTGGCGTCAGCCTCCTGGCAGCTCTCTCCCGGTTCGTTCTTCCGCCCGAAGAAGCTGGCCCACCCGCCAAAGCCAACACGCATCCAGCCTTCTGGTCCATAAACGAGCAGGCCCATTGTGATGCCGTCCTCGCTGTTGGTGTAGAGACCGCGAACCTCCAGTTGCACCCGCGTGCCATCGGCGTACTCCATCAACGAGAATTGCGTATTGGGCGTCTCCTGCGTGCCGGGAAGCACATCCAGTCCGCCCATGCTGACAATACGCCGCGGATGTTCCATCTTCTTCAGGATGTGCCTGGCCAGATCAGCCGTATGGGGGCCGTTATTGCCGGTTTCCCCGTTGCCCGTATCCCAGAACCAGTGCCAGTTGTAGTGGAACCGGCCTTCATTGAACGGACGCTCAGCTGCGGGACCGAGCCACAGGTCGTAATGCACACCTGGAGGCGCCGGGGAATCAGGCTTTCGGCCAATGTCTTCACGCGGTCTAAAGCAAAGGCAGCGAATCATGTAGATCTTGCCCAGCTTTCCCGAATGCAGAGCGAGAAGCGGCCCAGGTGTACCTTCACCACTGGCTCACGCCAGCGGTTGGCTGAACGCTCTGATACGGCCAGTTCTTTTCGAGCCAGCTTCAGAACAATCGCGCCTCGTCAATAACGTAGCCCTTGCCGTTGGTGAGGCTCCAGACTATGTCCCAGCGACCCATCGTTGGCGCCCGAAACGAGTTGCATACGAAGCAGCACGCCAAAAATGACCCCGCTCGCGAGCAGTGCGATAAGGCAGGTTGTCCAACGCTCTTCGTTCACGCAGTTCCCTCCCAGTCGTAACTGTTTTGCGGCCGACACGACTTTTACTGAGACCTGATCGACCGGGCGGTCCACACCCAAGTATGTGACAATTTTACCTTCGGCTTGGACGACTTTGCCGATCAGGCTCGAATCCCCTGAAGCTTCTGAACCAGGCTCGGGAAAGATACCCTCACTAATTTGCTGGCCCGGAAAGAGCCTGGTAAAGGGTCTGGCGAGCCCTGGGATAGTCGAGCTTCTTGCCCGCCAGCAGCTCATCCGTCAACTGGATCAGCTCGTCATGAGTTTTCTTGCCGTTTCTCTCAATCAACCGAAGGTACTCAAAGTCCTGCAGGCCGCGCCGCAGCGTCTTGAGGCGCATGGAAGGTAGAGGACCATCGTAACCAAATTTCGATCCTGGATAGAAAATCATCGAGAATCCCCCATAGCGGCCACCCGCGTTGCTGTATGGATCGGCCGGCGGGGCGTCCGTATCCCAGTCAACCCAATCGGTGGCATTCCAGAAGCAAATACCATCCGCCTCATGCTTGAATCCCTGCCAGCCCCATCGAATGGCGCTGGCCAGAGGTTCGGTCACGCGAGGGGTACCGCTATAGAAATACATCGTGTTGCCAAGCTTCCGGAGTTTTCGGACTTCAGGCAGATTAGCCCAATAGTGGGGTGAGCCTATGTTCCACAAGTCCACCCAGGGGTCCAGCTTTTCGACCACCTGGGCACTCGTCTCTTTGGGAGAGCGGCAAGTCGCGTCGTTTTGGCAGTGGAAGTGTCCGATGTCCAGTCTATAGAGAACGTCCAGCTTGCCGTCGTCGGGGAAGCACTCACTCAGAATCTTCCCCAAATAGCTCAGCGCATCCAGATCTTGGTCGCGTGTTGGCTCGTCAAGGTTCCAGGGGAAGAAGTTGTAGTGCTCTTTGTGGTTGTAGTAGATGTGATACTTGGTTTGGTTCCAGCCCTTTTCAGTCAGATGGTCCCGGAAAGCACGGCTGATCCGAAGATGCTCGGTGCGATAGGCAGGCTTCTGCCAATGACGGATGTCGGAAGGCCACATCAGATTGTAGGGAAGAAAGAAGTGGTTTACCGGCTGCCGGCTTCGGGGCAGGTCTTGAAAGGCCTCCCCTGATAGAACCGGACCGAAACGAGCATCCCAAGCACTCCAATCGCTAACGCGAACTGTCTCTCCTACCCCTGCCAATTCTGGTTTAAGCCCCTTGGGAATGCTTCCGTCATGGTTGTAGGGCACGGTGGCAAAGGTCATACGGTGCGCATGAGCCATCCTGAAGAATTCTCGCTCAATCTTGCGATGTCTTTCTCCGTCAAGCACGATGTCAGGCCATCCGCGTTCAATACTGAGAAAGCCGTAATTCATCAGGTCAACATCCAAGTTCAGTTCGTCAGGGAGTGTGAAATTCCCGACTTCCAATTCCACCCTGAGGCTGTCTTGTTTGTTGGTGTTGCGGTGCAGAACCATCAGCTGACCCGTGTAGGTGTCAGAGGGCAGATCATGCGGGACGTAAATGTCGACCCAGACAGATTGAGCCTTCTGGCTCTGGGCGGGAACTTTTGCCAAAGGATCAGGAAGCTCCAGCGGCGTCGCGCCTGCAATCTCGAAAGGCAGAAGCGCATCGGGATACCAGGTTCCTTCCAGTTGCAAATACAACTGCTTGAACAACCGGATATGGCTGTCGGAGCTGATTCGATCCTTTGAGCCCAGCAGGTCGGTGACATTGAGAAACACTTTATGCAAGTCGTCCTGGCCTTTTTCCAAAACTACCTGAAAGGCCACGAATTCATTTCGTCCGGCAAACAGCCTAATGACACGGCTGGTTGCGTCCCAGACGCCGTTTCGCTTTCGATACTCACCCGGGCTCGGACGCACTCCGTTATAGACTTCTTTCCCTTCAGAGAGCAGGTTCCCGGTTATCGGATGAACTTTGTCGGTATCGTCAAGAACCCAGATCCGAGTGTCTTTGGTTGGCTTCTCGATTTGGGCAAACAGTCCGACTGACACAAGAACAAGCAGAGTTCCCAATATCACCAACGATTGACTGATCCTGGCACGCATAAGCATTGACCTCATTTGAGAAGGAGCTATCGATGCTCCTGCGGAGCACCACAGAGCATGAAAACGCTCAAACGACTCCCCTCTCGGGAGGGGCGAGGGCCGTCAGGCCCTGGGGTGGGTTGTGGATTCGACGCGACCACCCACCCCGTCTGGCTCCGCGACCGCGGTCGCTGCACGACCGCTGTCGTTGCGCCAGCCACCCCTCCGAGGAGGGGATTTTCACAGGAGCGCCCACACCGCTCGGCGCGGTGTGATGTCGGTTAGAAAATCCCGCCGACTCCCCAGCCTGAGAGCTTCCTCCTGACACGGAACCCCCTGAAGCTGTGAAAAAATTCGGTTGGGCGTATACACATGATCCGGTAGGGACGCGGTGCCCCGCGTCCGTGTTGGGTTTACCGTCGAGGACGCGCAGCAGCGCGCATTGATGTCAACTTAGGGACGGAACCCGGCCCACGATTGGCGAGAAGCACGCCAATCGTGGCTACCCATGCCCCTGACCGGTCGTCTTGGTAGCCACGATTGAAGCGCTTTCCGCGTCAA
>JAKEER010000344.1 GCA_022616615.1 Acidobacteriota bacterium
GCTAGAATCTCAGTAGCTATCTCGATCAATCGCGGGACCAGTTCCCCTCTTTCATCAGCGTTGTGGTATTCCAGTTCTTGGCAGGTCTTCAGCAGTACATCAATCCTTCGCACTTTATAGATGCAGGCCCACAACTGCTCATTCGTCTGTTCTGCGCTCAACTGATCCATTGGCCACCTCCCGCGCGCTCTTGGCTTGCTGACTTCGCGGCGTGTGAGCCGCGTGAGCTGCGCTTCTGGGCCTCGATCAGCAGCCTACGGGCTTCAGCCAGCTTCTCAATAGGCCAGGGAACAGAAAGCTGAACCAGCACAGGCCCCACCAGCTCGATCAGCCGGGCCAGCTCCCCTTCTGTGAGCCGCCGTGCGAAACTCCGGCTTCAAGGCAGCGCTCATTGTTCCCCGCTCTTCCTCTTCGTGCGGAATCTCCTCAACGCTTTCGCGGGGTGCCTGGCTCACCTCTACGCCTGATTCGGAGGCCAACTCGGCTTCGGCCTTAGATGCCAACACTTTCTTTTTCTTCGCTCGCATTTTTTTTCCTCTTCCTTGAAAACACCGACATTCGGTATACTCCAAGGCGGAGCGCGCTCCAACGCGATCCGCCCATTTCTTTCGAAAGAAAGATCAGGCAGGCAGCCCGCTGAGCTTTCCCGGCTTTCGGGCTCTTTGTCTTTTGAGTCGCACTCATCCCCGCCAGTTTTAGATACAACTCCCCAGCCGCAAACCGCGCAGCCATGAAGCTTCGCAGCGCCCGCGAGGAAACCAGAATCCGCCGCTTCCCTTGCTGCACTGTCACAACCGGAATGTACTCCCGCGAATCGAACTGCATCACCGGAACAACTCCTGCTCGATACTCCATCGTTTTGTTGCCTCCTTCTTCGTAATTCGCCATGCCTCGCCGTGTCTGGAATCCCGCACTACATCTGGGATTCGATCTTCCTCATGCCCGCCGCGTATGTTGAACCTGCCTGCATGTCAAGGTCGTCACATAGGGAACTCGGCATGATGTCTGTGCAGTACCGCAGTTTGTCAATCAGCTCTTCGATTGGACGATGTTCGCCATCCAGCTCAAAGAGCGGGTCCCACTCGCCTCTCGGAAGCTGATTGTGGTTATGCGCCTCAATGTACTCCTCAAAGGCTTCACGCAAGTGCCCTCCTACGTGTCCTCCCGCTTTAGCCATGTCTGTCTCACCTCACTTTCATGTTGGAAATTCAAAAGCCTTCTCAGCTCTCAGCCCGCTCTTCCGATTCGCGCGACCTCTGGCTTTGGCGTGCGGTCTGCCGGTCTTTGCGGGCGGAGCAGCTCGCCGCTGAACTCGTGCCAGGTTTCGACGATGCGTTCCACGGAGATCTCTCCATCGTCATACTCGATCAAAATTGTTTGCAGCACATTCACCACGTCGCGAAGCGCTCCATCGTTGCGCGCAATCCTCGCAAGGATGGCCAATTCAGATTCGCCTCTCACGCCAAATGCTGCAACAACTGGCTGTATGTCATCAATGGTCATCGCGGGAAGCTCTATGCGCTTCACGATTCGCGACCTGAGTTGGTCAAACCCAGAAGAACGCTGCCCACCGCCCATTTGAGAGTAGATGACTGAGTTGCCGATGAGCGCCACGCCGATCTGGGACTTTTCAGAAATGACGCGGATTTGTTCGAGAGAAGCGAAGCCTAAATGTTGGGCCTCGTCTAGAATCAGCAACCCCCCCGTCCCACTCAGGCGCTCGATGATGGCGCGCGATATCTCATAGGTCGTCGCGTTGCCCATGTTGCATCGAAGAACCGTGGCAATCGCGCTCAAACATTCCCTCAGATGCCCGGTGGCCGGTTCGATCATCAGATACCAGCAATCGTGCCGACCCTGGACGGCTGCGCGCGCAGCGGTAGTCTTGCCGCTGCCTGGGCAGCCCGTGCCAACAAAGATTTTCCCGAGAGCCTTTGCAACTGCAAACCCCGCGTGGAACTTCTTGAGGACTGGTGTCGGAACGCATTCAGGAATGGAGGCGAGTCTCGTTTGGATTCTTTCCTTCGCGAGTTCCGTCTCCAGCCAAGGCCCGATTTTGGCAGCCACCATCTCGTAAGGCTCTCCGACTGTAACTTCTCCAGGCTCTCCATCTGCCCAGGCCTTGACGCTTGTCGCGGAAAGCTTCAGAGCTTTACCCACCGAGGTGAATGAGACTCCGGAGCGGTTTTTGAATGCCAAGAATCGTGGCCTGAAATCATCCATTTCAGAGTCTCCTTCTAATAGTTCAGTCCCAAGTCCAACCGGGCCAGCATGCGCTGAGATCTCTCGTATTGCCTATCAACCTCCGCCATTTCCTGACTTCGCCTCTGCTCTGCCAACTCCTCTAAGACGCGCTCAGGATCAACCTCTACAGGCGCTGGATTGCTTCGCTTCGCCTGCTCAATCTCGCGCGCCATGTGGCTCCACTGGTTAATCCGGGGAATACCTTGATTGACAGCCAACGGCAAGGCTTCTGGCTCAGGCAAATCAAGCCGTTCGCGAACTGCATCGCCAATGCGCTCTAGCAGCGATTTGTAGACGAACCCTGCTTCCGCCTTAACCCCGCGATGAAACGCCTTCGCCAATTTGCGTGGTTCATACACTGCTCTGTGGAGATCTTCTGAAGTAGCCCCGATTCGCATCAATGGGGCATGTTGGGCCGAACAGATGAACTTGAGCCGCTCACCCTCTCGTTCGTAGATGTGCGCTTCACCGATGCACCGCGGGTCCCAAAAATGCTTCCACTTTCCTGCCGATGAATCTCTTGTAGAGTTCAGGGTGCTGGAAAATGATCGGCTCGCCATTGACCCTCCAAAGTTGAACGCCGTATTGGCGAACCGTTCGGGATTTGGAGTGCATCAGCAAGATCCGAAGCGCCCCCGCTTCAAGGGGCGTTTCCTTGAAACCGGCTTCATAAAAGGAATTCAAGACTTGATTGGGTGATCGTCCGCCCAGGGCTGTTGAAGGTTCGGCGTGGTATTCTTTCAACCACTCATTCAGCTTGGCCTCGAACTCTTCAGCGGGTTGAGTTGCCCGAATCGTGTCAGGCTTACTTTGAGTGTTGTTGCCGCAGTAGCCCTCTTGAGACTTACAGAAATCGTGAAGAAGCTGATGGATTCCGCGCTCGCACGGTTTGCTCTGGCCGTGATAGCCCTCGGCCTGGATAATTTCGATGTTGTTTGCGTAGCAGATGCTCCGGACGCGCGCACTCAGAAAGTCGCGGCCATTGTCAATCTTGAGGTAGCGGGGCGCACTGAACCGGGACAACGCCTGGTGGAGAGCAAGCGCGAGGGTATCCGCGTTGGCTTGCCATGAGTTGTACAACCCAACCCAATAGTTGCTGGTCTCTTCCCTAATCACAGATCCGTGGCGCCGGTCCGGGCCACCGACAACTCTACCCCTGAGATCTCTCTTCATTGGGTTGTGCAGGTGAACGTCGTATTTCAGATTGTCCGCAGACCAGCAGGTGTGAAGAATTGCGGGCTTCTCTACCAAGACGTGAGGTTGATGCTGGTCAATGTACCGTTGCTTTTGAGGGCCGAAGAAAACCCGTGTGCCATCGCCGATGCTTTTATTGATCCTTTTGACATGGCGGTAGCTTATGAGAGCTGGGTCAATGTTAAGGCGGAGGCATTCTTTGCGTGCGTCCTTCTGTCGCCGCTTGAGAGAGAGGCCGCGGTTATCCATGATTTGCAGCCGAAGGTAGGCGTCGATCAGACGGAGCCACTCCTGGACTTTCTCTTTTCCATACTTCGCAATCAAATCGCCGGGCCCTCTCACTTTGCCTTTGTCTGAGCGCAGCTGGCGTTTCAATGCGGCAGGCCCTTTGCGTGCCTTTAGGATCCCAACTCTGAGAGTTGGTAGAGAGACACCCCACTCTTGCGCCAGCGCCAGGCGCGCCGCGCCTTTGCCTCGCCCGTCCACCGCTCTGAGGCGAGCGCATCGTTCGGTCAGATCCGGCAGTGCGTCTCCCAGCTCAACCAAGTCCGCCGCTGCTTCCCGTTCCCCACGCGGCTGCGTGGGTTGCTGGTTTGAAGCTGGCCAGACTCAGCCCTGATGACACCGAGTTGATCCGCTATTTCTTGCGGTTTTCGGCTTTCGGTGATCCTTCGTACAGCTCCTTTCCGGCTGAGACTCGCGAATTGCTTGAATTTGAAGATCTGATCAACGTTGCACTCTTGCCTGATGAGCAACATGAGTTGCCCCCCCACGCAAGAATTGTCCGATTCACGGCTGAGGACACTGTTAAAGGAGAACAGCTTGAATTCGACGTGAGGGTCTCTCCGGAGGAAGGCGAGACCCTTTTCCAGGTGATGAGGCTTCTGAGGGGCAAGGTAAACCCGAACAAAGAAGCCTTTCGGGCTTACATTAAGTCATGCTTCGATTTGTGGTACGGGAAAGGGGCAGAACAGGACGATGGTTCAAACTGAGATGCCATCACTTGCACAATATTCACGACCGCACACCTGGCAGCTTCAGCTTGGTCGTTTTGACTCAACTTTCAGAAACGGCTTTGCACTCGGATTTGCACTGGGATTGAACCTGTCAGAGCGGACTGAACCTAGTATATGTATCAGAAATACAAACCACTTAGCTCAGTTTGCACTCGGATTTTTGCCCTTTGCACTCGGATTTGCACTCGGATTGTCATCCAAGTGCAGAGAAAAACTTCCCTTCAAAGGAGCTAAATGCTTGGCTTATCAAGGCCAACCGCGCTGGGCTGCCAATCTGAAATGCTCAAATAAATGTGGCCAGCTTTTCGCCCTTTTGATCAAATAGCGCGGCCAGCGCCGCGCGCCTTTGAGAGGGCCGTAACTCATTGCCAGCCCTGGCACTTATACTCTAAATCCCATCAAATCCCGCCCTATCCCGAAATGATCAAATAATGTGGCCCATGACACTGACGACGCTCAACATCTATAGCCAGGTCGGGCTGATCACGCTAGTCGGCCTGGTGTCCAAGAACGGATCATCGGGGAGTTCGCGAATCATCTACAGGAGACGGGCATGGACAAGCTGCGTGCGATCATTGAGGCGTCGGGCACACGGCTGCGCCCTATCCTCATGACGACCGCGGCCACCGTGGTCGGGCATTTCCCGCTCGTCCTCGCGACGGGTCCCGGAGCCAGCGCTCGAACAGCATCGGCATAATGCTGGTTAGTGGCATGATCGTCGGCACGTTCTTCACGCTGTGGGTCGTACCGTTCATCTATATGCTGGTGGCCCGGAAGCGGGCGGCCTCGACGGAAACCGTCAAAGCCGAGATCGACCCGCATTCGTCTGAGTCGAGCAGCCTGTGCCGCAGGAGACACCACATGCATGAAAACGCGATTGATCATGATGACGTTGATAGTCAGCCTGCTTGCGGGCTGTATGGTTGGCCCCAATTACCGCAGACCCACCGTGAGACCGCCAGAGGTTTTTCGCGGTGGCGCCGATGCAACGCCGCCAGCCGACACCGCTTCACTGGCGGATTCTGAAGTGGTTCGAGGTCTTCAAAGATGAACGCTTGCAGGGCTTGATCAGGATGGCACTTGTCGAGAATTACGATCTGCGCGACGCCGTGGCGCGAGAGGATGCGGCGCGGGCCACTCTCGGGATCACACGAGTCAGATCGCCGCGCAACTGGATCCGGTGTCGTCGGGGACTCAGGCAGCTTTGGGCCGGTTTCTTCACCGCGCGCGGAGATATGAGGAAGCTTTACCGCATCTGGAGCGCGAGTTTGAACTGGAGCCTCGGAGCATGGCAGCCAATTTCCGCCTGGGTGATGTATACACGCAACTGGGCAGGTATGATGAAGCGATCGCTGCGTTCGAGAAAATGGGAGAGCTAAGGCGTGATGACAAGGATTACCGGGCCAGCGCGAAGCGCGGCGGATGATCAGCGGCTTGAAGGCGAGCGTTATTGTTACTACCGCTGTTTACGCGGCGCTCGGCGACAAGGATGAGGCATTCAGGATCCTGGAGAAAGCGATTGAGGAACGAAACTCGCTCCTCGTCGTACTCAAGGAAGATCCCCCTTTGAGAATCTGCATTCCGATCCGCGCTGGAAAGTGCTGCTCCGTCGCATGAATTTCCCGGAGGAGACCGGATTGACGGGAAGTGAGGATCATGCACAGCCATTGGTCTTACACAACGCCGGAACTCAAGCAAACGGGTTCCTAGTTCGGTTGAGGCGGCCAACATGACGACAGAACTCATGATGTTGGAGGTTCGAAACCGCCAACAATGGCGGACGTGGTTGGGAAAGCACCATGCGTCGAGTCCAGGGGTCTGGCTCGTGTTCTACAAGGACCACACGGGTGTGAGGTCGATCCCTTACGAGGACTCGGTCTGCGAGGCGCTCTGCTTCGGATGGATCGATAGCCTAATCAAACGTCTCGATGACGACCGGTACGCCCGGAAATTCACGCCGCGACAGCCCACCAGCAAGTGGTCGGACATCAATCGCAAACGCTGGTTGGAACTCGAAGCGGCCGGCCTGCTCACCGCGGCCGGGCTGGCGGCGGCGCCTACGGACAACACATACGCGCCGCCGCCAGCGATCCCGGACCTGCCGGCCTACATCGCCAAGGAGCTGAAGGCGAATCCGAAGGCATGGAGTTTCTTTCAGGGGTTGGCACCGACCTCCCGGCGTCACTTTGTGGGTTGGATTTTTTTGGCCAAGCGACCGGAAACGCGGAAGAAGCGCATTCGCGAATCAATCGCTCTGCTGGCGGCCGGAAAAAAGCTAGGCTTGAAGTAACGTAAGGAATCCGCGTCCAACAGGCGACCGGGCCGAGCAATACTGATTCAAAGCGTGCCGGCGCCCGTTGATCGCCACCTAGATCGTGATTGTGAGAAGTTGCTTCTGCCGGTGCGAGCTCACTTGAACGCCTACTCGGCTTCCCGTAGAAATACCCTCGGGAAACAAACTAACAGAGGATTACGCAGGGAAAGCCGGCATAGGGCGGGCAATGCCCTCGCCTAGTCGCCAGCAAAACGACCGGGTTCAGAAACACTGCGGCGTTTATCGCGGTTAATGCGCCGGTCCAGCGGCGGCTCGAAGCGCCGTCCCCTGCAACCGGTTGTTGAACGAAGCCGCTGTCGCGGCAGGGGGTGATCCGATCAGGTTAGCTTGGCTCTGATAGTGTACCTCCGGGAGGCGAATTCAGCCTCCATCCTCACAA
>JAKEER010000345.1 GCA_022616615.1 Acidobacteriota bacterium
CGCCAGAAGTAGCTCAGCTTTCCCCGGTCGCGACCAACAATGAAGAGCGCCGGGCCGCAGCAGATGGAATCCCATCGCTCCCGCGCCGTCCGTGCAGTCCTTCGCAGGCGCAGCTCCGTCAACGTGGTGCGCAATCCCTCGCGCACGATGCGGCCATTTCGCGGCCGGACCTCGTTGACTCCCACATGCCCATGCAAATTTTTCGGGGTGCGCAAGCCGTCGATAAAGAACACGCGGATGCGGGGCAACGTTCGAAACGCCTCTCGTGCCCACTTCTCGACCAACTGAGGCGGCACCATCGCCAAGGCGGTGAATGGCTTTCCGTCACTGTGCGCATGAATCGCTGCAAGAGAAATCAGTGTCTTCCCCGTCCCGCACTCCGCAATTACCGCTGCGGCCCGAGCCTCGTTCCAGCGCTTCACCACACCCATGATCGCGAGGGTCTGCGCTGGAAACGGCTTCCGAATCAGCTGTCCAAGCAATGCCGCGGGCATATCTTCGACGGAGTGGAGCGGCGGATAGGAGCAAAGAATCCTCTCACCGAGCTCCGTGGCCCATGTGCGCAAATATGTTGCGATCGAATCTATGTGGTTCATCGGTTGAAAACCCTCCCAATGGCCTGACGATATCTCTTGCGAGCACCACATAACCTTGATACTGGGCTGACCGCAGTCCACTTCCCCTGAAAGGAGTCAGCCCATGTTTGAGGAGTACGTAGAAACTGCCGCAACCCTGGAAAAGTACCGCCACGCTCCACTCGCGGAGGACAGGCAGGGTTTTCTCGTTCATCTTCGAGAGAGCGGTCACAGTTACACCCGCGTTCAGCACATCAACGTCCTTCTCCTGGCGATCGCGCGAAGCATCGACTGGGACGAGCACAAAATGGTTTCGCGCGCCGAGTTGTCCGTTGCCGGTGACAAGTGGGTGGTGCGGAGAACTCGGCCAGGCACGAGACCCAGAAGTACCCAGGTGGCTAGGACCGACTTCATCTCTGTCGGATCAGAATGGTTGCGATTTCTTGGACGGCTAGAAGAGATACCCGCACCAGTTCCCTTCGCCGATCAGCTCGATGCCTTTTTGCGCCACCTTCGGGATGAGCGCGGATTAGCAGACCAAACTTTGATCTGCCGACGCAGGGCACTGGCGCTATTCTTCGGTTGGTTGTCAGAACGCGGCGTTTCGATTGCGACCGTGGGCCCGAAGGAGATTACGGAGTACTTTTCAGCTCACAGAGTCCGCCCATGGAAACGGGCTACCGTATCGTTCCATGTATACACGCTGCGCTCTTTCTTTCGGTACGCTGCTTCACGTTCGTGGTGTGCTGAAGGCATCGCTGCGACGATCGATAAACCTCGGATGTATTCTCACCAAGGCCTTCCTGAGGGACCAGCGTGGACAGACGTGCAGCGCCTCATTGCAAGTGTGAGTGGAGACCATCCGACTCAAGTGCGCAGTCGAGCGATCATTCTGCTCCTGGCGATTTATGGATTCAGAATCGGTGAGGTCTGCCGCTTGAGGCTCGACGATATCGACTGGCAGGCAGAGCGCATTTACCTTCGCAGACCGAAACAGAGGAAGACTCAGGAATACCCACTGATCGCGGCGGCCGGGGAAGCGATCCTGCGTTACATAAGGGAGGTGAGGCCACGATCATCCCATCGTGAAGTCTTTCTGACGTTGAAACAGCCCTATCACCCTCCGTGTGCCGCGGGCCTGGGAACCATTATCATTCGGCACATCAAGAACCTCGGTGTACGGCTCCCACATTACGGACCGCACATCCTGCGGCATGCCTGCGCTACACACCTGTTGGCAGCGGGATTCTCGCTCAAGGAGATTGGCGACCATCTGGGGCACAAGTCTCCAGCGGCCACGCAAATCTATGCGAAGGTCGATCTGTCCTCGCTGCGACAAGCGGCTGCGGAGATGTCCGATTTAAGCCAGTACGCCGCCCAGTGTCAGCGGGAGGCAACGCCCTTCTTCCCGAAGGGCAGTCTTGCGGCTTTACGAGAAGTTGCGCGCCTCCACTTGGGAGGTTTGCAATGAGATTGTCAGCCGCCATCCAGGAGTACGTCGACTACAAGAGGTCACTGGGGATGGTGTACCGCGACTGCACGGTCCGTCTGATAGCGTTTCTCAGACAGATTGGCGATGTAGAACTTGCCGCGATCACTGCCCAACAAGTGCGGGATTACCTCAACGGAACTAGAGGGCAGGTGACCAGACTCTGGTTCTCGAAGCATTCGGCCCTCGTTGGCTTTTTCCGGTACGCGGTCAGCCGTCGCTACTTGGAGTGTTCCCTCGTCCCCACGACATTGCCCAAGAAACCGTCCAGACTGACACCGTACCTGTATTCGGTCGATGAAATGCGCCGCCTTTTGCGTGCGGCGGACTCCATCCACCCACCGGGGTGGCTCTTGGAACCACATGCCGTCCGAACTCTTCTTCTGCTGCTTTACGGAACTGGTTTGAGGATCGGCGAAGCCGTGAGATTGAAGCTGCGCGACGTGGACCTCGCAGAGAACATTCTTACGATTCGCGAAACGAAGTTCTTTAAGTCAAGGCTGGTTCCTGTCGGGCCCGACCTTGCTCATGCTCTCCAGCTCTATTACGAGCAACAATGGCACGGGCGAGTCCACACTCCCGATTCACCATTCCTGTGAACGTATAAGCGCACGCGACTTACGCAGCAGAGAGTGCGTCGTGCGTTCACACGCCTTCGAACCGAGGCCGGCGTTGTCCGCTGCGATGGTGGACGCTACCAACCTAGGCTGCACGATTTTCGCCATACATTCGCAGTGACACGGCTGGTGACGTGGTATCGAGAGGGAAAGAACGTCCAACGTTTGCTTCCTCATTTGTCCACGTACCTTGGCCACGCCTACATCGCGGATACCAGCATCTACCTGACGATGACCAAGGAGTTGCTTCAGGAAGCGAGCCAGTGCTTCGAGCGTTACGCTCTGCCAGGGGGTGCAGAATGACTGACCACTCTTTGCTGGGGCCGTGGGTCAGACGTTTCCTGCTGGAACACCTCGTTGCGGAGCGAAATCTCGCCCGAAACACACAACACAGTTATCGCGACACCCTCTGCTTGTTGCTGCCTTTTGCGTCGGCGCGATGCCAGAAACTCGTTGATAGGCTCACGGTCGACGATTTGTCAGCGGAAATCATTCGAGCCTTTCTGGAACACCTTGAGGCAGCACGCTGCTGCAAGGTCGGCACGCGGAATCAGAGGCTCGGCGCAATCCATGCGTTGGCCCGCTTCATCGGTGAGCGCAGCCCGGAGCACGTGGAGTGGTGCGGCCGGATCCGCATGATTCCCTTCAAGCGCGCGGAACAAAACCCCCTGCCATACCTCGAAAAAGAGGAAATGGACGCGTTGCTCACCGCGCCAAATCGAAGAACGACGCAGGGACAGCGGGACTACGCGCTCCTGCTCTTCCTATACAACTCTGGTGCTCGAGCGAGTGAAGCGGCTCACGTGATGATCGCTGACCTTGCCCGGGACGCAACGGGAGCTGGCACGGTCAAATTGCGTGGCAAAGGTAATAAGGTGCGGTTTTGCCCTTTGTGGGCGAAGACCATGGAGGCTCTTCGTCCGCTATGGCAGGACCGATCTGGCGAAGCCAGAGTTTTCCTCAACCGCTACGGTAGTCCTATCACTCGTTTTGGCATCCACACCCTGGTGGAAAGGCACGTGGAACTCGCCAGCAAGAAGGTTCCATCGTTGCGAACAAAGCGCGTGAGCCCTCACACCATTCGGCACACAACAGCGACCCATCTACTTCGCGCCGGCGTCGATATCAACACCATCCGAGCCTGGCTCGGCCATGTCTCCGTGGACACCACGAACATCTACGCGGAGACGGACTTGAGCATCAAGACGAAAGCGCTGGCTGCTTGTGATCCAGGAAGCCCAGCGAAGCTGAAATGGCGGCAAGATCCCGGGCTGATGCACTTCCTCAAGAACCTCTAAAAACCCCAGGTGCGGCGTAGGCCATTCGGCCAGCTCCACGGAGCGTGCGCGGACCCCACGCCGCACCACGCCGTTATGTTGTGGTTGAACCATGATTACCCACGACAGGAGAGCCATCCCATGAGTGTGCGCCACATAGATTCGATCGCCACATATTTGCGCTTATGTGGTCGACCACATAAACGCAGATAGTCGTTGATGTCTTTCAGCGGTTCCAAGGTTTTGTCCTTTCGAGGAGGTACCTGGGAGGGCGGTCTTTTGAGCAGTTTGAAGTGTTCTCTACGGGGATGCGGAGAGCCGGTCAGTTGCGACCCGCGACTCGGAGCCACCTATTGGGGCTTCAGTAGCCCGCAATGCAGGGGCTCCGATGAGGTCCCTCTGC
>JAKEER010000346.1 GCA_022616615.1 Acidobacteriota bacterium
CTATCGCCTGAAGAATGAAACTGAGCCCTCGTTCGATTGGGAATGGAAGGCCAGCAGCGGGCGATTTCCAGACCAGTACTCGATCGATCACATGCTGGAGCTTCAGGCTAACCCACCGGTGGAAGGCAAGCGGCCGGACAACGGATACTCGTCCTGGGTAGAGTTACCCGAAGGCCAGATTTACTTTGTGGACTATACGAACAAAGGCGATCAACCTCCCACAGCCCATCTTTACGGCGCCGTATTCTCGAAGAACGATTTCCCCACAGGAGCTGCGAGTGCCGCCCTGCGGCGCCATGTTCTCCCCTTCAGTAAGCGTTAGCCCTGGATTTTGCTGAGGATTGCACAAGCTGGTGTGATTCAGATACACCTCGCCAGCATTTGCTGCGAGGGCCATCAGGTTTTGAGAGACAGTTGTTACCCTACGCTGTGGTTTTCAAAAGAGCTGTGCCGATGGATCTGCGATCAGTTGTATTTCTTGCTATTAGTAGTCTGCTGCCGCAGCCGGGCATCCTGTTCGCAGTGAGCGAATCGGGCACAGAGGGGATGTTGAGATGGAAATCATTACCGAATCTCCCGGAGGCTATTAGCGGGCAGTTCGCCGGCGTTGACAATGGCGCACTCATCCTAGCCGGCGGCTCGAATTTTCCCGTGCCTTTATTTGAAGGTGGCCAGAAGGTCTGGCTGGACACGATCTTCGTGCTGGAGCGTGGCCAGAGCCAATGGCTCACGGGATTCAAGTTGCAACGTCCAGTCGCCTATGGGGCGACGGTCTCAACTCCAGGGGGGGTGATTTGTCTCGGCGGCGGAGACGCTGAACGCAACAGCCGGGAGGTGTTTCGACTGCGATGGATCGACGGCAAAGTACAGCAGACACCGTTGCCCAATCTACCAGCTACCTGCGCCATGAGCAGCGCCGCGCTTCTCGGCAAGGTCATCTATCTGGCTGGCGGGCAGGCTGCTCCCTCCGCCACGTCGGCGCTGAGGAATTTTTGGGCTCTCGACCTCAATCAAAACCCTCCCAAGTGGCAGGCATTAGAAGGTTGGCCCGGCCCGGCTAGAATTCTTCCAGTGACCGGGGCTCTGGATGGCGCGTTCTACCTGTTCAGTGGCGCGGAACTCACCTCGGGAAGCGATGGCAAGGCTGTACGCCGGTATTTGCGAGACGGCTATCGCTACAGGCCGGGCAAAGGTTGGGATCGAGTTGCCGACTTGGTGCGACCCATCGTGGCGGCTCCAGCGTTGGCTTCCGGGCAGTCGCACCTGCTGGTATTCGGGGGCGACGACGGAGAGCACGCCTTTCGTATCTGGGAATTGAAGGACGAGCATCCTGGATTCAGCCGCGAAATTCTCGCTTACCACACGATCACTAACACTTGGACGAGGGCGGGCACGTTGCCGCAAAGCTTGGTGACTACCGCTGCCGTGCATTGGGACGGCGATTTCGTGATTCCCGGAGGGGAAGACCGCCCCGGACACCGCGTTGACAGCGTCATCACCGCCCAGTTCGCAGGATCACACGCGAGCTTCGGAATTGTGAACTACACGGTGCTGGTGGCTTATCTTGGGGCCAACATCCTTATTGGCGTCTATTTCGCCAGACGCCAGAAGAGTACGAATGACTTCTTTCGCTGCGGACAGCGCATCCCGTGGTGGGCTGCGGGGATTACCATCTACGGTACCCAGCTCAGCTCCATTACCTTTATGGCGATTCCTGCGAAGACTTATTCGACCGACTGGTTGTTCATTCTCAACAACGCTGCCATTCCGTTGGTGGCACCCATTGTCATCTTCTGGTACTTACCGTTTTTCCGCAGGCTCAACGCCACAACGGCCTATGAGTACCTAGAAAAGCGCTTCAATCTGGCGGCGCGGTTGTTTGGTAGTGCTTCATTCGTGCTGCTACAGAGCGGAAGAATGGCCATTGTGCTGTTTCTCCCGGCGCTCGCACTTTCGGTTGTGTCTGATCTTAACGTCGTTGTCGGCATTCTCGGTATGGGAATGCTAAGCACCGTTTACACGATGCTGGGAGGTGCTGAAGCCGTAACTTGGACCGAAGTGATGCAGTTCGTCGTGCTGTTTGGTTCAGCGGCGCTGACGCTGATTTTGATTGCAACGAATATCGAGGGTGGACCGGGAACGCTTCTGGCTGTGGCGTCGGCAGATGGAAAGCTGCGCGCCTTTGACTGGAGTTGGAGTTACATAACCGCCTCGGTCTGGGTCGTTCTGCTAGGTAATCTTTTTGGACAACTGATCCCTTACACCACAGATCAGAGTGTCATCCAGCGTTACCTCACGACACCCGACGAGAAGCAGGCTGGGCGCGCTCTTTGGGTGAATGGGCTACTGACGATTCCATCCTCCATTGTCTTCTTTGGCATTGGAACAGCCTTGTATGTCTTCTACAAGCAGCATCCGGGCCTGTTGCATCCTGGCCTTCAGACAGATGCTATCTTTCCATGGTTCATCGTCACGCAGATGCCTGCAGGCATTTCCGGACTAGTTATCGCGGGTCTTTTCGCTGCAGGGCAATCCGGAAGCCAGAGCAGTCTGGCCACAGCGCTCGTGACGGATTTCTATCGTCGTTTTCGACCCCAGGCTAGCGACCAAAAATGTCTATCAGCGGCTCGCTGGCTCACGCTGGCATTGGGTGCCATCGGAATGGGGACGGCGCTGCTGCTGGCCTCCTACCCCCTCCGTTCATTGTGGGACGTCTTCCTCACAATTCTTGGCCTGTTTGGGGGAAGTGTGGCTGGGATGTTTGCCCTCGGTATTTTCACGCAAAAAGCTCACGCTGCAGGCGCTTTAACGGGCGCCGCGACGAGTGTGATCACCCTGATTCTAGTTCAACGCTACTCTCAAGCGCATTTCTTCCTCTTCGCTCCCATTGGTGTGCTCACTTGCTTCGTGGCCGGGTACGTTGCGAGCCTCATCATTCCTGCGGAGCGTCGTCCGCTCGCTGGGCTCACCGTTTACACGCTGAACTCCAGTCCAACCTCAGCGGAACTGGTCCGTCGCTAACCCTCGCGTGTAACCCAAAGGTCACGGAGTTGGGAAGAGATCGCGAAAAGAGGCCAGCGGCACTTACCGCTCCGAGGTTGCTCACCGGGCTTGCGCGTCGAGAAGTGGGCTTGACGGTCGGGGGGAATGGGGTCAGCCCTTAAAACTTCCCCCGGAACCGATGACGCCGACCGTTGCGGCGGTACTGGCCTGTGTGCCGCTGGCCTCGCCGCCATTGCTCTATCACCTGGGTGTCATGCGTCTGCGCAGAATGCCGGGAGAAGCAGCATGGAACCTCATTCGGCGCTCCGCCGCCGCCAACTATCCGCCCGCCAGAGACCTGCTGAAACAAGCGCAGCTGACGCGTTATACACAGCGTCGTTAATTCCATCGCAGCCTCACCCGACCCTCGGCCACTCTCTAGCATCACCATGCTGTAGTGGCAGGCCTGCCGGCGACTTCCGCCTCGCCGCACAGTCTTCATGGTCGCACCATCTCAGGCGGCTCTGAACTCCAGACGTTTTCCGGCTGCAGTAAGGATCTTGATTAGTAAATCGCACGAAATGGAGACTACCGCACCATTCTTGACTGCTGAAACTTTGGAGCGGGCTACGCCAGACCTTTTCACTATTTCGTTTACGGCGAGTCCGCTGTCTTCGATGGCTTTGACGGCCAAACTCGAAAGCAAGGCTTTGTGCTTCATCAAAGCAACATCGGCTTGGGTGAGCCCCAGATTGTTCCCCAGCTCCTCAGGAGTCCGTGCGATATGAATTTTTCTTTTGGCAGGAGTGCTCATAGTGACAAACGCTCCAAATTCTTGAAGAAACGAATTGAGTCTCTTCTTGGCAGTGAGAATTTCCCTTTTGGGAGTTCTCTGGGTTTTCTTGACAAAGGCATGGAAAATACCGATCCCATACGAACCTTCAATGTAGTAAAACACTCGGTAGGAACCGCTGGCCGCCGGAATTCTTATTTCAGAAACCCCTCTTGCGACCGAAGGCATTGGGCGAACGTCCGGCATCCCCACAGGCTCACCCTTTTGAAGCTTTGTAAGGACATCGCCCAAGTCCTTCCTGATGCGATATGCCCAGTGATGGGTCGTCTTTCTTGCTGGGTCAGAAATCGGGACCTTGAGCCACGGGGGTTCAGCCATTTCATTTCCAGGATGTTTATTGTCCCTTTAAAGGGACACACTGTCAAATTTTGCTTGCTATCTCTGTGGCCAAGCGACCCAGATCGACCTGATGGAGGGGCTAGCTTAGCTAGACTAGGAAGCGAGTGGCGACTGGCGAAAGTCCTGAAGTGGGGTCTTGAATCCCGGAACACCAAGGGATTCTTCTACTAACTAACCAAGGGTTTCGCCCTTGATATCCCAAGTCGGTGACCTTGAGAGCCCGAAGCGCAAGCGAGGGTAATTGCGACTGACCCTCGCTGGCGCTTCGGGCTTTCAGACCTCGCGGAAA
>JAKEER010000037.1 GCA_022616615.1 Acidobacteriota bacterium
AATCCCATTCCGGAGAGGGAGTCCATTATCTCGCCACCTTCGCGCGCCGCACAGCTTAGCCTTGTCGCCCACGGTGGCTTCCTGCTGATCGGCATCGTCAACACATTGCTTGGGCCTATTCTGCCGCTGCTCTCTGCCAGATGGCAGCTCGATGACGCACAGGCAGGACAACTGTTCACGGCTCAATTCGCGGGTGGGATGACGGGCTCAGCCATCTCGGGCATTCTGATCAAACGGCTGGGATTTCTGCCCTTGATGGTCGCAGGCTTCGGCGTGATGTCGGCTGCGATCGCCTGCCTGGGCTTGGTCTCACGGACCGGCGGTGTGGTGTCGTTTTTTGGCCTCGGCGTGGCGCTTGGCCTCACCATTCCCGCCACCAACCTCTTGATCGCGGATCTCAATCCGGAACGCCGCGCGGCAGCACTCAACGTCTTAAATCTTGTTTGGGGCTTGGGAGCCACTCTCGGCCCGCTGCTCGTCTCCTGGCTTGGGCGAGGCGACAGCCTGACTCCGCCGCTGTTTATGCTGTCGGGGTTATTGGCGGGAATGGCCTTGTTGGTCGCGCGATATCAGAACTTCTCTCAATCTGCCAGTCAGAGCGAAGCACGCCAAGCGAAGCTCTCACTTGAGCGCGAATGGTCGAGTCCCTTCGCGCTCTTGACCGGCGCGTTGGTTTTCGTTTACGTCGGAACGGAGACAGCTACCGCTGGCTGGATCGCCTCCTACGCGCAACGTCTCGGAACCGCGCCGCAGCCATTCTCGGCGCTGACCGTATCGCTCTTCTGGGCAGGCCTGCTCGCTGGCCGCAGCCTGGCCCCGGCCGTCTTGCGGCGTATCAGCGAGGGAAATCTGGTGCTGATCAGCCTGCTGGTAGCCATTGCCGGTCTGGGAGTGATCCTGGCGGGCAGCCAGATGATCGTCATCTCCGCCGGTGCAATGTTGGCCGGCCTTGGCCTGGCTGCGGTCTTTCCCACGACCTTTGCGATCTTTACGCAACACTTCGGCGCACGGGCCTCGCAATTGGCTGGCGCGATATTCATTCTGGCCAGCCTGGGCGGCGCGGTGATCCCCTGGCTGGTGGGAATCACTTCCGCCCGCTATGGCGATCTGCGCACAGGGCTTTGGGTCCCATTGCTGGGTGGCGTGGTGATGGTCACTCTGCAGATTGCCCTAATCTCGCTGTCACAGAAGCAGAGGGCGAAAGCGTCGTGATCCCCGGCAGCTCCGCCAGTGCGCAAGCTTCCGGGCATGACACATCGGGACCGGCTCCTTGGTGACCACAAAAATAGGTCACCATGAGAACACGAATCCGTTTCGCCTTCGTCATGCTGCTGCAGTTGCAGATGAAGGCGGTGCGCGACGGCGCTGAGTTACGGCTGACGGTCACCAACCGTTCGATCGGCCCGTGGGGATCACTCGCCGGGATCATCCCCTCTTTTAACCCTGCCATGAAGGAGAGCTCGCCGGAAGTGCCCTTCCTTCAGCGTCCCTCTTCCATGTCCAGGTCGATTCGGGCAAGGGCGTGAGGCAGCAGTTCCAGTCGAGGCCCTTCTTTGCTTGAGTCCAGCCGGCATCCCATGCGGCTTCTGAATGCTTCAGGCTGCTCCATCGCTTCCGCGACGGTGTGCTCGTCCAGAACTCGGACGGGCACGGTTCCTGAGGAGTCTGGAACCGTGACCTGCTGAGCCTGAGCACTCAGATTGGCCACCAGCAGGCACTTTCGACTGCCTTTTTGCAGGGCCAAGGCTTCCACCTGCAGCGGTTCTGACGATCGCGTGACGATGCAGTCCCCACCGGCGAACTCACCCACATCCGCCAGCACCTGGTACAGAGGGAACACCCCACCTGGAACTGAACGAAACTGATCAGGCAGGACACAACCCTTCGCGCGTTCCATCACTCCGCGCCAACCCGTTGTTTCAAAGTAAGTCACGCTGTGAGCCGCCGCCTCGGCAAGATACTTGAAGCTGCCCAGCGTCCATCCGGCGCCAAACAAGGACATCTGTCGGACGTCGACTTCAGAAGGCAATTCGCCCGGGTTCGGCGTCGGTGGGGGTGCCGTTACATAAGGATTGAAGCGCGGCTTCAGCGTCACCGGACTAATCGCCACCGGCAGCGAGCCACCGAGCTCACGGGCGTTCAGGACTGTCTCCTTCTGCATTTCTAGGGTCTCGACCAACGAGGCATTGTCGAAGGCATGTCCCTGTGGATGAATCGAATAACAGATCAAATCAATTCCTGCGTAGACTGGCCGGGAGCTGTTCAACTCGCAGAAGTGAGCGTTTGTGCCGGCGCCGAATCGCGCCTCTGGCATGAGGTGTTGCAGAGATTCTTTGGCGAGAGTCGCAAGGGAGGGAGGCGTGACCCACTCGTCGCGTGAGAAAATCAGCCAGGTGCGCACTGGGTACCGCTGAGTCCTGACCAACTCGCCCACATGCCGCAGCTCGTGTCGAGCCTCTGTCGACAAAAACAGCGCAAGTTCTAGACCCGCCCCCAAGGCATGGGCTTCAGCTGCCACTCGCGCCAGAGTGCTTTCGAAACCAGCCTCTGACGGGACCACATCAACCCTCAGGTGAGACAGGTGTAATAGCTTCAGCCGCCCGATTTCGCGTTCGCTCAACTCCTCGCCATCACTCGAAGTGCACAGCCCTATCTGCGGAAGTCTGCTCTGGACGCCCAGATCCAGCGAGATCTTCACCCCTGCTGGTGAAGAGGATTGTCGCGATACAGGCGCTTCTCCCTCCAGCGTCAGAGTGACAACCTGGGAGATTCTCGTGCCCTGCGCAACCTCCACGGGATACGGCAGCCGCAACGGTGTGCAGAAGGTTTTGAACGAAGCATCGGTCCAGTTGCGCTGGTCCTCAGTTTCAAAGAGGTCCCCGCTGAACTGAATCCTGGCTGTCAGCCCCGGCAAAACCGGATAGGAGAGGGACTGCATTTCCTCCATGCCAGGCACAGGCTGCAGGCAACAGATGGACGTGGGGAAGTGCCCTTCAACCCGGCTGCCATCACTTCGTTCCACGACAAAAGCAGTGCCAGCACATTCGCGGACCGGGTGAAGCACACAGAAGCCAATGCGACTTCTCAAAAACGTCGAGCGCGCCAAGCCGTCCATACTGAAACGGATCGTTCCGTCGCGGCTTCCTTCAATTTGGCCTTTCCACCAGAAATCAATCTCGGCTTGACGGTGCTCGGCTTCAAACGTGATGGTGAAGCGCTCAGGCTCCGCATGGATCTTCAAGCCAGAGAAGATGGGTGTCACGGTTCCCCAGTTGCGGTCGCGGACTGCTGCGTAGATTCCCCTTACCACTTCGCGGTCACCGATTCGAAGATAGCGCAGGCCCCCCTCTTCGAAGACCAAAGAGAACGGTCCTGCCTTCAGTGGCTGTGCGGACGGCAAGGAGCCTTCCAGGCCGTAGCAAAATAGATTCTTGTTTGGCATCGGTTGCCTTAAGTTATCGAAACCCTTAGTAGTTGGCGCCTGCTGGGCAATTCTATCGATGGGTTGGATCTGTCTCCCGCTTGATCAGGAGGCTTACTGGAAAGCGGCTACCAGACGACCGCAGCAAACATGCACACGCGGGAGTGGTCACTATAATTCGCGATGTTCATAATTGAACAACAGTGTTGGTCGCCGCGGATCTCAGCGCCGCGAACAGGAGTTTCATAGTCTTGAGATTGTCGTCGCCGGTAGTTGCTGCCGCGGCCTCGCCCCGCAGGGCCGCAAGTAGATCGGCATTCGTGTCAACAATGCTGGGGTGAGCAAAGCCGTAGCGTGGATCGCTCCAAGCATAGTAGCGTGGAGTGAGCACGTCGGTCGTAGTGCCTGCTTCTGTCGAGATCGTAAGTTTACCGTCGGCGCCCCATTTGACCGTCCCAGATTCCCCTTCGACAAAGACTTCGTAGTCGGTCGTGCGCCACGTGAGCTCGCAGTGGCAGGTCAATCGGTCGTAGCCGAGCATCACCGATACAATATCCTCGCCCGCAAAGCGCAGGTCTAGGTGAAACTCGCGCGCGTAGAGTGTCTGCGGCTCGCCAAAGAAGAACCGCGGCAGGTCGAGCAGGTGGGGCCCCATGTCGTAGAGAGCGAAGTGGGGCTGTGTAAAGAGGTAGGGCTGAGATTCGAACAAGGCGATGTCACCGTGGCTGAACTGGATGTGGGCGCGGAACGGGCGTCCGATGATGCTGGAGTCGAGAAGGGCCTTCACGCGGCGCATCGGTGTCTGCCAGCGAAAGTTCTCGTGAATGAGAAACGGGATCCCGGCGTCCCGGCAGGCGGCAACCATGCGCTCGCACGCGGCCAATTCGAACGCCATCGGCTTTTGGCAGATGACAGCCTTGTGGTGCCTCGCCGCCAGCAGCACAAGCTGCTCGTGGGCTTCGGGGCCCACGGCAACGTCCACGAAGTCGAGCGGCTCGCTGCGCAGCATCTCCCCGGCGTCGCCATAGACCTTGGGGACACCGAAGCGCTCAGCCGCTGCGCGGGCTTTGGCGAAGTCGCGGTCGCACAGCGCCACAAGACGCGCACCGGGCAGTTCCTTCCATGCGCCGATCTGGAACTGCGCCCAGAAACCCACGCCGATGACGGCGAACCGGAGGCCGCCAGCTTTTGTTTGGTTGGTAGTCATGATTCCTGGTTGCCAGCTTGTTCGACTTCGGAAGGTACGCTACAAGTATAAACAATGTGAGGTCGTGTTCCTCCATCCGAAATGTACCTGCTTTCACCTGTGCCAGCGAGGTTCAACTCAAGTTTGCTGTCGTCATTTCCGCGAAAGAGCATTCCCGGCGGATAGGAAGCCGAGGCGGGAAGCTGGAGCCTGGACATTTTTTGGCGAAGCTGGGAGCGCGGGCGTCCCGCCCGCAATCGTGGCCGCTGGCCATTGGAGCGGCTAGAAGCCGCTTCCACTGTGGCAGCGGCTTCCAGCTGCTGGGGCGCGGGCGTCCCGCCAGGCGGGAGCGGCTGCTTTCTGAGCGGAATGAAGGCGCACCAACTTCCATTCCGCCGGGCGAATCATTCACATAAAAAGCCACCCGGCGTTGTGCAGATCGTATTGGCCATCAAGCGTATCGCGCCATCCTGTGACCTTCTGCCCGCGCAAAAGCGGCGAGAAATCAGCGCGTTCGTGTTGAAGATGAGGCAAGGGCTGCTTGCCCGAGTGCCGGCTATCTTTTTGCTGCGAGGGGCGGCTGACGCGCGGGCTACTGACTTGAGCCTCGGCCTGTTCAGTAGCCCGACCGCAAGGGAGGGCCGGGACTTTGACGGGATCCTGCGGAGACAGCCGGCTAACGTGGACTTCCAGATTTCCCTCATGCTAAAGAATGGCCATTCCCACTAAAGCCAATCCGGCGGTGTAACCGAGGAACATGAGGCTGACGAGGGGTAAGGCGCCCCTCGGCGCCTCCCGGAATTCTCTCCAGATAAACACGCCCCAAATGGCGGCAACCAAGGTTGCCCCTTGCCCGAGAGCATACGAGATCGCCGGACCCGCCACGCCCGAGGCAATGACGTTCAGACTGAGAGCCAGCATCCAAATGATTCCACCGAGGAACCCCAGGGAATGTAATCGCAAGCTGCCTCGCACGTAGTTGGAATAGGTCCATCCGCCCACCTTCATGAAAAGGGTGTTGACGACGACGTTGCTCACCAACAACCCAACGCCAAAAACTAACAGCGCCGAGTAGGGGCTGAGATAGCCAGCCTGGATGGCTCCAGTGCGGAATCCCGGCGAGATTGCTTTGGTAAGCTGAGGGTAGAAGAGTCCCATCAAGCAGCCGGCAACCACGGCAAACATCAAACCGCGGGCGCCGGAACGCCCTTCCTTCCGCGGCAGTTGGCGGTAGGCCAGAGCCGACATGATCATGGCAACCACGATCAACGTGACCCCGGCGAACAGTAGAGCGGGGTTGCCCTTGGGAGACTGGAGATAGCTGCCGACGGTGCCGATGACCAGAGCAAGGCCGACGCCGACCGGGAATGCCACTGACATACCCGCCGCATCAATGGCGACCACCAGGAGAATATTCGATAGATTGAACAGCAGACCGCTCAAGAGGGCTTGGAAAATTGAGCCTGCTGAAGCCTGCTGGAGATTCGATATCGAATCCGTGCCTGCAGAGCCGAAGCTGCCGAGAGTGAAGGCGAATACCGTTCCGAGAAACATCACTCCGATGGCGTAATCCCAGTAATACAGTTCGAAGGGCCAGCGATCTTTTCCCGCCAGCTTTTGCGTGTTGGCCCAGGAGCCCCAGCCCAGCATCGTCACGATGCAGAAGATAATTGCGACTGGCAAACTTTGCACGACGAACATAATTTACTTTTCAACAGAGATGGCCTCGGTTTGCGGAACGGCCATCTGGATGAGGAATTTGTCGACTTCCTGACGGGAAGGAATGGACGTTTGGGCGCCCGCGCGAGTCACCGACAAGGCCGCTGCGGCGTTGGCGAAAATCGCTGCGTCCAGAGGACTCTTGCCCTCGGCAAGCGCTGCCGCAAAGGCCCCGTTGAAGGTATCGCCGGCGGCGGTTGTATCTACCGCGCGAACCGCAAATCCGGGAACGTGGCAGCACATTTCCTTGGTAGACAGGAAGCAACCCAGACTGCCCAACTTGAGAATGACTCCTGCCGCTCCAAGCCGGCGCAATCGTTTCGCCGCCACCTTCGCAGCCGCAAGGTTGTCGATTGTGCCGTCGGAATCCTCGAGCAAGGTAAGTGCTTCACCCTGGTTTGGGGTGAGGAAATCGACGTGACGCAGCAGTTCCTCACGTAACCTGCGCGCCGGGGCGGGGTCGAGAACGGTTCGTGCGCCGGCTCCTTTCGCCAAACGCAGGGCTTCGAAAACGGTTTCAATAGGAATTTCCAGTTGTACCAGAAAAAGACTGTCCGGGCGAAGATCCGCCAACAGGGGTGCGACACAGCCCGGAGTGAGCGATGCATTGGCGGCGGGAGACAAAACAATGGTGTTTTCGCCGCTGGGCAGGACGGAGATTGAAGCCGTGCCGGTGGGGCGATCCGACCGTTCAACTTTGGTAGCGTCCACTCCTGCCAAACTTAAGCTGTCCAACAGAGATTGCGCGAAGCTGTCTCGCCCAACCCGGCCAATCATCGACACGCGGCCTCCCATGCGCGCTGCGGCACAAGCCTGGTTGGCTCCTTTGCCACCTGAGTAGAGCTGGAGGTCACCACCGACGATGGTCTCGCCTGGTTTCGGAAGTCGCTGGACGGTCTGAACCAAGTCCGCATTCAGACTCCCCAGCACCACAACTGGAGAATTGGCAAAGGAACTCTTTGAGATGTTCATGGACTCTCCTGATGAATCGATTCACGGCGAAAACTACTACCATCGTTCCTTTTTGTCAAAATGTTTCGATAGTGAGTATAGTGAGAAGTTGAAACGGTCCCGCGGTCGATGTTACTTGTCTTAACGGGCCGCAAGCTCTCAGCATGCCGCGTCCAAGGAATTCAAGCCAATCAGACGCCTTCAGCTTAAGGAAATGTAAACTAACGGACGAGTTCGGAAATCTTCCGGACTGGCTGGACTCGGTACTCTTACTCCCATGGCTACGATCAAGCAAGTTGCCAAGCGCGCTAACGTCTCGGTTGGAACAGTTTCAAATGTGCTATCCGACTCCCCGCAAGTCAATCCTCTCCTTCGAGCAAGGGTTCTGGCGGCAATCCGGGAACTGGACTATCACCCGGACCAGGTGGCGCGAAGCTTGAAGGTGCGGCAAACGAAAATGTTGGGGATGATCATCTCCGACATTACGAATCCTTTCTTTCCACAGCTCATCCGAGGCGCTGAAGACGCAGCGCTGGCGCACGGTTACTTGCTGGTTACGTTCAATACCGACGACCGGGTAGAGCGGGAAAAACAGGCTCTTTCCGTGCTGAGAGGCAGGCGGGTCGACGGCGTCTTGCTCATTGTCGCGCCCGCCAAAGGAGATAACACACACATCAAAGCCACCATGGCGGCAGGTGTTCCCATCGTCTGTCTGGACCGCCTGCCTCACGGGATTCAAGTCGACTCGGTCTCGACAGACCATATCAAGGGAGCCCAGGTCTGTGTGAGACATCTGCTCTCTCAGGGACACCGGAGAATCGCCATGATTACCGGGTCGATGGAGTTACAAACCGCTCAGGATCGGTTGGAAGGTTATAAGGCAGCGCTGAAGGAAGCGAGGCTCAAGATCGATCCGGAAATGCTCCGGGAAGGTGACTTCCGGCTCGAGGCAGGACATCGATTAACGAAGGACCTGCTGTTGCAGCGCGTCCGTCCGACCGCATTGTTCGTCTCCAACGGCATGATGGCTCTGGGCGCCATCAAAGCTCTTGAAGAAACCCAGTTGAGTTGCCCGAAAGATATTGCCATTGCGGTATTTGACGATCTCCCTTTGGCCGGTGTTTACCGGCCCTATCTAACGTCTGTGGCCCAACCGACCCATGAAATTGGCTACAAAGGCGCTGAACTGCTGATTCAGCGCGTCGAAGGGAAAATGACGAGCGCAAAGCCAGTGCGAATTCTGCTGGAAGCCGAGCTCAAGATCCGAGAATCCACGACTGCCAAGCTGATCTCCCCGTGACAAGTCTAGAGCGGTCTTCCTTTAATGATGCCTGCCTATCCTGTGCGTCGCTTCCGATTGCACCCCCGATTGGGTGCGATTGAAAGTGGCGTACAGTTTTCTGGCGGCTTTGCTGCCTCGAAGCGGTGCGTCTTTCCAGCAAGCCGGAGGCTTGCTAGCCATTAGCCAGGGGTGGAACGTGAACGCTCCACCCCTGGTCTGCATCAGGAGAGAAAGCATGACCCCGAAGGGGTCGCAGCGTCCCGGCATCGATCGAAGACGGTTCAACAAAGACAACGGCTGGCACCCCTCCGGGGTGCTTGTCGCCACGAAACCATTAGCCGGTGGTGTCGCTAACGCTCGACCACCGGCTAATGGCTGGCAAGCCTCCGGCTTGCCTGTCGTCCAGGCCAGCACCAATGTAGAGTAGAAACTCGACGGAAAGGCACAACCTTGCCTCACATCAGGCGGCGGAGCCGCAATGGCGTTCAACGTGTACGTCACTTTCAATTGCACCCCCGGATTTTTTAGCTTGACATCGCCCTTGACATCGCGCTAGATGAATGCATAATTCATGAATCGATTCACGACATAGATGGTTTTTGATCGGCTGGGCTCAATGCAAGCTAAAAGCTAGCCAAACATATTTGAAATTTCGGCCTCGGGCGCTTTGGCCAAGAGGCCGGTCATCCTCTCAACCGATGTCGGCAATGCAATTGATGACCAATGGACCTCGTGATCGTTGTGGTCAGGAATGGGTTTTCATGTACGGTCCGGTTGAAAAACTAAAAGCCAACAGACCTTTGACGGTCTGCCTGGGCATTTGCCTGATTTGTCTGATCCCAACTGATGGTCAATCACAACTCTCTGCTGCCAGGACCGATGCAGGGCGCCAGGCGCAGTACCTGATGCAGCATGGCAAGCCGAAGGAAGCCAGAGAGATACTGAGGAACGCAGTGCTTCGCGATCCAAATTCAGTCAGTGCCTGGATGCTGCTGGCTTCAGCCAATTCCCAGCTCGGCATGGAAGTGGAAGCCATTAATGCGTATAAGCAGGTTCTAGCGTTGCAGCCGAATACACCAGGGGCCCTCTACAACCTTGGGATTCTGCACCTGCACGGGAACCGTCTTCACGAAGCTGCGGACTATCTCGCCCTCTTTCGTCAGCAAAGGCCTCAGGATGAAGAAGCGGCGTTGGCCCTGGTTCATTGTCTCTTGGCTCTCGGACGCACGAGCGACGGAGTGCGAGTCCTGAACCAGGCGCTTCAAGCGCCTCCACCTTCGGCCGAATTCCACTTAAAGGCCGGCAAGCTGCTCGTCAAACAAGGATTGGCGAAAGAAGCACTGCAACCTCTGGAATTGGCACTCCGGGCGGCGCCAGACTCAAGTGATGCCCGCTTCACCCTGGCCCTGGCTGAGAGCCGATTGGGTCACCATGCCAGAACGGTCGAGCTCCTATCGAAGCCGTCCATCCCGAAAGATCCAACGCACGCGATTCTGCTGGGCTCTTCTCTGACTCAACTGGAAAAGTTTGATGAAGCCGTTGCCTGCATGGAGCAGGCGCTTCGTTTGCATCCAGGGGAAAAGGCGCTTTATCTCAACTTGGCTCTGGCCTACGAGAAGTCAGGCCAGACTGGACGCACCCTGAAGCCGCTACAGCAAGCCCGCAGTCGCTGGCCCGCCGATCCGGAAATCAGATCCAAGCTGGCTCATCAGACGTTTTTGGCGGGAGAGCCGGCAGCGGCTGAGAGGCTGCTGACAGCAACATCGCAAGAATGGAATGAGGACGATCTAGACCTGTTGGTCCGTTGTTATGTCGCCCTAAACCGGCTGGAGGAGGCCCAGCGGGTTGCGGAAAGGTCATTAGCAAAACACGGCGCTCGGGAACCTGCTCTCCTCGCCTTGGCCAATGTT
Source organism: Acidobacteriota bacterium (assembly GCA_022616615.1). Lineage (GTDB taxonomy): Bacteria > Acidobacteriota > Terriglobia > Versatilivoradales > Versatilivoraceae > VFZK01. The sequence continues at coordinate 10,470 of JAKEER010000037.1, forward strand.
CTTCAGCTCCAGGAAAAGGACCCCGTTGTCATCGAACTTCTTGAGCAGCACCGGCCACAGTTCTCGACTTCGAGCCGCTATCTATTCACACTGGGCTTGAGCCATCACAACATGGGAAGTTACTCTCAGTCGCGCGACTTTTTTCAGAAAGCCATCTCTCTTGATCCGAGTCTGGCCCAGGCTCACTACCTGATGGGCAGCAGTCTGGCCAGCCTGGGCAATCTGGAAGAGGCTCTCCCCTGTTACGAGACGGCTCTCCGGCTCGGTCCAGACCGGTTTCTGTACCACTTCCAGCTGGGGCTAGTCTTGTCCAAGCTGGGCCGAAAGGAGGAAGCCGAAAAGTATCTCCTCAGCTCAATCGAGCTGAATGAATCTCACGCGCCGGCTCGGTTCGAACTCGCCAGCATCTACTTTGACAGCTCCCGTTTTGAGTCTGCTCGGCTGCATTTGCAGAAAGCGATCGAGGCCAATCCTGACTTCGAGAGTTCTTACTACCTGATCAGTCGGGTCTTTTCCAGCTTAGGCAGGAGCCAAGAGGCTGCAGTCATGCTGAAGCAATTTCAGGAAATACAGCAGCAGCGTCACGAGCAGGGTAGGGCCCTGAAGCAACCCAATTTCCGCGGGACGCAGCCATGAAATACGTCGTGTCGCTTCTGGTGCTTTCCGGCGTGGGACTGACAGGTTTGGCCGTGAGGCATTCTGTCTGCCAGCCCATGAACTCCAAAGTCTATGGGCATTTCGAAGAAGTTGCCCAAAAGGCAGGGATTAATTTTAGGCACGTTTCCGGCGGGGCTTCCAAGGATTACCTCTTGGAATCGGTTGGAGGAGGCGTGGCTGTTTTTGATTACGACAATGACGGCTGGTTGGATATCTATTTCGTCAATGGTTCGACGTTTGAAGCTCTTGACAAGCCCGGTGCCACGCCAGCCCCGCGGAACAAGCTCTTCAGGAACATGCGAGACGGTACCTTTAGCGATGTCACCGAAAAAGCCAGCGTAGGCGGCAACGGTTGGGGGATGGGAGCGGCTGCGGCTGACTTTGACAATGATGGAAACGTGGACCTGTACGTCACTAACTTTGGGAAAAACATCCTTTACCGGAACAATGGCGATGGCACTTTCAGCGACGTTACCGAAAAGGCCGGGCTGGCAGCCGGGAGCTGGAGCACGGGCGCGGCTTGGGGCGACTATGATCGCGACGGGTTTCTGGATCTGTACGTGGCGCGTTATTTAGACTTTGAGCGCGCCACCACCCCTCCCAAGGGAAGCGGCAAGTTCTGTCAGTATCGCGGGCTGGCCGTCCAGTGCGGCCCGCGAGGCCTCAAAGGGCTTTCCGACATCCTTTTTCGGAACAATGGCGATGGGACTTTCACGGACGTGACTCGTAAAGCGCTCGGCCCTGCTGTTCCTGAATACTATGGTTTTACTCCGCTGTGGGCGGATTTCACTGGAGACGGCTGGCCTGATCTGTATGTCGCG
>JAKEER010000347.1 GCA_022616615.1 Acidobacteriota bacterium
ATCTTCCGTTTTCAGTCCTATGGCCTCAAATTCTTGAGGGGCGTCTTCAGTAAACTCTTTGACGAACCATGTGCATGACTTCTTGTATGGAACTCCCCTATTCTCGCCACTCACAATGACGAATCGCAGTCCGGGATCGATAAACTCCCCTTGCTTGTTGGAAAAGTGGTAGCTTGCAAACCTTAACTTGTCTGGATACTGGTCCTTAAGCCTGGTCAAATCAGATTCGAACGCGTCTATTTTTTTGTCGAAATCTTCCGCTTGCCCCGTTGACAGGACCTTATTCTGTTGACTTTTTTTAGCCATGCTTTTGAGGACCTTGGCGTCAAGGTAAACAATTGTGACTTTCCCGCTGTCGCTGCTAAGGACCATAGTCATGGCTTCTTGAATGGTGCGGAGTACTGACAATGACGAGTCTACGCGGAGGTGGCTCCCGTTAGCGTGAAAAATGCCCACAGCAGGAACTCCCAAAAGCATTACTAGCTCGTGCGTCGCATCTCGGAGGTAGTCAACCAGCAAGCCTCCATCAACAAGAGCACGAAATTGAACGGATCTTGTAGTCAGAGATTCGAGTGCTAGGCGAGACTGTTCTTCTGCTTTCTCGGCCTTGGCTTTTGCCCAAATCGTCCACACGGTGCCCGTGATGCCAAGTGCCCATCCTAGGGCAACAAACCAATCGACCTGAGAGTTGGCCATGCCGGCTATTGTCTGGGTCACGCCTTTATTACGAAAGACGTCGTTGTTAACTGCCACAAGCACCAGACCGAAAGCAGCCAAGCCCCCGAAGAAGGCGATGAAGAATTCGTGGATGGTATTGGTCAGTCGCCTCTGGCGTTCGAGCCATCGAATCATGGCGACGCCCATAACACCGTAGACGAAAACAACGAGGCCAAACCAGAACGTTACCTTAGTTCCGTAAATAAGAAGCACAAACCCAGCAACCAAAGCGAACATGCTGAAGTCGCGAACCATTCGATTTCTATTCATGACGGTCACGCCCCTCGATGCAATTCATCACTACAGAGCAACCCGCGGTCAAGAAAACGTGTCTCTATTATGGAGACGAGGCGCTCGGAGTTTTCGGCTGCAAGTCGGCATACGTGCGGCTCAGCATAGTCTTTGCATCAGTCTGTGGTTTCGATGTCACAGCATTCGGAATGGATATCTTGACCTTTATGAGGCTTTGGGCAGTCGCGAAGTCGGCAGCAGTTTGAAGTGTGTCGGTTTGCACTGGACCGATATCCACTTTTATATCGTCCAGTGTCCGAGCCCGCATGTTCGGCTCGACCATTGATACTTTCTGAAGGATATCGGTGTTGAACTGACCTCCAGCGGCTTCCGCAAACCATCTGTTGACCTGCTCCTGATGGGTTGCGTAGTAAAAATAAACCAATTTATACGCAGCCAGAAATGCAGCCGCCTCTGATGGGTGCTCGTCGATCAGCTGCTTTGACATCATCACGACCCCAAGAGCCGTGCCGCTCTTCAGTATTCGGGCGAGGCCCTGCTTCTCGTACAGAGCAATGTGATGGTCCCACGACGCGAAGGCGTCTACTTCGGACCACGGGCCGCCAGCGGCTGCCTTTACAGTATCGGACTGCTCCGTGATGTCTATGTTGAGAATTGTCAGATCCTTCGTGGGGTCCAAGCCAGCTTCCTTGAGCCACTGCAAAGCCAGGCGATGGGTGGAAGCCCCAAAGGGAATGCCAAGCGTCTTTCCTTTCAGGTCCGCCACCGACCGAATTGCAGTGTTGGGCGGAACCACAATCGCGACACGGAAATCCATAAGCCGTGCGACGATCTTCCAGTCTGTTGAACGGGACAACAAATTGACAGCGGGCTGGTCTCCCACAAAGGCAACATCAAGTTGACCCGCCAGGGCCGCTTCGCTCAGCGGTGCGCCGTACGTGAAGGATTTGAAGTCTCCCTTTAGCCCCATCACATCAAGCGCAGTTGTGTTCTGAAGTGCCATAGCGATCTGTCCTTGCGTAGCCCAAGCTACTTGCCAGCCGATTCGTATCGGTGGGAATTCCTTCGGTGCTTCTGTTGACTTGCCGCACGCGGCGAGAAACGTAGCCAGACAGATCGTCGCAATGCCAAGGACGGTTATCAGAAGTTTTTTCCCGAACGACCTTGTGACCGCAATAATTTTCATCGTCGCCTCCTTCAGATTTCGCTAACTCGCATTTCATCGTCCCACATGGGGATGCGCAAGATATCCCAAAGTTCGTTTCTAATCCTGTTAAATTCCGGGCTTTTTCTCGTATCGGCGTTGCGTTTCGCAGGGAGGTCAATTGGGACAACCTTCTTAATGCGACCCGGCCTCGGACTGAGGACCAATACGCGGTTGGACATGAAGATGGCTTCATCCAAGTCATGCGTGACCAGAACGACAGTAACCGGTTTTGCTGCGAGAAGCGATAGAATGGCCTCTTGGCTGCTTTGGCGAACGAGCGGATCCAAACTTGCAAACGGCTCGTCCATCAGGATTAGAGTTGGTTTGACAGCCAGTGCGCGGACCAGAGCAAGGCGCTGTTTCATACCGCCCGAGAGCTCCGCCGGGTAGGATTCCCCAAACCTGGCAAGACCCGCTTCATCCAGAAGCTTCGCAACATGTGCCTGCCTGTCTCCGTTGACCGCGGCCGATCCGGAAAGCGCAAAGTCAATATTTCCCGCAGCAGTGCGCCAAGGGAACAGGGCGAAATCCTGAAAGATGACAGTTCTGTTTCGGTCAGGCCCCGCAACACTTTGTTCCTGACAAGATATAATGCCAGAATCAGGCGTTTCGAGGCCAGCGAGCAGGCGAATCAAGGTCGTCTTGCCACTCCCGTTCGGGCCAACAATCGTGAAGACCTCGCCGCGCTTAACGAAGAAGTCTATGTTCTTCAGAATCTCAAGAGTACCGACACTCTGACCTTCCTGAATCGGGTAGGACTTGCAAACGCTGGACACGGTAAGCACCGGTTTGCCGTCCTCGTTGTGCGGCAGGTCGGGGCTACCTATGTGTTCACGCTGCCACTTGCTCGAAGCTTCCGAAGCCCCGAGAGTCTGGGTTGCTGGCTCTGACAGGGCGCGAGTAACTGCACCCGACACCCATCTCCGTCGGGCAATCCACTTTGCTCGAGTTTCATCCTCAATACGCCATGGTGCGAGGAGATTGCCGAAAAAGCCGACGAGATGGACCATCACCCATCCGATTACTCCGATGACGAGCATCAGGGCAATCACGTTCTCGGAGAAGAGGAGTGTGCGACTTAGCTGAATCTTGTACCCAAGACCGAACCGAACTCCGATGAGTTCAGCCGCTATCACGTTGAACCAACCGACGCCAACGGCGGTTTTCATGCCGGTCAGGATAGAAGGAAGAGCCGAAGGCAGGATGATCCCAAATACAATTTTGCCGCGAGACGCTCCCAGTGTCCGGGCGGCGTCCACCAGTTTTTTCTCCGTCTGGGTGATGCCTGCGTAAACGCTTGTGAAAAGTGGGAAGAAAGCGCCCAAGAAGACGATGAAATAGGCCGGCGCATCGCCGATGCCGAACCACAGAATCGCAAGCGGCGTCCAAGCGATCGGAGGAATAGAACTCAACAGTTCGAGAACAATAGCGACGCGGGTGTAGGTTTTGATGTACCGTGCGGCGACGACGCCGAGAGCCGCGCCAACAAAGAGGGCGAGCAAGAACCCAGTGAGAATCCTTCTCAAGCTTGCTGCGACATCTTGTGCGAGTTCCCCTGACCTCGACATGTCCACGAGCGCATGGAGCACGCGAGCTGGTGGCGGTAGCACTGAACTCGAGGAAACGGCCAATGAAGCAGCCTGCCAGGCAATGAGGCCGACGCCGAGGGCGGTCACGGTCATGAGAATCCCTCGTGGACTTGTACGGTTTTCCGTCATTGGCCTTCAGCGAATCGACTTTGCTCCATTGGGGCTGCCTCCGACCCGCAGCACGGTTGAGCCAAGACTAGCATGGTTCTTGCCGGAAAATCAGCACCGATCTTGAGTCGGCCGCTTGTCAAGGGGTTGCGCTTTCCGTATCGTCCGGATCTGTGAATGGGCACAAGTAGTCAAGTCTCCTGATATCCGCGAAAAGCAGCGTGAATACAGCAGTTCGTCGAAGCGGTGGCCAGTTAAGCTCTGAGGCCATCCTATCAAAGTTGGACAGCCTCCGGGACGAAGTCCTCGCGCATCCAATCCTGCAACATCCTTTTCTGAACGTGCTCAGGGCGGGGAAAGTCACGCCGCAGGGTATTCGATTGTGGATTACCCAGCAGTTCTACTTCTCAACGCAGTTTCCCAGATGTCTTGCTGCTTTGTTCGCGCGCATCGAGGACTATGAAGCATCAAGACTCTTGATCCCGCTCTTGAACGTCGAACACTGGGGTTCTCCCTCGGAGAGCTCTCACTGGAGGCAGTTTGTCAAGGTGTTGCGCTTCTTCAGCCTTGATCCGACAAAGCTCAAGGGGGAACAAGCATTTCCGGAGACGCGCGAATACCTTGCATACCGTCTACGTATATGCACTGAAGCAAGCGTTGAAGAGGGCTTGGGCACCTTGGGATTCGCGCACGAGCCTGTGAACGAGGGCATTTTCGCGGCCTACTTGGCCGGAATGGAAAACATACCCGCGGTGACCGAGGAAGCGTTGTCCTATTTCAAGGCTCATGTTGCCGATGAACCGGGAGACTACCTCCTCTTCCGAGAGATAACGTTGAAAATTGCACAAACAAGTCAGGCGCTTTCTCGCGTCAGGAAAGGGGCACTAGCTACTCTGGCTGCGCGGTCCCGATTCTTCGATAGGATGCTGAAGCGCGTGGCGGCAAATGGCGGGTTCGTTCCGAAAGCGGGCACAGAAGCTGGCCGGGGGCATGGAGCATAGCCGTGACTGAGATCATCGACCAACCACGCTCACCGCACGCTGTCACCGCAAAGCAACTCCAAGCTTAAAAACCTGACCGCGATTTTGAAGGCGATGGGGGTGCGGCTGGCGGTGCAGCCGCTCGACCGTAAAGCGTGAGCGGCTTGTGGGCTGGCGTGGCCCAATATTGGTCATTCGCGTGCCGCCTGGCCCCTTCAATCCTCTTTAATCCTCGGAAGGCACTTCAGCGAGTGGCGGCTTGATCGAATGGGAGATAGCCGGCGGGCAACGGATAGAGGAAGGTGTCAGCGCCGAAGTTCACCTGGAGCAGTCCGCGCTGCATCAAGGGAGCGAGGACAACGTTTGAACTGACACTGCCGCGGTAGAGAAGCCGCGCGAGTGGGGTGCCGCTGCCAGTACCGGGTTCTCCATCCACCCACCGTCCATTGTTGCGTAGATACATATGCCCATTATCTAGGTCGGCGGCGATCCCGATTACCAGGTTACCCGCGAAGTCCCCGTGGAAGGGGGAGCCTGAGCCAAAGCCCGTTCCGTAAGTGTGGCCGTGCGGGCCAGAAACCGAGCCATCAGCCGATTCAGGGATAGGGTCACCGTTAATCTGGATCCACAACGTCAGGTCCGTTCCCGGTGCCATGGCTGCTTG
>JAKEER010000348.1 GCA_022616615.1 Acidobacteriota bacterium
AGCGACCTCGCTCCACCCCCGGCTAATGGCTTGCAAGCCTTCGGCTTGAATGAGGCCAGTAGCCTGACCGTAAGGGAGGAGTCGAGAGATTGCCCGCCACTAGGTACTCTACGGTTGATGGTGCAAAGGTCCTTCCGTTATAATCCAGGAGTTCAATCACAACTCCGAGCATTCTCCTCTTCATCAATTTAGGCCCACGCGGTTAGCTCTGAAGCAGGGCTGGCGATATCGACTGCTGTTTCGGCGGCTAGATAGGCTAGCGTCGTTGGGATAAAACATTTGCTATGAATTCCCGTTTGCTACACATCTTTCTGTTCTCTGCGATTTCACTTAGCGTCCTATTGGCTGTCTGGATCGTGGATCGGTCGGAGCAGGCACACTATCAGGAACGTTTGCGTTCGATTGTGCTGCGGCGAACTAGCGGCGTTCGGGCACAGCTGGAAGGCGCACTGAACCGGAGGTTGTTTTTCAATCGTGGCCTTGTGGCCCACGTCGCCACTAATCCGAAGATCACTCAGAGCGAGTTCGAAGTTCTGGCTGAGATCCTTGTCGCGCAGCAGGCTGGAATCCGTAGCCTCCAGTTGGCCAAGAATTCAGTGGTTAGTCATATCCACCCACTCAAGGGAAACGAAGTGGCTATGGGGCGCGATCTGTTGAAGAATCCTGCTCGCCGACCTGCAGTGGAGAGGTCCATCGAGACCGGGAAGCTGGTCGTGGGAGGACCCACCGAACTCCTGCAGGGCGGTCTCGCACTGATCGGCTATACGCCGATTTTTCTGAAGCCAGCCAAGCCGTCTGATGCTGCCACGTACTGGGGGTTGGCTATGACGGTAATTGACTTGGAGCCGCTGCTGAGAGAAGCAGGGGTGATTCAGGGCACGCACCGGCTCAGGTTAGCAATCCGCGGCAAAGACGGCGTGGGAGCAACAGGTGACGTCTTCTTTGGCGATGGGAATTTGTTTGAATCCGATCCAGTGCTCGCTGACATCTCGTTTCCCAACGGATCTTGGCAAATGGCCGCCGCCCCTACTTCCGGTCGGGAATCTCTGGCTCCAGGGAGTTGGAAGCTCCGCTTTGGAGGATGTTTTCTTGTTTTGATAATCGCCGTGCTGGGGTGGGTTCTGGCGCGCGAGCCGGAGCGGCTTCAGCAGGCGGTGGATCGTGCCACAGCTGCCCTAACAGAAAGCGAAAAACGGCACCGGACGCTGGCCAAGCTTTCTCCCGTGGGGCTGTTTCGCGCGGATGCAGACGGTCGTTGCTTGTACGTAAGTGAGCACTGGTGCGAAGTCTCCGGCCTCTCGGGTGAGGAAGCCAAAGGCGACGGCTGGGTGCGCGCAGTTCATCCAGAGGACCGCGACTGCGTCGTGAGTGGGTGGCAGGAAGCCGTCCGGATGCGCAAGTCATTTAAGGCTGAATTTCGACTGCAACATCCCAGCGGCAAGACAATCTGGGTCTTCGGCCAGTCGGTGCCGGAACTGGACGAATCTGGGAAGGTCACTGGACACGTCGGCGCAGTCACCAACATCACGGAGCGGAAAGATGCGGAAGCAGAGGCGAGCCGGCACCAAGCCGACCTCGCCCATGTTCTCCGGCTAAGCACCATGGGAGAAATGGCCTCCGGCATCGCACACGAACTAAACCAGCCGCTGACGGCCATCGTGAATTATTCCAGAGGTTGCATTATCCGACTACGGCAAAGCAGCGCAGATGCGGACTCTGGACTCATTGAAGCTCTGGAGCATATTTCAAACCTGGCAGTCCGGGCCGGCGACATCATTCGCAGGCTGCGAAGCTTCGTGCGAAAGGAGGAGCCCAGAAGAGTCCCAGTTCAGCTGAATAGCGTTGTTAGAGAAGCCCTGCACTTCTTTGAGGAAGAGGCGCGGCGAGCTGAAGTCACTTTGCAGCTTGAGCTGTCGCAAGAAGACATTTGGGTGTTCGCGGACGCTGTTCAAATTGAGCAGGTAGTGTTGAACCTTGTGCGGAATGGGCTGGAAGCCTTGAGCGGCGACGGACACAAGTCTGGCCTGCTCACGGTTCAGACCAGGGCCCTTGACCACCAGCTTGCCCAAGTGGCCGTGAGGGACAATGGCAAGGGCATCTCAGAAGCTGCGTTGCCTCACATCTTCGACCCCTTCTTTACCACTCGACCCGGTGGAATGGGTGTGGGGCTTTCCATCAGTCGATCCATTGTGGAGGCACACGGGGGTCACATTCAGGTGGCGATCAATTCGGACGGCGGATGCACTTTTCAGTTTGCGCTGCCGGTTAAGAATGGAGCTGATGCAGATGCGGCCTGACCCCACTGTATTTGTGGTCGACGACGACCCTGCGGTCCGCGATTCTCTTCGGTGGCTTATTGAATCGGTCGGATTGCCCGTCGAAACCTTCAACAGCGCGCGGAATTTTCTGGATCGCTACGATCCAAACCGGCCGGGCTGTCTCGTTCTCGACATCCGCATGCCAGGAATGAGTGGCGCGGACCTGCAGGAGCAGCTTGCGAGTCGCGCTTTACGAATCCCAATCATTATCATCACTGGCCATGCGGATCTTCCCATGGCGGTTCGCACCCTCAAGAATGGAGCTCTAGATTTCATTGAAAAGCCTTTTAGCGATCAGGTCTTGCTCAATCGCATCCAGCAGGCCATTCAACTCGACCTCGGAATCCGCGATGAAAAGGCTGAGCAGGCTGAAATTGCAGCCCGTGTTTCCTCCCTCACCCCGCGTGAGCGAGAAGTCATGAACAAGGTCATTGCTGGCAAACCCAACAAGGTCATCGCCGACGAACTCAGTCTGAGCCAGAAGACGGTAGAAGTACACCGCGCCAACCTCATGAAAAAAATGCGCGCCGAATCGCTAGCCGACCTAGTCCGCATGACACTCCTTCAGTCCCTCCATTAGGGAAAACCCTAATATCAATTGGGGAAGGCCCCAATTGACCTGGCTTCCCCGAATCCAGATCATGACGGCGTTGTCCGGTAGTGCCGAGTTGCAGCCCTTTTTCAGGTGCTTCAGCACCTCCTGGGCAGCTTCTTTCCTTTCTTTTCGCCTTTTCCAACAAAGCAATTCGGAAATCACACTAAGAGCGCTGCCTCCGTTAGCGACGGTAAACGCCCGGTGTGCTGCTCCGAGGTTGGCGACAACTCAGCTCGCTGCTCGCGGGTCATCAGCCGACCTTCGATATTAACCAAGGAGCATGCGCTGGCGCACGGGGGCAAACCTAAGAGGCCTTTGGCCTTCATGGGAGGAAGCGCCTCATGCTCAAGGATAGACGACTCGAGCTTTGCCTGCTGTTCCTGATCTTACTGGTCTATTGTCTTTTCCCCACCAGGAACCACTATTGGGACGGAATTGGGTTTGCTTTGGCAATCGAAGAGAGTCACGGATTGACTTACGCTTTGTTCAATCCGAATCATCTCTTCTACAACTTCTTTGGATACTCAATCTATCATTCTGTCCGCTGGCTGCTTCCCGAGCTCCGCGCGCTCAGCATGCTCTCAGCGCTTAGCATTGGTCTGAGTGTCGGTTCCGCCTATCTGTTGTTTTCCATGTTGATGCGCTCCGTGGGCGATCGTTATATCAGTGTTTGGTTGACGTTGCTGTTTGCTTTTTCCGCCACCTGGTGGAAGTTTTCCACCGATGCCAACGTCTACGTGCCGAGTGTTTTCTTCCTGTTGCTAGCTGCCTGCAAGTTACAGACTCAGCCTAAGCCGAACTGGGTTTCCATCGGAATGATTCATGCCGTTAGCATGCTCCTTCACCAGATAGCCGTTTTCTTTTTCCCGGTCGTTGTGGTGGTCATTTTTTGCGATCCACTAAGAAGGGGGCTGAAGCCAGCTTGGCGCAACGCACTCGTTTACACGTCGGTGGCCTCGGGTATCGTGATTCTCGCCTACTGTTGGGTTTGGTTCCGGGTTTTCAGGTGGACCAATGTTCGAGCCTTGGTAAGTTGGGTCCTCTCGAATGGAAGGGAAGAATTCGCTTTCGTATCGGTCGTCCGCAGTATATGGGAAACATTACGAAGCACCGTCAGGATTTTTTTTGGTGGACGGTTCTCGCTGGCGTTGACTCACGTGGAAGTACCGTTCTTGGTGATCCTTGCTATTCTCCTGGTTTGCAGCATCTCCCTGTTGTCGTTTACGGTCTGGGATGCTTTTAAGCGCTCTGCAACCCTGTGGAAGTTTCCTGCATGGGATCGTAGCCGAGATGGTATGATCCCGGTCTTGCTTACCTGGATTGGATCGTTTGCCGCTTTCTTATCTTTGTGGCTCACCGGCTATCCCTATTACCGCCTCTTCTATCTTCCGGCTTTGATCTTGTTATTGGGCCTGCTCTTGAAGCGGCACTGGAACTCGTTTACAGGAGAGCACTCGTTTGTGCTGGCGTCGTTTGTGGTTGTGATGATCCTGATCAACTTTACTTTTCTGATCTACCCCTACTCAAAGACTGAAGCGACGCCGCCGGTGCATCTCGCAATCAAAGCCAACGAAATCTGGCACGATGACGTCATCTATTTCTCGAATTTCAACTGTGACAATTGGATCTTTAGGTATTTCAATAAAGGCACAACGTGGCGCCCCGTCACGCTAAAGGATCTTCAGGCCCTAACGGATGAGCTCAAGTATTTGAAATCCCAGGGAAGAAAAACCTGGATTGATGCCACGGCACTCGACCAGATCAGCGAGTCCGAGGAACTGTCAGAGTGGTTCGCTCGACGAATACAACCTCTTCAGTCGTATGGCCTCGCCGATCGAAAGCATCGCATCCAGTTCTCTTTGATAACTCCCCGTTTGTCCCTGGAAACGAATCCCGCGAACGTGAACCTGCGTCAACCGGATTCACAGTAGCCATTCAGTGGCGGAAGTATGCTTGCTGTTCTTTGCGCTGAAGCTCATGCTTCGGGACCTGGCTTAAGGCGCTTTTCTGTAGAAGCATCCCCATGGTTTACATCCCTCGATCGAATCAGGTACAGAACGATCTCTAGGACTGCCCGCACATCTTCTCCCTGGCCTAGTCCCGCGTGCGGGGTAAAGTCAGCAAGACCCGCTTTCTGCCCGCTGGCTCCCGAAGCCATTCAACTGCGCCTGATCACTCGCTGTGCAGCCCGCATACATCGCAAAAAGTCGATGTATGCGCCACCCAGAGAGAAACTTAACAAAGTAATACTAGGCGAGACCAAGTCTCTCCAGGCTTCCTTTTTTCGAGCCTTGAAAAATGCGTCACCGTGTTTGTGAAACGCAGTACTAACTAAGTCTGCAATCCGGACTTTCTGGCCCGCCCGCTCAATGCTTAGGTGGAGTCGCCTTCCCCAATCGACTAAAACTCACTTCTTAGTTAAGTTGTAACCTTGTTTCTTTAAGATTGCTTTCATCTGAGAACTTATCACTCTGATTGGTCCCCGATACCCGCATCTTTGTGCCAATTTGACTATTTCCGTCAAACTCATTTCCTTGCCGTTTACCTGGTATCTTGTTGGCATAACGCCCGTTCTGGGTTCCAATGGTTGCTCAATACATCAACCGAGTATCGAAGATCCTCGCCCGACAAACAAGCCGGAGGCAAGTCACAAGAGTGGTTGCCATGATTTACTAGTCCGAGCAGTGGTTACAAGACACGACTCTTGCAAGTTTGCTCCCCTCGCCCCACTCGGGGAGAGGCGAGCTGTGAAAAAACGGCGGGTTTGGGCGCGCCTCTGCCGCCCGATGTGCGGAAGGGCTTGGTCCTTCCGTCAAAGGGCAACCCCCTCTATTTTCTCCGCTGCCCGTCAAGAGCCGTGCCGTGCACGCTCTTGACGGGCAGCGGAGAAAGGTAACTACGGCACCTCATGCCGAAAGGCAGGGCCTTTCCGCACATCGGGCGGCAAAGCCGCTCGCCGCCTGGAATTTTTTCACAGCGTCAGGGGACCGGGAGTGCGGGGAGGGTGCGGGGTGGGTGCGGGGCGCTGATTAGGCCCCGCGCCGTGTCCTGCTACCTCTGCACCAGTTAATAACTATTGCATGAAATGTTTCTACCTTAGAAAGAACAGGCCGGAGCAACTGCTTACATCAAAGAAGGGTATGGCCTATTTCTTCTCTTCGTTACTCTTGGCAACTGAGTCCCACTCTGGCGGGAGCGGTTGAGGGCCCAGACGGATTCCGGCAATATCGGGGTCTTCCTCTCCGCCTCTCAGACCAACGTCTGTCTTGCGTTCTTTGGATTGCAAGCGACGAGCTTCCTTCTGCTGTTGTTTCTCCTGCCGCGCCTTTTCTTTGGCACGTTTTTGAGCGGTCGGTCTCGAAGATTTGGACATCTCTTGTTCCTCTTTTCTGGATTCTCAGTTTCTGATCGCACACCGATCGTATGGCTCACCGTTGCACTTCATGGCGTCTCGGCTCTACCAGGCAGTGCGAAAGAATTGCGTGCCGGAGCAGCCACCTCCAACATTACCCCGCCGTTGGGTTGTTCTCTCGCCGGAGGGGTGACGGACCGGACTGCAGATGGGCATTCACCATGGCTACCAATGCCATGCGATTTCCCCCATAACCAACGCATCACCTTAGGTGAGCGAAGCCGAAGCGCGGGAACGGCATCGACCGCTGGAAAAGCCACCAGGATCTAAGCCTTGGCCCGCCGATCCTGCGGGAGTCAGCTTTGAAATCGTCTGTGGACCTGTGAGTCCCTACCCTGGTCAGACGTGGAGGCCCATGGCTTCGGCCACCAGTTCCGCTATGTCCTTGTCCTGAACGTTGGCCTTCCTTGACACCAGACCGTCTTCCATCATGGTCATGCAGAACGGACAGGCA
>JAKEER010000349.1 GCA_022616615.1 Acidobacteriota bacterium
CTAGGAAGAATGCGCTTGGGATCACGCGAAGTCACCTCCGGATGGGCTGCCAAGCGGCGTCTCCGGGGCCGGGGCCGGGTTTGGAGTCGGTCACGAATCTTGGGTTGCTGCCGTCGGCGTCCATCACCCACGTCTCGATTCGGCCGTTGCGGTCGGTGGTGAAAAGGACCTGCCTGCCGTCAGGCGACCACGCCGGATCATCGTTGTGGGATGGTATGGGAGCCCTGGTGAGCTGCATCCGTCCTGAGCCATCCGCATTGATGCGCCAAATCTGGCCGAAGCAATTCTCTTGTCCCGACCAGAAGCTAATGACATCACCGGCGGCGGACCAGTCGGGCGCATTGGCGTCGTCCGCCGAGTTGATGAGTTGCCCGTTGGAATCGAAGTTCGCGGAACCGGTCATCGAGAGCTGGCGCGCGTTGGTGCCGTCTGCGTTGATGATCCACAGTTCGGCGCGAAACGAGAGCGCCGGGCACCCGTTGCGGGTGTCGTCGGTGGCAGGATCTTGGGGTGTCAGTTGCAAGTGCACGAGGCGCCTGCCATCCGGTGACCAAGACGGGTGTGCACGTCCGCCATGGTTTCCTCCGGAAGTCACTTGGCGCGGCGTCCCTCCATTGGCGTCCACTACCCAGATCTCGGAGGGCTCGCCCGGCATTCCAGAAAACGTGTAGGCGATCTCGTTGTTTGGGCCCCAATCCGGCGCATCCCCGGTCACGAGCATTCGCTTGTTGCCGCCATCCTGGTCCATGATCCACACGGCAGCCTGGGGGGAACGTGACACGTAGGCGATGCGAGTACCATCCGGTGACCAGCTCGGCATTGAGTTTTCACCCTGGAAGGTGAGCTGTGTGCGGCCGGCGCCATCGATTGTGATTGTGAAGATCTGCTGACGGCCCTGCTGGTCCTGCCCCGGAAACGCGATGAGTCCGTTCGCGACGTTCCCAATCGCGGGTGACGGAACATTGTTGTCTGTTCCCGAGCAGGCGTTGCAGACCAAGAGGATGATGCACAGAACAAGTCGCTTCATGATGATGATCCTCCCATAAATGGATCCCCATCGAGCGAATACCGCAGGTCGTATTCGGTTTTTCATTCCTCGACAGCCTCTGGGCTTTTAAGAACATTGTTCGTCAACATCCCATTTCGAACTCTGATGCAAGATTCTCTAGTTTGGAAGCTCGATGAGTTCCAAGAGGGCCCCATCGGGGTCCCGGAAATAGCAAAACTTTACGCCGCCCAATCGCGGATGGTCCGCCGGAAGCGCAGACGGCGGTGAGACGAAGCTCACACCCCTTTCGCTGAAGCTCTTGTGGACCCGATTTAAGTCGGCGACTAGAAATGCCACGTGTGTGCTGCCAATGCTGTTTGATGAAAAACCACCTCTCATGCGCTTCCCCGGGGGTGAGCTGTATTGGATAAGCTCGATTTGCGAGGAGAGTTCCGGTATCTGCAGAAAAACAATTCTCGCCTTCGCACCTGGAATTCCGACCCCGTGACCAAATTCGGGCAAATCCATCATCAGGTCCAATGCAACGACCCCGCCCAACTGTGATTGGTAAAAGATGAGACTCCGCGCCATATCTTCCACAACTATGCCTACATGATGGAGGCTCTTTAACATGGATGCTCCTTTGGGATGAAAGACTAAGGTACGTTGCCCGTGTCACTTAACTCGGATATCCGCATCCCAGCTCACCTGAATACCGCGTTCGACGCTGTTCGAGGCCGGACAAGCGCGTTTGTGAAGCTCAAGTGCACGTTCTGCCTCTGGCCGTTTGTCTTGCGGCACGGCGAAGTGATACTTGACGCGGATCTTTGTCACTGCCAAAATGCCTTCGACATCTTCGATATCGCCTTCTACGTCAGCCGTGAGCTCTCCCGGAGCCACCTGGATTCCACGCACTGCCAGCGTGCGCGCCAGAGTTCCAGTCAGTCAACCAGCTACGGACGCCACCAAGTAATCCAGCGTCGCTGGCTGTGGATCCGTAACCTTCTCTTTGGGGAGTTTGTAGAACTCGGCGATCTTACCGTGCACCCCAAATGGTATCGGCTGCGAGAAGTCCTCCACATAAGCTCGCCGTGCTGGCGGCTGATCTTGAACGATTCTCACCTTCGTCGTATGCACGAGTCTGCCCATTTCTTCCGCCCTCCTTGATCGAGCCGTTTGCGTAACATCGATGATGCCATCAGGCTTCTTTATTCTGCCTACCCGTCCCCGTCCTACGCGCAGGTAAAGGCCGGGGCATTCCGCCCCACTTGGCTCACCTCCTGATAAGAAACTACCTTACACGAATGCATTGACTTTGGAAACTATTTTTCCTAGAGTGACGCTCGCTGGGTGCTACGCGAGCGTACGATGAACCAATCGCTGACAAATCTGGCCGAACGCCTCGATTCCCTATACGAATTTGATAGAGAGCCTGTACGGGAACAGAGCCTCCTCGGCTGGCGGAAGTTCGCAGCGATGTTCGCAGGAGAACACATTGCTGCGACAGAATTCGTTATCGGAGCCTTGTTTGTTATCCATGGGGTTTCCGCCAGGAATTTGATTTTGGGTCTGTTTTTGGGGAACGTCCTGGCGGTGTTGTCCTATGCTTTCATCTGCGCGCCGATCGCTACACGGACACGTTTGACTCTCTACTGGTATTTCAGAAAAATCGGCGGTCCCGGCTTGAGTGTGCTTTACAACACGGCCAACGCGATTTTGTTCTGCATAGTAGCGGGCGCGATGATTTCTGTTTCCGCGACCTCCGTCGGGATGGCTTTCGCAGTGAAAACACCTACGCTGAAAGATCTATACCCTAACAGCGTGGGCTGGGTGGTGGTCACGTTATGCGTAGGGATGGTCGTCACGATTGTCGCGATGTTGGGTTTTGAAAAGCTGAGCGAATTTTCTCAGGTGTGCTCTCCCTGGTTGGTAACCGTGTTCTTCGCCGGGGCGCTCGCGCTGCTTCCAACGTTTGGCAGGACGGATAGCGTTAGCGACGTCTGGCAGATTGCCACGACGCGAATATGGACTGGAGTCCCGACCCCCGGGCAGGAGGAATACACTCTGTGGCATATCACGTTCTTCGCATGGTTCGCAAACTTGTCAGTACATGTAGGCCTATCGGATATGGCCCTTTTGCGCTATGCGAAGAAGTGGACGTATGGCTTCTTTTCTGCTACGGGGATGTTTCTCGGCCATTTCCTTGCGTGGATGTGCTCGGGAATCATGGTAGCAGCCGTAGGGCGGGAAATGAACCCAGGTCTGATGGCTTATACGGCGGCGGGGTTCGCTGGGGCCACGGCGGTGGTGATCGCCGGCTGGACAAGCGCGAATCCGAATTTGTATCGGGCGGGACTGGCCTTGCAAACCATCACCCCAAACTGGAAGCGATGGAAAATAACTCTGGCGGCGGGTTTAGTCACCAGTGTTCTAGCCTGCTTTCCGCTGTTTTTCATGCACCTCTTGGATTTTGCCGCTCTCTATGGGCTCATTCTGACGCCTGTCGGTGCCATCGTCTTTGCCGAGCATTGGATTTTTCCGCGATTGCACTGGACCTCGTGCTGGGCAGAAAAGCGCAACCTGTTCTTCAACTGGCCAGCGCTGTTGAGTTGGATCCTGAGCCTAACCGCGGTTTTTCTCTTACCGATTCACCTTTTTTTCAAAGCCCTTCCCGGTTACTTTATCGCAGTGGTCTGTTATCTGGGTCTTTCATATCTCTGGGGCGCCGCAAGTGAGTCGCAAAACAGGAGGCCGGCGAGTGCGTCAGACCGTTATTAAGCTCTGTGGAATTCTGGCGATTCTTGCCCTGGCTGTCTGCATCAGCGCCCCAGGTCTCGCATACATGGGCAAGCTTTCCTTCGCGGACTATCGTTGGTGGTTCAATCTCGGCTCGCTGCTGTGGTTTCTTTCTTCGCCGCTTTGGATCGTGCCACACCTGTTTGGGAAGAAATGGGAAGAGGCAGGACGATTGGCGAGATTTGGACGCCGGGTCAAGTGATGCCGCAGCAGGCCTTGAATAGCGGACTTGGCGGATTCGCGGGTTTGAGGCCACGCTTTCCGATTTCCCGTCGGTTGACAATCGAAAGCTGGCCTGCCCTGCCGGGCGCTTCCGCCAGGTGCTTTGTTTCTCACCCTACCAGCAAACTCACCAATTAAACTTCAGCGCGAACTGCAGAATGCGCGGATCGCGAGCCTTCAGAATTTGTGCACCCTGCGGTGACGACAAGCTGATCTGCCCTCCAACCCCTGGAGCTGTGAAATGCGGTGTATTCGTAATATTGAAGAATTCGGCGCGGAAATTCAGTGCGTACCCTTCGCGCTTGAGCGGGATTGTCTTCAAAAGGCTAATGTCAAGGTTACCGAATCCAGGCGTGCGCAAGATATTGCGGCCACTGTTTCCAAAGGTGCCGAGCGCGTTTTGCTGGAATGCCGTAAGATTGAAATACTCACTGACGAGCTGATCATGAGGACGATCGGGATCCAGGAATGGAGAAACCCCAGGAATGACGTCTGCATAGTCCAACCCTACTCCACTCAGGGAATTATCGATGCCGGAAAAGACACTGAACGGTTGACCGACCTGCCAGACCCAGATGCCGGACACCTGCCAATTGGAAAGGACATGCTTGGTGATGAAGTTGCTCTGCTTAAATGATGGGAGACTCCAAACGACGGCGGTTGAGAAGCTGTGTGAGAGGTCAAAGTCGGACAGGCCACGGTAAGCTTTTGCATTAAAAGGATTGGAGACACTATTGAACCAGCCGCGAAGTGTGCCGTTTCCATTTTGTGAGACTATATCCTGCGACTTGCCCCAGGTGTAATTCGAGAAGAACATTAGGCCGGAACCCACGCGCCGCTCGAAACTCAATTGCAGGGCATGGTATGAGGAATCCCCGCTGCCTTCAATTACTTGCACCGACCCGAGGCCGGGGAATGGCCGCCGCGCGTCGGTATTCTGGGTGGTTGAGCAAGGCATACCACTACCGGGGGGGCAATCGCCCGGTATGTAAACAGCGGCATTCGACTCCCGGTTCACACTGAGGTGTGCTCCCTTATCTCCTACGTAAGAGGCCCGCACAACGGTGTTCCCCCAGAAAACGTGTTCCAAGGTCAAGTTCCACTTTTGCACGTTGCCCAATTTAAGGTCGGGTGCAAAGGCCGACACTTGTACGGGCGATGTAAAGGTAGTATTGCTGGGTCTTGGTTCATCGTCTGCCCGAAAGCCATTTGCAAAAGGGTCTCCGCCGGGAAACCCTGCCCACGGATCAGAGATGCTCGGGGGGATAAACCTTAGAATAGTTCTAATGTAAGGTTGTTGTTCGGCAAAAGGCAGGAAGCTTTGCATAGGGAATTGCAAACTGTAAATCCCATAGCCCCCCCGGATCACGGTGGTACCCTTTTTGTTCAGACTGTAAGCGAAACCGATTCGGGGTTGGAAGGTGCTCAGATCTGGATCGACCCCGCCGGATTCGTCGCAATCGGGATCTCCGGGATAGAGCACACCAGTGGGTGCGTTCAGAAACACAGTTGACTGCGCTCCTGGGCGGAAGCACGCGGCCCTGTCATGGAGAGTGTGGAAGGGCCAATAGGGGTCCCAGCGAAGGCCCAGAGTCAGAGTAAGCCGGGAACCAACACGGACTTGATCTTGGCCGTAGAAACCCCACAACGTTCCCCGAGCCCGGGCTAACAGGCCATCCCCTTGTCCAAAAACGATGGGCTTACCGAGAACAAAATCGCTGATAACGCTTCCGCTGGTAAAGGGCAGGAAGGGAGGAAGTGGGGCCCATACGGCGATGCCAGATTGAAAGTGGTCGGTATTCTGATTGGAACGAAGGCGAGAGACTTGCCCGCCGAACGAAAACATGTGCCTCCCGCGCTGGAGGCTTGCGCGGTCCGACCAAGTATACGATTCCCGCGGGAACCCGTTGAAGGATCCACCGCCTATGGTGAAGAACCCGGCGGCCTGCATAAACTCGATGAAGGGCCTTTGGCTCTCGGTTACATTGGCCCCAAGACTCTTGAAGCTCTGATGAATCCCGGTGAGGGTCTGGGAAGCGTTGCGCTGAAACGTAAACCGAAACTCGTTGACCAGCGTGGACGTCGCATAATTATGGCCGATCATCGCGTCCTGCCAGCGGGACTTGTTTGCACCTGAGGCCTGCAACAGATTCT
Source organism: Acidobacteriota bacterium (assembly GCA_022616615.1). Taxonomy (GTDB): domain Bacteria; phylum Acidobacteriota; class Terriglobia; order Versatilivoradales; family Versatilivoraceae; genus VFZK01. The sequence goes on from JAKEER010000349.1 coordinate 6,161, forward strand.
GTGTGGCGTCCACCTCAGCCTGGCGGAAGTCGGTTAGGAAATAGCGCGTCACAAAGGCGTGCTTCCCCAGAACATAGTCGGCCTTCACCACAAACTGATCCTCGTCCTGCGCAGTGGGGTGAACCACCTCGACCCTGCCGTCCGAAGCCGTCGAACGAGGAAGCGCCGCCAAGATATTGGAGGTTACCGGACTGAAGTCGCTTAGAGGAATTTGGTTGCCTGGATAGGGCGCCCCGGTAAAGGGGTTCTTGAGCGGAACCGATGTCGCTGAAAAATCCCCGGCTCGCTGGGCGTCAGTAGGCACGAATTGGATGTCGCCACCAACACTACTACGAAGGGTCGTCCTCTGGTAGGATCCGAAGATGAAAAGCTTGTCCTTACGGATCGGCCCGCCCGCGGTGCCGCCGAACTGATTGCGTCGTATGTTATCTGGTTTGGCGGCAAAATAGTTGCGGGCGTTAAGCGCACCATTACGCAAGAACTCGAAAAGGACGCCATGGAACTCATTAGTGCCCGATTTGGTTACGATATTGACGACCCCACCCGGGGCCGACACGTATTCGGCGCCGTAACCACTCGTCAAAACCCGGAATTCCTGTACAGCATCAGGATTGGGAAACGGGCCGCCGGTGACCCCGTAAGCGTCCAAATTGTTGGCCCCGTCCAACGAAAAGTAGACACTACCAGGCCGAATCCCGTTCACGGCAGGGGCGAGCGCGCCCTGTGCCTGACCTGCGCTGCCCACGCCGGTCGGATAACTGAATTGGAGAGGGGCGGCTACAGTCGTCGTATTCAAGAAGAAATTGGACACTCCTGCTGTCAGCAGCACCAGTTCTGCGGGGTTCCGACCGTTCAACGGCAGATCAACCAACTGCTGTTGACTCACCAATTGGGACAGGACGCCTGAAGTGGTATCTACCGGAGCCGCGTCCGCATTTACCGTAACCTCCTGCTCAATCGCGCCGAGCTGCAGGCTGACCGAAACCTTCGCCGCTTGATTGACTGTGAGCACGATGCCCGTCTGCCGATGGGTGCTAAAGCCCACCTTTTTCACTTCCAGCTGGTATGGCCCCACTGGCAGGACCGGAAACGCAAAACTTCCGTCGTCCCCGGATTCCGTAGACTGCGAAAATCGAGTATCAGTCTGCGTCAGGACGATCCGGGCGGCGGGAACGGCTGCCCCCGTCGGATCGGTCACTGTTCCAGCTAGCGACGCTGTTGCCCTTGCTTGCCCCTGCACAGGACGCGGCAAAAGAGATGTCGAAACCAGGACGACCAAGCCGATGAAAATTGCGCGTCGCCCCGCAAGTGAAAAAAGGCGGACTTTATGCTTAAGCATTGCCCCCTCCTTCAAAGTTTGCATTTTCTTCCGGAACCGGTAAGCTGCACTTTCGTACCGAAACAGAATGCGTGAGGACACGCAAACCCCCAGATTGGCTGATCATAGTGAAAAAATAGTTCATTTGTCAAGATAATCTTGTAAACTGTTTTCTGGCAGAGACTCGATTCTTGTGTTAAGAAAGCGCAAAGGGAGGGTACCTAAAGTGAAGAACTTGTGGCAGCTCACAATTTTGACCTCTGTCCTTGTGGTTCAGCAATCCGTCCCAATGGCCCTGGCAGGATCAGCTGGCTCCGATTCCGGAATCAGCCGGGAAGAGTTCCGGGCTCCTGTCGCCGATTTAGCGCCTTTCTGGTTTTGGAACGGAGATATGCAACCAGAAGAAATCGAACGCCAGTTGCGCGCGATGAAGGAGGTGGGTATTCATTCGGTAGTTTTTCATCCTCGATCTGGTATGGGCGGGCAGTTCGGTAAAGGCGAAGTCGAGTACTACCTTTCGGAAGCCTATTTTGAGCGGTTCAAGTTTGCTCTGGACACTTGCAGGCGCTTGGGTTTGAAAGTCATTCTCTACGACGAATACAACTGGCCAAGCGGGTATGCGGGGGGGCGGGTACTGAAAGGCGGACAAGTCGGTAACCGGCAGGTTCCACCAAATCCCGAGTATATCGCCAAGCATCTTGCGATGGTCGAAGTTCCGGTCAATGGAGAGGGTCGAACAGAAAGTGTTTGGAAGGTCCCTGAAGGGAAGTTGGTGAGTGTTATCGCTGCAAAAGTTGACCAGAGTGGCTTGATCCGTTCTACGTTCACGAACGTGACTTCGGCTGTGACCCGAGGCAGCCTGAAGTGGCGCGTCCCGGAGGGCAATTGGCGGTTGATGTTCTTCATGCAGCAGGATAGCCCGCCTGGCGTTGGGCCTGGTACCGCTGAAGAACTGCCGCCGTGCTGTCCGGATCTGATGAATCCGGCCGCGATTAACAAGTTCATTTCTGTGACTCATGACGAGTACTACCGCCGATTTCCCGAATACTTTGGCAGCACAATCACTGCAATTTTTACTGACGAACCCGGATTCTTGAACAACCGAATCGATGGCGTTTTTCCCAATACGGTTCCCTGGACAGATGCGTTCCCAGCGTTCTTCGAGCAGAAGAAAGGCTATTCCCTAACGAATTTACTGCCACTCATCTGGGTGGGGGAAAGCGAGGAAAACGCCAAGGTGCGAACCGACTTCTGGGATGCCCTCTCCACGCTCTACATGGACACTTATTTTCGTAGGATTTACGACTGGTGCCAGGCGCACCGGATTGAATCCATCGGTCACGTCTTAGAGGACTCTCTACGCTTTCACCGGACCTTCGAGGGAGGGGACTACTTCAAGACAATGCGTTTCATGCACCGCGCCGGCATCGACCAGATCGGACAGCGGCAGATGGGGTTAATCAATCCCAAGCTCGCCAGCTCGGCAGCACGATTGTTTGGAGTTCCTCACGCGCTGAGTGAGACTTTTGGTGCGTACGGATGGGGACTGACGCTCGAGCAGATGAAGGCCATCATCAATTGGCATGCCACCAGCGGGGTTGATACCGAGATCCTCCATGCCTTCTATTATTCGATTGAGGGACAGCGCAAGGAGGAATCACCGCCGGACCTGTTCTACCATCAGCTTTGGAGAGACCAGTTTCACAGGTTCGTCGAGGATGCCTCGCGCAAGCTCTATCTAGCAAGTCGAGGCAGACACGTGGCGGATATCGCGATCTTCTATCCTGCCTCGGCCATCATGTCCGAGGGCGGCGTGATGAATTTCGTCCCTTTGGCGAAGATGGAAGAATATTTCTTGTCTGCATCGGTGGCCATCAGAGCTGCTCAATATGATTTCAACTACGTTGATGAACTGGCGCTCGCCGGCAACAAAGACTTGCAAGTGCCCGTCAGCGTATCGGCTAAGACACTTAACGTGAACGGGTTCGCTTATTCAGTCATAGTGCTTCCGGGCGTCCCAGCCATGTCTGGCGCGGCCGCCGAGGTGCTGGAGCAGTTCTATGAGAGTGGAGGGAAGATTATCGTGATAGGTATGCTGCCAGTGCGCGCCACTGATGGCCAGACGGCCCTTGTGCGCCATTTCCTGAGTTCTGTATTCGGCACCGAGGAAGCCACTCCCAAGGAGCGCATCGACAGAAACAATGGAGCTGGCGGCCGCGCGATTTACGTGCCGATTCCAAATATGGTCTCCGACGCTGAATTAGCCAAGTTGCCTCCCATGGCGCTTGCTGTTATGCCATCTTCCATTGCCCGAGGTCGTGACCTGGATTACTCGCAACCATGGGTCCAGCAGCTTCTTCAAGCAGTCAGCCAAAGTGCGCACCGAGACGTGCAACTCTCTGGCTTCCATCCCCCGGTCGCATTCCTGCACAAACGAGGTGAGGGGAAGGATTGGTACCTGATCAGCAACGATTCGGCGGAAACGGTTACTGATGATTTCACATTCTCATCCACCGGTGCACCGTCCATCTGGGATCCCGAATCGGGGGAGATTCGAGAAGCTCCGGTCTTTCGTCAGGAGTCGGGTCGCACGTCTGTGCCGCTCAAACTGCTACCTTACGGTGCCGTGGCCGTAGTGTTCGAGCGTGGCACCCCGGCTGATGCAAAGCCACACTTGACCCATTCGACTGCGGGCGTGATGGAGAGCAAAGTTACGGGGGAGCGCCTGCATGTTACGGTTTTGGCTGAAGCGCAGGGCCCCGTCGCTCTCACTGCCACATACCGAGGTCGTTTGGTCACTCGTTCTCTTGAACAGGCGGACAGATTGGAAAGCGTATCTGTGGGCGGGCCGTGGGGTTTCCATTTGGAGGGTGCCGCTCAGCCGAGCGTTTCCCGGGGGTTGGGAACTTGGACTGACACGTGGCCGGACTTTTCTGGAACCGCGTGGTACGAAAAGGAGATCGTTGTCGACAGGGATTGGTTGGGAGAGGGAAGGAGGGTCTACCTGGACTTGGGTGAGGTCAAGAACATCGGCGACGTGCGGATCAATGGGAAGAGTGCCGGAGTGCGACTCTGGCTGCCCTACCGCTTCGAGATCACGGGGTTGCTGAAGGCTGGGCCCAATCAGGTTGAGATTGGCGTGACAAATACGCTTGCCAACCGCTATGGCCAAGGACGACCGGGTCTGCCGGAGAAGCCCCCCTCAGGCCTGCTAGGCCCGGTTCGGCTAGTTCCGGCCAAGGTGCTTCAGATCGAATTTTCGTGGGCAAAAGAGTGAAGCACGGAACATCCCTGGGGATTCATGCTAATGGAGAGCAGGAGGAGAAGCAAAAGCCAGACGATGGTCCTCATGCCGAACACGACCTGTTTACGACCGATCTGTTCCCGGGGGCCAACGATTCAAAGGAAAGAATTAGAATATCTCTTATGAAACGTGTGCTGGTAATCTTCGGTGCATTGATACTGGTTGGAGGAGTCCTTTTCGCCGGTCTTAGGGTCAAGGCGCAGAACACAGTAAACCGTCTGAAGGAGAAGGCGGCCAAGGCTCAGGCCGGCGTCATCTCCTGGGCACAAGAGGGTCGCGATCCTTCTGCCGTTCTTGCAGTCATGAATCAGGTCAAGGCCGCGCTCGATGCAGGTGACCCCTACAAAGCAGAAGTCTTGCTTGATCGCGCCCTGAAGATGCTCAACGGCCCCGCAAAACCAGGCGATCAATCCCCACTGCCTGTCTATGCGGGTAACGAGCAGGAGAGTGACGTTTACGTCAGGCCGGGTCCGGTTTCGATCGAGGGCTATGACGGAAGCGCGATGGAGCCCTTCATTTCGCCCGATGGGCATTACCTGTTTTTCAACAACGAAAACGACCCGCAGATCAACACGAACCTGCTTTTTGCCGAGCGCACGGGAAAGCTCTCTTTCCGCTACCTCGGAGAACTTCCTAGCGTGAATTCGGAAGCACTGGACGCTGCCCCGAGCCTGGACGCGGCTGGACACTTCTATTTCACAACGGTGAGAGATTATGACCGAACGATGAACTCGGTCTATACGGGCGAATTCGACGGGAAGGCTGTCAGGAACATTCATCCTTTGCAAGGGGATATCAGTCCCAAAACGCTGGGCATGATCAATATGGATGTCAGCATCAGTCAGGATGGGCAGAGGCTGTACATTTCGAGGGCGCTGTTTGTTCCTGGCGCGCCAGCACCGAAGAAGTCTGACCTCATGGTGGCGCGGCTGAAGAACGGCGCCTTCAGCATCGATGCGAACAGCGACCGTATCATGAAGAGCATCAACACGGACGCGCTCGAATACGCGCCGGCCGTGTCTGCCGACGGGCTGGAACTTTATTTCACACGCGCGAGCCTGCTTATGGCGGGCTCGGAAACACCCGGAGCGATGCTGCGCATCATGGTGGCGACAAGGAGTTCTGTGAACGAGCCCTTCGGCGAACCACGCGTCTTAACAGCGCTCACCGGCTTCGTCGAGGCGCCCACCACTCCTGTTGACGCAAAGGAATTGTTCTTCCACAAGAAAGTAGGCAAGAACTTCGTGATCTGCCGGGCTGAGCGCAATGCAAAATAGTCTGCCGTCAGTTCAAGTATTTCGGAACGCGGCACAACGCGCAAGGACGGATCATAATCCGGGGAGCTTCGTCCGTGTTGACTGCCTACTCCAAAACTGATCCACTCGGCGCAGCAGTTCCACGATCGGTCCGGGAATAGGTACGGCTTTTTGGTGAGCCTGAGCAACGCTGCTCACGGTGCGACCTTCGTGGAAGCAGTCAAATTCGAGCTCTCAAGTAAGATCCCTTGCCGCTCGGTTCGTGCTGGAAGGGAGCATCATGTGGGAGGAGCAGCGGACCCTTAGGAATGTAGGGCTAACAGGCGGCGATCCTCGGCGTCTTCGGATATCAAACAGCGGGAACTTGGGCCGCCGAGAGTTCCTCGTCCTGACAGGATCCGCA
>JAKEER010000038.1 GCA_022616615.1 Acidobacteriota bacterium
TTCATTTGCATTCATTTGCATTCATTTGCGGTTGGCTTTCCCAGTGTTCCCCGTGGTCTCCTTGGTTCTGACTTGTCCAGGTTCGGATTTCGGGTTTCTTTAGTCATTCGGGCTTCGTCATTCGTCATTTGTCTTTGCAGCAGCCTTTCTTTAGAATCGCATTTTATGCTGGCCAAGCGGATCATTCCCTGTCTGGATGTGGATCGCGGGCGGGTGGTTAAAGGCGTCAACTTTGTCGAGTTGATCGACGCCGGCGATCCCGTGGAGTGTGGCAAACGCTACGACCAAGCCGGCGCCGACGAGCTGGTGTTTCTCGACATCACGGCTTCATCAGATGCGCGCAACATCGTGGCCGGCATGGTGCGGCGGGTCGCCGACACCGTGTTCATCCCATTTACCGTTGGCGGGGGCATCCGCAACGCGGAAGACATTCGCGAGATTCTCCGGTCTGGGGCCGACAAGGTGTCGTTGAACACAGCAGCAGTAAAGAACCCAGAATTGATCACTGGCGGCGCAGAGAAGTTCGGCGTTCAATGCATTGTGGTGGCGATTGATGCGAAACGCCGCCCGGCAGCTGCTGGACAGGCCAGTCCGTCCTGGGAAGTTTTCGTGCATGGGGGGCGCACGCCGGCCGGGCTGGATGTGGTCGAGTGGGCAGAGAAGGCGCAGTGCCTGGGCGCCGGAGAGATCCTGCTAACCAGCATGGATCGCGATGGCACCCAAGACGGCTATGACTTGCAACTCTTGAAGGCTGTCACATCGAGAGTGCGCGTCCCCGTGATTGCCTCCGGCGGTGTTGGGACTCTCGCACACATCTATCAAGGCCTGACAGAAGGCGGCGCCAGTGCTGCTCTGGCAGCTTCCATCTTCCATTTTGGGACGTTCACCATCGGGCAAGCCAAGAGCTACTTGCGCGAACGGGGCGTGCTGGTGAGGTGAGACCAACACTCATGTCGGAAGGCGAGATCACAGAAGTATTGAACCAGTTGAAATTTGATGATCAGGGCCTCATCCCCGCAATCGTCCAGGATGCAGCCACAGGGAGGGTCTTGACACTGGCCTACATGAATCGTGAAGCGCTTCAGTTATCGCTGAAAGAGCGGCAGACCTGTTTTTGGAGCCGCAGCCGCCAGAAGATATGGCACAAGGGCGAGACCTCGGGCAACACGCAGACGATCCACGGGGTCCAGGCAGACTGCGACGGCGATGCGCTGCTGGTGTACGTGGAACCGCAGGGCCCGGCCTGTCATACAGGACAGGAAAGCTGCTTCTTCAATGGTGTGCTGGCGGAAGAGCCGCCGGGCTTCAGTGCAGCACTCGCCGATGGAAAGTTCCTAAGCACCATCGAGCGGCTGGTCCAGGTGATTAAGAGCCGCAAGGCGGAGATGCCTGAGGGGTCTTACACGACCTATCTGTTCTCCAAGGGGCTCGACAAGATTCTCAAGAAGATTGGCGAAGAGTCAGCCGAAACGATTATTGCGGCCAAGAACCAATCAAAACCGGAATTGACTCTCGAGTCGGCAGACCTTCTGTATCATTTGCTGGTTCTCTTTGTGAATGAGGGGCTGGAAATTGAAGACGTGTTGTTGGAACTCGAGAAGCGGGCGCTGAAGAAAAAGATGGTCGAATCCTAACCAGGACGAGCCAGAACCTAGAGGGGTCGGCTAGTCCCGTCACAAGAGGCATAAAGGTAGGCGGTCTGAATCGTCTGGAACCCAACCCCAGGCCGTTTTAGCCGATTGAAAATTAAGGCCCGAGAGGCTGGCAACAAGCAGCAGCTGATGATCACACCCACATTCGAAAAATTCGCGGAGTGCAGCAAGCAGGGCAACATCATTCCGGTGTACAAGGCGGTCACGGCCGATCTGCTCACGCCGGTGCTGGCTTATCTCAAGATCGAGGCGGAGAACCCCCACGCCTTCCTGCTGGAGAGTGTTGAAGGCGGTGAGAAGATTGCGCGCTACTCCTTTCTGGGCTGCAATCCGTATTTGACCATCAGTTCCCGCGGCGACGCTGTCGAGATTGTTCGCGCGGGTGAGCGGATGCAGCGGAAAGGCCAGTTGCTTGATGTGATGCGGAAAATCACTGAACGCTACCGGCCCGTGACGCTTCCTGGGCTGCCGCCGTTTGTCGGCGGCGCGGTGGGATATATTTCCTACGATGCGGTGCGCTGGATTGAGAATATCCCGCAGACGGGAGAAGACGATCTCAAGCTGGATGATGCGTTGATGATGTTCTTCTCCACGATTTTGGCCTTCGATCACGCCCGGCAACAGATTCTGATAATCTCTAACGCCTTCATCGAGGAAAACGCCCCGCAATTGGAAGCAAAATACCAAAAGGCAGTGGCTGAAATCGAAGCTTTGGAGGCGCTGCTCAGCCGGCCCGTAGTCATTCCCTCGTTCGGAAAGGCTGCGGAGGGAGCCGAGCGCATTCAGTCGAACTTTTCGAAGGCGGAGTATCTGGCCGCCGTAGACCGGGCGAAGGAGCACATCAAGGCCGGTGACATTTTCCAGGCCGTGCTTTCCCAGCGCTTTACGGCCGAAGTAAGCTGCGATCCGTTTAACATCTATCGCGCGCTGCGGATAGTGAATCCTTCACCCTACATGTTTTTTCTCAAATTGGGCGAGTGCGCGGTGATCGGTTCTTCGCCGGAAATGCTGGTGCGCATTGTCAATGGCAAAGCCTACTACCGTCCGATTGCCGGCACGCGCCCGCGCGGCGCGAGCGAGGATGAGGATGCGCTGCTGGCCGAAGAGTTGAAGGCAGACGAGAAGGAGAAGGCCGAACATATCATGCTGGTGGACCTTGGCCGGAACGATCTCGGCCGGGTCTGCGAGTTTGGGAGCGTGGAAGTGCTCGATCTGATGCTCATCGAGAAGTACTCGCACGTCATGCACCTGGTTTCCAGCTTGCGCGGCGACCTGCGCAAGAACGTCGACCGCTTCGATGCCCTCATGGCCTGTTTCCCGGCGGGAACCGTCACCGGCGCCCCGAAGGTGCGTGCCATGGAGATCATCGATGCACTGGAACCGACCCGACGCGGCGTGTACGCGGGCGCGATTCTTTACCTGGACTTTTCCGGCAATCTCGATTCCTGCATCGCGATTCGGACTCTGGTCGTGAAGGACGGGAAAGCCTGCATCCAGGCGGGCGGCGGCATTGTGGCCGACTCGGTGCCGGAGAAGGAGTTCCAGGAGACGATTAACAAGTCCCGCGCGCTAGTGAAAGCCGTGGAGATGGCAGAACGAGGGTTTTAGAGAAGTCCATTGTCAGTCGTCCGTCGTCAGTCGCTGCTTGTGCAACCAGCTCTGAAGAGTAAACACTTGCACCTTTGACGAAACCGACTGACACGTTGTGTTTGGGCACAAGCTCCCGGCAACAGACAACTCACAACGGACAACTGACATTTGAGCGATTATGATTCTGGTCATCGACAATTACGATTCCTTTACTTACAACTTGGTGCAGTACCTCGGAGAGCTCGGGCAGCAACTCGAAGTGCATCGCAACGACAAGGTGGACCTCACAACGATCGAAAGGATGAACCCTGACCGCATCGTCATCTCGCCCGGACCGGGAAATCCCGATCAGGCAGGTATCACGTTGAAGCTGCTGAAGGCGTTTGAGGGTAAGAAGCCCATTCTGGGAGTTTGCCTCGGCCACCAGGCGATTGGACAGGCTTTTGGGGGCAAGGTTGTTCCAGCGCCCTACCTGATGCATGGCAAGACGAGCGAAATTTGCCACGACAACCGCACGATCTTCGCGGGTCTGCCCTATCGCTTTCAGGCGACGCGTTATCATTCGTTGATGGTAGAGCGCAAGAGTCTGCCCAAATGCCTGGAAATTTCGGCTACTTCAACCGATGGACTCATCATGGGTCTGCGGCATCGGGAACATCCCATTGAAGGAGTCCAGTTTCATCCGGAATCGATTATGACCAGCCAGGGAAAGAAGCTGCTGGAGAACTTTTTGAAGCTGGGGTGAACGCAGGCTTCGTCCACGATTGACACGGAAAGCGCTTCAATCGTGGCTACCAAGACGACCAGTCAGGGGCATGGGTAGCCACGATTGGCGTGCTTCTCGCCAATCGTGGGCCGGGTTCCGCCCTAAGTTGACATCAATGACCGCCCCCTCATCCCTAGCCCTCTCCCCCGTCGCGGGGGCACGCGGGGGCGAGGGGAAGCGAAGTCGCTCAACTTTTCACAGCTTCAAGGGGGACGCGAAATACGCCACCCAGCCCGACCCGAAGGCCCAGTTTGTTTTTGAAAGCGAATGACGCCGCAAGCTCTCTACACCGATGCCCTCAAGAAGCTCCAATACCGCAGCCACCTGGAGAGTGAAGAGGCTGAGCAGTTGCTCCGAGCCATCTTCGATCAGCAGTTCAGCGATGTGCAGATCGGCGCACTGCTGATCGCTCTGGCGGCCAAAGGAGAGTCGATAGAAGAAATCGTCGGGTTTGCGCGCGGTATGCGGCGCTTTGCGGTCGCGTTAAACCACAACCAAGAGCGGCTCGTCGACACTGCCGGCACGGGCGGCGACGCCTCGGGAACCTTCAATATTTCCACAGCAGCCGCCTTTGTGATCGCGGGGGCGGGGGTGCCGGTTGCCAAGCACGGCAATCGCGCCATGTCGGGGAAATGCGGCAGCGCCGACGTGCTGGGCCGCCTCGGCGTCAACATCGAGGCGCCGAAAGGCGTGCTCGAAGATTGCCTGGCAAGCTGTGGTATCACCTTCCTGTTTGCGCCATTGTTTCATCCAGCGATGAAGGCTGTGGGCAAGGTACGCCGGGAGCTTGGCGTGCGCACGATTTTCAATCTGCTCGGGCCGTTGCTGAATCCGGCGGGAGCCCGGCGACAGATCATAGGCGTATTTTCCTTGCCGCTCACCGAAACGCTCGCGGAGGCCTTGCGCCAGTTGCAATCTGAACGGGCTCTGATCTTCTCGGGCGAAGACGGCTTGGACGAGATCAGTCTCGAGGCCCGCACGCAGGTCACAGAGTTACGCGACGGAACGCTTCAAACCAGGTTTGTCGAGCCCGAAGATTTCGGCCTGGCGCGGAGAAGCAGGGCAGAGATCCGGGGCGACGACGCGGAGCAGAATGCGCGGATCTTGCGCGACATTCTCGAGAACCGTAGCAGCGAAGCGCAAAGAGACATCGTGTTGCTGAATGCAGCAGCCGGCATTTATGTCGCAGGCGCCGCCCAGTCGGTCGAAGAAGGCATGAAACTCGCCCGCGCTTCACTATTCAGCGGGCAGGCGCTGACCAAGCTGGAGCTGCTGGTGAAGCTCAGCAACCACTCGTTGGCAGAGACAACGTTGTGATCCAATCAGACGCATGGCAGCCACGCTGAGTGCTTTTCTCAGCGTGGGCTTTTCGGTGGATGCAGCGAACTGCCCACGATGAATGCAAACGGCGCATTCATCGTGGCTACCCGTGGCCCAAAGGTGGCACTTGGAAGAGAACCGGCTCGCAAAGATTGTTGAGAGCAAGAAGGCGCGGCTGGAGCGGCTCAAGCAGCGGAACCCGCCCAGCGCCGTGCAAAGCTTTGCCGCGCGGAGCACACTCATCAAGACCCGGTCTTTTTATGATGCCCTGGCCCGCGACGACCGGCTGAACCTGATCGCGGAAATCAAGAAAGCGTCGCCATCGAAAGGCCTGCTGCGGGAAGAGTACGATCCGGTGGAAATTGCCATTGACTACGAATCGCACGGTGCGGCGGCGATTTCCATTCTGACCGAAGAGGATCATTTCCAGGGTTCTCTCGAACATCTGCAGCGGGTTCGCCCCAATGTCTCACGGCCGCTGTTACGCAAGGATTTTATTTTCGATTCCTACCAGGTCTACGAAGCTGCGGGAGCCGGCGCCGACGCCATTCTGCTGATTGTGGCGATTCTGGATCTTGCTAGGCTCGCGAGCCTCATTGAGTTAGCCGAGCAGGCCGGGCTGGATGCCTTGGTGGAAGTGCACGACCGCCAGGAGTTGAACGCAGCTTTAAGCGTTGGCGCGAAGATTATTGGCATTAACAACCGGGACCTGAGAACCTTCAAAGTGGACCTGCACACGACGCTCCAGCTAGCCCCGCACGTGCCCGATGCCGCCATCCTGGTCAGTGAAAGCGGCATTCACACGGCCGATGACATCCGCATGCTGCGAGATGCCGGTTGCGACGCGTTCTTGATCGGCGAAGCCTTCATGAAGTCAGAAAGGCCTGGTAGAGCCTTAAGAGAATTGATGATTCGGAGCTTGAATTAGCCGGTTGTCAGTGGTCTGTTGTCAGTTGCGCTCGCTAACAACAGACAACAGACGACGGACGACGGACAGCGGACGTTTGTTTCGATGGTTCGAGTCAAGATTTGCGGCATTACAAATCTAGATGATGCGCGCGCAGCGATTGACTTCGGCGCAGACGCGCTGGGTTTTAACTTCTACAAGCGCAGCCCGCGCTACATTGAGCCCGCCAACGCCAAGCCGATCATTGAAGCGCTGCCGCCGCTGATTTCGCTGGTGGGAATCTTTGCAGACGAGTTCAGCCCAGAGCGCATTCTGAGCATTGCCCACGCTATTGGCGTGGGAACCATTCAGCTCCATGGGTCGGAATCTCCCGAGTACGTCAAGAAGATCAGTGAAGTGCGCATCATTAAGGCCTTCCGGGTAGATGAGAGGTTTGATTTGACGCAACTGGCCGCGTACCGCGTGGGCGCCTACCTTCTGGACGCCTACGACGCGAAGCAGTTGGGAGGAACGGGACAGACCTTCAACTGGGATGTTGCGGTTCAGGCCAAGCAACACGGCCGGGTCATTCTGGCAGGCGGGCTTACCGCAGAGAATGTAGCTGACGCCATTCTCCAGGTGCGCCCTTATGCAATTGATGTCTGCAGCGGCGCTGAAAGCAAGCCCGGACGGAAGGATCTGCAAAAGATGGAAGCGCTGTTCCGCGAAGTTCACCGGGCGCGTTCAGTGTTGGCGGCCAGCCAAGCCGTCTAATCGGTAGCGAGCGACCTCATACCGCCGAGGGCGATGGCGAATAAAATGAGAATAAAATTTGACTGATTTGTGACTTGGTCGCCAGCAAGTGAAACTAGCATGGGACGGTTTGGGTGTGTGTGCTTCAGACGAACGCCCTCGGGTTGGCTCCGGGCCTTCGCAAGCTAAGGCCGCCACGTGCGCCTTTGCGCAGCCGGTGGCAGTTGATCCGGGTGACAGGCCTTAAGGAGAACTATGGAAGACCTTCAGTTTGACCAGTGGCCGGATGCCCAGGGACATTTTGGTCCGTACGGAGGCAAGTTCGCGCCCGAGACCTTGATGCATCCGCTGGAAGAGCTGGAACAGGCGTATTTGGAGGTGAGGAACGATCCGGAGTTTCAAGCGCAGCTCAACCGGCTGTTCCATGAATATTCCGGGCGTCCAACACCGCTGTTTTGTGCTGAGCGGCTGACGCAACATCTCGGCGGCGCGCGGATCTACCTGAAGCGCGAGGATCTGAACCACACCGGCGCCCACAAGATCAACAACTGCCTCGGACAGGCGCTGCTGGCGCGGCGCATGGGGAAACGGCGGATTATTGCGGAAACCGGCGCCGGGCAGCACGGTGTGGCCACGGCGACGGCCTGTGCGTTGCTCAACCTGGAGTGCGAAGTCTACATGGGCGAGGAAGACATGCGCCGCCAGGAGCTGAATGTTTTCCGGATGCGGTTGCTAGGAGCGCAAGTGCATGGCGTAGCCAGCGGCAGCAAGACCTTGAAAGATGCTATCAACGAAGCGATCCGCGATTGGGTGACCAATGTCCGCCACACCTATTACCTGCTGGGTTCGGTGCTGAGTTCGCATCCTTATCCGATGATGGTCCGCGATTTTCAGTCGGTCATCGGTCGGGAAGCCAGGGCACAGATCCTTAAGAAAGAGGGCCGCTTGCCAGACACGTTGGTGGCCTGTGTGGGAGGCGGCAGCAACGCCATCGGCCTGTTTTATGCTTTCCTCAAAGATCCGTCAGTCGCCATGATCGGCGTTGAAGCGGGGGGCCGGGGACCCGCGCTGGGTGAACATGCAGCCCGCTTCAGCGGCGGCAGGCCTGGCATCTTGCAGGGCACCTATTCCTATGTCTTGCAGACCGAGGAAGGCCAGATTGCCAACACCCACTCGGTTTCAGCCGGTCTGGACTATGCGTCGGTCGGACCAGAACATGCCTACCTGCACGACGTGGGAAGAATTCGCTACGGTTCGGTGGATGACCGCGAAGCCTTGGAGGCATTTCATTTGTTGAGCCGTACCGAAGGAATCATTCCAGCCTTGGAGAGCGCTCATGCCGTCGCTGAAGCCGCCCGGCAAGCGCCGAAGCTGGGACGTGACCATGTGATGATTGTGAATCTTTCCGGCCGCGGCGACAAAGATGTGCAAACCGTGGCAAGTTCCAGTTATTAATAAGTGCAGAAGTAAGGAGACACCGCGAAGGGCTGAATCAACGCCCCTCACCCCCGGCCCCTCTCCCCAAGCGGGGCGAGGGGAGCGGATACGCAAGAGTGGTGTCCTCTAACCAGCGCTCGGACTAATAAGACACGCTAAGCGTTCGCGCGCTCGCTCTCGCCAAATCGCGAACAAGCGTGAGATCCTGTGGTAGACACCGTCAGGGTGAAAGCAGGTTGAATTTGTCGCCGCCGTGCTGCCGAAGTTCCCAGAGCGCACCACATCAGCACCGGATTGGCGTGAGGCGCTTGAGTGGGTTATGTATTCGAGTGGGATCCGAAGAAAGCGAAGTCCAACGCCCGGAAGCACGGCGTCACCTTCGAGGAAGCGTCTACAGTGCTTGGGGATCTGCTGGCGCTCCAAATGCCCGACCCTGATCACTCTTTGGATGAAGAGAGGTACGTCGTGCTTGGCCGCTCGACGCGCCAGCGGATCCTGGTGATGTCGTATGCAGAGCGGCCTCCACGAACGCGGTTGATTTCCGCTAGGCAGGCGACCCGAGAGGAACGGAGGCAATATGAAGAAGAAAGCTAATCGCGGCCCCAACCTTTATCAAGATACGATGAGACCGGAGTATGACTTCTCGACTGCAGTTCGCGGCAAAACTTCTGCCCGATACTCGCAAGGTACCAACATCGCAGTCATCGATCCCGAAGTGCTCGACGTGTTTCCCGATAGCGCCTCAGTCAATCAGACGCTGCGGGCCCTCGCACCGGTTCTGCGAAAGCAACGTCAAGCTGCTGCCAAGCGAAGAACGGCCTAAGAGAAACCTGCTCGACGAATGTCCGCCACGAATCCGATCCGAACGTTTCGGGCGCGACCATCTGATGATCGTGAATCTTTCCGGCCGCGGCGACAAAGGCGTGCGGATCATTAGCCGCGGCCTTCTCGAAATTCTCCTCATCCCCTCATGACCCGAATCCAACAAAAGTTCGGCCAACTCAAACGTCAGGGCAAGAAAGCGTTCATCCCTTATATCACGCTTGGCGACCCGAGCCTGGAGGCGTCGTGCGAGATCATCTTGGAGCTTAGCCGGGCGGGAACAGACGTCATCGAGCTAGGTATTCCTTTTTCCGATCCCCTGGCAGACGGGCCAGTAATCCAGCGGGCCACGGAGCGGGCGCTGCAGCGCGGGTTCACTCTGCGGTCGGGCTTGAGAGCCGTTGGCGAATTGCGCAAGCAAACGGAAGTGCCATTTCTCCTCTTCAGCTACTACAATCCGCTTTTCGCTTATGGATTGGAGCAACTGGCTCAAGACGCCAAGGCCAGCGGCATTGACGGCGTATTGATCACCGACCTGTCGGTGGAAGAAGCAGCCGGGCCGGTGAGCCTGTTGAGGCAAGCCGCTCTCGACAGCGTTTTTCTGGCAGCACCCACGAGCACGGATGAACGGATTGAAAAGATTGCGCGCTTCTCCTCCGGCTTCATCTATGCGGTGTCGCGCACGGGCGTGACCGGCGCCCAGAAATCCATCTCCGAAGAGGTTCGGCCGCTGGTTGATCGCATCCGCCGCCATTCAGACCTGCCGGTGGCGGTTGGCTTCGGCATTTCCGAACCGGCGCATGTAGCAGACATCTGCAGCCACGCCGATGGCGCCGTCGTCGGCAGTGCCCTGGTGCGTTGCATTGAAGAGAATCGGACGAATCCTCGCCTGGCAGAAAAGGTTGGAGAATTCACCCGCTGGCTCAGAGGAGGAATTTAGCGCATGGACATCAGCGACTGGCGCAAGCGGATCGATGACATCGATGCGCAATTGGCGGAACTGCTGAGCGAGCGTTCCCGTTGCGTTATCGAGATCGGGAAGATCAAGCGGCAGCAACAACTGCCGGTCTACGACCCTCAGCGGGAAAAGGAAATCTTTGAAAGAATCGCTCGCAACAACCGGGGGCCGCTGGAAAACGAAGCGCTACGAAGGCTGTTTGAGAGGATTCTCGACGAGTCGCGCAGGGTGGAGAGAGTTGTTTTGGAGGAGCAAACGTAGAAAAGTCCAAAGGCAGCGTCGAGGTGGGCCAGCTGCGAATAGCAAATAGCCGATGACCAATAAGCAATAGAAATGTCTTTCGTTCTGTAAGCGTTAGTTATGGGGGGCACCCGCCAACCGCTGGCGTGAGCCAGTGGCAGCTGCTCACTCCCGCCCACCTCCTCTTGCGCCAAGCTGCCCGCGCCGCTCGCGGCGCGGGCAGCTTGGCGCAAGGGCAAGGGAAACTTGTTGGACGCCCTGGCCACTGGCTTCGCCAGTGGTTGGGTACGCCTGACCTTGTAGGTCTCTAGCCAGTGCAAGTCTGGCCCCCGTCGATCGCTCTTGGGCGGGGTAGTCAAAA
>JAKEER010000350.1 GCA_022616615.1 Acidobacteriota bacterium
CTTCACAACGAATCCGATAAACGGCATTGGGGTTGGCGCCACGGGCACCAGCCCAACAGACGGGCGCAAGGCAACAATGTTATTGAAGTTGGCAGGGTTGCGCAGAGAACCACCCAGATCACTGCCATCTGCCAGTGGCAGCAGGCCCGTAGCTAACGCGGCGGCGGCGCCTCCACTTGAGCCGCCCGCGCTCTTTGTCAGGTCGTAGGGATTGAAGGTAGTGCCGTATACTTTGTTGTATGTGTGCGAGCCCATCGCGAACTCGGGCACATTCGTCTTGCCGATGGGAATGGCGCCCGCCTTCCGCAAGCGCTCGACCAGAAGCGTGTCCTCTGGCGGCAGATAGTCCTTGTAGATCGGCGACCCACGCGTGAAGGGGAAGCCAACCGCAGCCTCATTGTCCTTGAAGGCGATAGGCAGGCCATGCAGCAGCCCCACTTTTTCCCCTCGCGCCAGGCGCCGGTCGGCTTCTTCAGCCAGAGCGAGGCACCGCTCGTCATCCAGCTTCGCCACAATGGCGTTGATCTTCGGATTCACACGTTTGATCTGTTCCAGAGAAGCGGCCATTAACTCGCGTGCGGAGAGCTTGCGCGTGCGAATGAGGCGCGCCAGCTCGCGCGCGCTCATGAAGCAAAGGCTGCCGGAGACGGCGCCGCCCGTCGGCGCCGTCTGGGTCGCGCCGAACGAAGTGTGCACGTAACCGGCTTTGGCGCTCACCGCCGCCGTAGCCCCGGCCGTCTTGAGGAATTTGCGCCGGTTTACTCTCATAGCCCCGCTTGTCTTTTTCATAAGGAGTCGATTTCCAATCTTGACCCTTGCAATGTGATGAAATCCGCGCCACGGCGTGGCGATCACAGATCGGGAGTGATCGTTCACAATTTCCTCTGAAAATGTCGATTCCGGCAAGTAGGGAACGGCCGCCGCACCGTTCCATGTAGCGATCTGGAACACACAAACGGGAAGCGGCGGCGGGCGTTCCCTACCGCTTTTCATCCGTCGTGGCGCCGCTTACGCGTCCTGCCTCGCGGAGGGCTAACAGTTGACATATTTCCAATTCTTTGGCTTTCCTTCTGCCATCCATTCAAGAGGAGGCAGGCTGCAGCGGCAACGAGAGTGGCCGCGATGGGGCGCGGGCGGAATGGCAGCCGGTTGGTTCACCGAAGCAGCGTAGGAACTACTTCTTGTCTTCAGACCGATGGATTAACTCCTGCCACAACTCCGGCTCGTACTGCTGCACCCCCGGGTAGATGGCGCCGCCCTTCTTACCGTATTGGGGGAAGACCAGTTTCGGATAAACCACCCTGCCAAAATAGAATTCAGGTTCGGCAACGATGACCTGGGGATGCGGGCGGTCGAGCACCTTCAGGCCGGCACTGCGGACCAGTGCGGCCAAGGCAGCGTAGTTGGGAAGCCACCAGTTCGTGGCGTCGCCGTTGTAGAGATTTTCCACGAACATCAATTTGGGATAGGCCGGGTCTTCCAACAACGGATCGTCGAGCGATCGCTCGTAGTTAGCCTTGTTCTCATAGGTGTCTGCCTCGCTGCCAATGATGTTCGACTGAATGTAGATTCGATGCTTGGTCATCTCGGCCAGGCGGTCCAGCACCAATCCTGGATACTTCAAATGGTAGAGAAGCCCCAGGAAGACGACATAGTCGAAACGTTCGTCGGTGGTCAGGCAGTAGGTATGCGCGTCTTCGTTGATGATGTCCAGTTCAACGCCAAACTGCCCGGCGGCGAATCGGGCCTGGCGGTTGAACTCGACAAATGGATCTACCAGCACGCAACGGCCGGCGCCGCGCAGTTTCATCTGAATGGAAAAGAACCCGGCATTCCCTCCCAGATCCAACACGGTCTTGCCGGCTAAGTCCTGGGGCACATGCGGGGCTATGAAGTTCCAGCGGGTCTTGGCATCGTAACCCGGCTCTTGCCCGTTGCCCGTCCGCAGGCCGCTGGGAAGCTCGAAGTGCTGGTACCACCAGCCCAGCGAGCGCATCTCTTTCTCAATGGCTTCCAGGTTTGCCATGCAGGTCTCCTCCGGTCGTTTCTTCAAGGGCAGGGATTATACACCGTGCCACTCGCCAGAGAGCTGAGAATCATGGGGCGCTGCAGGCAGAGGGTGTGGACGCTCAAATGCGGGCGCTCAGCTTGGTCGCCCAAGCTGAGTCTGTGCTAGCATTCCGCATCGTCTTGTCGCAAACAAGCACGTGCCATTCAACTTCATTGCACTGGAGAAAGAACGATGAACGTCTATCGGAGAAGCTTCTTGGTTGCCGTGCTGACTTTGTTTTGCTGGTGGTTTGAAGGCGCTTCCGCTTTCAAACGGAGCGAATTGCAGGCTCAGGAAGCTGCCGCCATCCGCGGCTGGAAGCAGGGTCAGGGCTGGGGCTGGATTTGGGGAAAGGAGGACGAGGTTGGATCGCTGAATGCGATCAACCCGTCCATGGTGTTGAAGGCTATTTCTCTGGTCAAGCAGGGAAAGGTCTACGATCTCGGCGTGAGCTACGACCGCACTTCGTACAAATGGCCGGGGCATTCACCCGGCGAAGTACTTTCCTTTCGAACACCAGAAGGCGTCAAGCGCCAGAAGGATCTG
Source organism: Acidobacteriota bacterium (assembly GCA_022616615.1). Taxonomy (GTDB): domain Bacteria; phylum Acidobacteriota; class Terriglobia; order Versatilivoradales; family Versatilivoraceae; genus VFZK01. The sequence continues at coordinate 2,597 of JAKEER010000350.1, forward strand.
GATTTCACCTTGCCTGCGGCGAACAAAGCAGGCCTGGCCTGGCATAGCTCGGCGCTTTTCATCAATGACAACGTCGCGACTCAGATTGATGGCTTAGGCCACATCACGACAGGCGAGGACAACCACTGGTATAACGGTTTCAAGGAAGCCGATTGGGGCGGCAACTGGGGTATCCGCAAGACTGACGTTACGACGATCCCGCCCATGGTCTTGCGTGCTGTTCTGGTCGACGTGGCAGGCTTCAAGAAAGTCGAGGCGCTGAAGGGCAGCACGACCATTACGGTAGACGACCTCAGGAAAACGCTTGAGTGGGAAAAGACCGACATTCACCCCGGAGACGCTGTTTTTATCCGCACAGGCACGTTGCGTTACTGGGGCGAAACTGGCAGCGACCACGAGAAGATCCGTTCGCACGATTCGGCAGGCATCAATCTTGAATCGGCAAAGTGGTTGGTCGAGCAGAAAGGGGCCATCCTGATTGGTTCCGACACCTCAGGCCTCGAGGTGACTCCGGCGCCAGCAGGCAGCAGCAGCTTCAATCCAGTGCATGAGTACTTGCTGGTGCAACAAGGGGTTCACATCGGCGAGTTTCACAATTTGGAAGAACTGGCGCGCGACAGGGCGTACGAGTTTTGCTATGTCGCAGCCACCAACAAGATCAAAGGCAGCGTGGCCGGCTTCGCGTTGCGTCCCATGGCGTTGCGGTAGGTCCGCAAGAAAAGGAAAACTGCAATGATGCTGCGACCGTAGCGATATGCGGTCACCGAAGCGAAGGAAACGGAGAGACGGCGCAACGGAGAATCGGCGAAGCAGGTGGTAGAATCGGCGAACCCGGGCGAGTGTTTTCCGGTTCGCCGGTTCACCGCATCACCGTCTCGCCGGTTCACTCTCCCAATCTCTGTGCTGTTGAGCTGCTCCCGCGGCCTTTAAGGACCGATTCCAGAAACATCCTGCCATCGTTCCAGAGGACCTTGCCTTCAAGCAACAGCAGCGGCAACAAGAAGGCAGCCAGGCCGGCTGCTGCGAGCAACGCCAACGAGATCCAGGATGGAGTGAATCTCACCTTCACCACCCAAATGAGAGCTGCCGCCGCCATGCTGAAGCACAGCGGCTGAAACAAGCTCCTCCATAGATCCAGGCGCGCTACGCGATTCAGCTCGACGACCAGCCACACCGAGATTGGAATCACACTCAAGCCGTAAGCCATGGCGATTCCGGTGAATCCAAAGGGCGGGCATAGGGCCAGTGCCAGAGTCCAGTCTGCCACGGTCCACCAGATGAGAATGCGCAAGGCGACTCGAACTCGACCCAGGGCATTCAACACGCTGATATAGAGCGTCGTGATGTTTGACCCGATCATGCGCAACGAATAGAAATAGAATGCCGGGATGGCTGGCAACCACTTGTCTGTGTAGAACACCGTGACGAACTCAGGGATGAGAGCGGCAAAGAGACCAATAACCGGAAAAGTAAACAAGTTGACGTACTTCAACAGCGTCTGCGTCATTTGCCTTATGGCGGCAGCGTCGTGCTGAACTCTAGAAATAGATGGGAAGGCGACGCGAGAGACGACCTGCGTAAAGATTTGGCTGGTGTAGTAGGTGGTATTCTTCGCCCAGTTGAGGTAACCCACCGACTGAACTCCGAAGAGCGGTCCTCCCAGCACCACTCCAATGTGATCGCGGAAAAGCGACGTCAGTGTTGAGAGTTGAAACATTACCCCGAAGCGCAGCGCCTGCCCCATGCCGGCCAGTCTCAGCCTGAAGCGCACTGGCCATGGGGCTTGTCGAAAAGCGATGCACGTCTTCACCAGCGTGCTGAGCACAATGGCCACGGCAAAGCTCCAGGCCCTGGCGCCCGCCAAGGCTAGAGCGACTGCCGAACCCACATAGGTCAGGCCGCGCAGCACGTCCATCCTGGCGAATACCGCATAGCGCAACTCTCGCTCTAGCTTTACGCACGACATGGTTCCGAAGGAACTGATCCAGGGGCAGAGCAACAAGGCCAGCAGCATCCAGCGGATATTGACGTCGAAGCCAAGCCATGGAAAGAACAGTGGCGCGGAGAAAAAGATGATTAGAGCCAAGGCCGTGATGCCGAGGACTTGCAGCGTAAACAGCGTCTGATATTCCTCGTGTCGTGGTTCGTCGTGACGCTGGATCAACGATGCTGCCAGACCCACTTCTAGCACTCCTGCCAGCGTCACGGTCACAAAGCTGGCCAAGGCGTAAACGCCAAAATCTTCCGGCGCGAGGAGACGTGCCAGAAGAACTTCGCCGGCAAATCCGACCGGGTAGAGCACCAGCGTTCGCAAAACCATGAGGGAAGCCCCTTGCATGGTCTTGGCGCCGACTTCATCAGGCTCCGGCGATTCCGGTGGATTGGGCGATTGGACACTCATTTTTTGGGGAAAGGCTTATGAAGTCGATCAACAACCCGGCAAGACCGATTTGCTATTGGTTATTGACTATTTCCTATTGGCTATTTGAAGGAAAGGAGCGCACTGCACCCACAGCAAATAGCCAATAGGCAATAGCAAATGCTTCAGCGGTCTCTTAGTAGCGGGACTTTGACGGAATCCTGGTACTGTCGTGCGCTGGTTGCCCCCTCTTAAGCCCCTAGGCTATACTTCACGGGTCTCAAACGGCGCAGGAGAGAGACTTCCAAGTCCACTGCCTCTTGGCACAGGAAGACACCCGGGATGGATGAGCCGCAAACGATCATTTACTTTTCCGATGCCATCTTTCTCGGAGGCGCCGAGGAGTATCTCAAGCTTCTGATCCCGGAGATCGACGGGCAGCGTTACCAGCCCAGGGTGGTTCTCTCCGACCGGCCCGCCACCCAGCCCCTGGCTGAATTCTTCCAGCAACGGAACATTCCGGTAGACTTCGTAGAGACGCACGGGCCGTCTCCGCTGCACAATTTTCTGAGGCCGTTGCGTTATTTTCTCCAGCACCGGCCATCCATCGTTCATTTCAATCTGAACAATTCCTTCGGATGTTTTTTCCCGATCCTGGCGGCCTTCTTCGCGGGGGTGCGCTGGCGGCTGGCCACAGAACACCTGGCCTTTGAACTGGCTTCTGGCAAGCGGGCCGGAATTGGCACCAAGAAGCTGGTGAAGAGGATCATGACGTTCTGCCTGCATTACACGGTCGCGGTGTCGCAGGCAAACAAGCGGCTGCTGGTGAGAGACTACAAGATCGACCCCATTTACATCAAACTAATCCGCAACTGCATTGATGCCGGCCGATACCGGTTCTCTGCCGAGGGCCGCCGGCGCTTGCGCGGCGAGTTCGGTATCAGCGAAGAGCAGCTGCTGGTGGGCTCGGTTGCGCGCTTTAGCTTTCAGAAGGGACACGAATACACGGTCGATGCGGTTCCTGCAATCCTTGAGGTGTTTCCGGAGACGCGTTTCCTATTTGTTGGCGACGGGCCTGAGCGGGAGAAGATTGTTCAGAAAGTTAAGAGCCTGGGGCTGGAAGGCAAGGTCCTGTTTGCTGGGGAACGGCAGGATATTGCAGACGTTCTTTCTGCCATGGATGTGTTTCTGCTTAGCTCAATCTTCGAGGGTCTGCCGCTAAGCGTGCTGGAAGCCATGGCGGTCGGCCTGCCAGTAGTTGCCACCCGGGTGAGTGGCACGCCCGAAGCTGTCTTGCATGAAATGACCGGGTTGCTGATTCCTCCTGCCGATTCGAGGGCCATCGCCAGCGCGGTCATCACGCTGCTCAGCGATTTCGGGCAGCGCCGCCGAATGGGGCAACAAGGCCGGTTGCTGGTTCTTCACCACTTTCACAAGAAGTATCTTGTGAAGCAGGTTACCGACTTCTACGATCAGCTGATCGACTCCCACCGGAAGCGAGCGACAATCTCCCTGTCAATTGGGGCGAGGTCGCTGAAGGCCTCCATCATCATCCTTTCTTGGAATAAGAAAGAATTGCTGGGCGAATGTCTGGATGCCGTGATCAAGGCCGTCGAAGTCGAGGGCGGCGAGCATGAGATCATCCTGGTAGACAACGGCAGCACCGATGGAACCCAGGACCACGTGCGCACGAACTATCCTCAGATTCGCCTGATCGAGCTCGACCGTAATTACCGCTTTTGCCGTGGCAACAACATCGGCGTGAAATGCGCGCGCAATGAAGTTGTCGTGCTGCTGAACAACGACGTGATCGTCGAACCCGGGTTCCTTGCCCCCCTGCTGCGAGGGTTCAGCCAGCCCGATATTTTTGCCGTCACCTCGCAGATCTTTAATTACGACCAATCGAAGACGCGCGAAGAGACCGGAAAGACTTTTGGAACACTGGTCTTTGGCTGCGTCCACGTCGGACACACCCAACCCAGCGAGCGGGATGAACGGCGGGGTTACGTTCCGGTCTTTTATGCGGGAGGGGGCTCGAGCGCCTACCATCGTGAGAAGTTCCTCGAGTTGGGTGGCTTCAACGAAATCTATTATCCGGGTTACGTCGAAGATGCGGACTTGTCCTACCGCGCCTGGAAGGCCGGCTACCGTGTGCTGTTCTGCGCGGCGAGCAAAGTAGTTCATAAGCACCGCAGCACCAACGCCGCGAAGCTGGGCAACCGCAAAATCAACTATCTGATCTCGCGGAACCTCTTCGTTTTGTTCTGGCAGAACGTCACTTCGCCGCGCCTCTTTGTCAAACACCTGGTTCAACTGCCGCTGCGCATCCTGCTGGACCTAAGCCGCGGCAGGTTTGCCATCCTCAAGTCGTTTTTGGGCGCGTTCGTCAAGCTGCCCCGCATTCTATGGAATCGTTTGACGGCCAGTAGCCTGGCACGGCTTTCCGACGAGGAAACCCTGGCTGCCATCGATACCTGGTTTCTGTACCGTCATAAGTATGCGCTGAACGGACAGGCGGGCAGACCGCCCAGAAAGATTCTGCTGATCTCGAAACGCTTGCCTAAACTGGGTTTTGATGGGTCGTGGATCTTGGTCAATCTGATTCAAGGGTTGTCGACAAACCACGAGATCACGTTGCTATCTTTCATGGAAACCGACGACGAGAGGCCGCATGCAGAACACCTCAAACAGTTTTGCAAAGAAGTAAAGACGGTGACGCTGTATCCCTACAGCGACGAACTGAAAAGCTCCTTTCTGTTTTCGAAGATATTGGCCGCAATCCACGCCTGCCTGCTGATGCGTAAGGAAGTGCTGAACCAATTGAAGAAGGAAGATTTTGACGTGATCCAGTGCGAGTATTTGCATACCCTGAACTTCATTCCCAATCTGCGAAAGTTTCCCAGCCTGTTGACGCACCACGAAGTGCTCAGCCTGGCTCGTGAAAGGAGCTTTCGCAACGCGCCTGGCTTCACTCAAGGGGTTTCTCGATTCATCAAATGGAAAATGATGGCGGCCTATGAGAAACGCATCTGCCGCAAGGTGAAGAGTGTGGTGGCGCTCTCCACGGTGGACCAGAGCTATTTGAAGCTGCGGCTGAAGGTGCCCGAACCGCGCCTGGCGCGCACGGGTGTGGACACGCAGTACTTCCAGCCTTGCGCCGGCTGCCCGGAAATCCCCGGCAGCCTGGTCTTTGTGGGTTACTTCAAGCATCCCCCGAACGTCGAAGCGCTGCATTATTTCTTCCGCCGGATCTGGCCGCGGGTGCGCGAGGCGGTTCCCGAAGCCACCATGACGATCATCGGCCGTTTCGCGCCACCCGAGGTGCGGGGCTACAGCCAGAGAGACGTTGTGACCTTTGCTGATTTCGTGCCCGACTTGCGGCCCTACCTGCAGCGGCATGCTGTCTTCGTGGCGCCCATCATCAGTGGCGCCGGCTTGCGGGGAAAGATTCTCGAGGCGCTGGCGATGGGCAAGGCCGTGGTGGCGACGCGCCGCTCGGTGGAGGGTTATCCTTTCGTGCATGGGCAGGAGCTGATGGTTGCGGGCACAGCACAAGAGTTCAGCGAGCACGTGGTTGCCCTGCTCCGCGATCCCGTCCGCCGGGCTGCCTTGGGGCGCATGGGTCGCGCCAAGGTAGAAGCGGAGTTTAGCTGCGACGGTTTCACACAAGCTTATGAAAACCTGCACGCCGAGCTTTTTCGATGAGCCATCTTTCGGTGGTCATTGTCAATTATCGGTCGGGCGAACTTTTGAACGGCTGTCTGGACGCGCTTTCCTGCCAGATCGGCGCGCGCGCGTTCGAGATTCTGGTGATCAATAATGACGGAGCTGAGGATCTTTCTCCATTGCGGCTTCACGACCGGCCCGGCACGCGGATCATTCAAAGCCCTTCGAACCTCGGCTTCGGCGTTGCGGCCAATATCGGTTTCCGGCAATCGAAGGGTGAGTTTCTGCTCCTGCTAAACCCGGATGTGCTGGCCCGGCCTGGCTCAATTGAATCGCTGCTCGAAACGATGCGGTCGCATCCGGAAGCGGGCATCGCGCTGCCGCAGTTGAGAAATCCCGACGACAGTCTGCAATACTCCTGCCGCCGGTTCTACACTTGGCACACACTCTGGAAGCGGCGAGGACCCTGGAGACGGCTGCTGGCGGCGCATCCCACAGTGCGGCGTCACCTGATGCAGGATTGGGACCATGCTTCGCTGGCCGAGGTCGACTGGGGACTAGGCGCTGCGATGCTCGTGCGGAAACGGGCAGTGCCAGGGCCGAATCTTTTCGATGAACGATTCTTTCTGTATTTCGAAGATGTCGACTTATGTTTGCGCCTGCGCCGGTCCGGCTGGAAAGTGATTTACAATCCCGCGGCAGTGATGACCCACCAGCATCGCCGCGACAGCGCTCGGCCCGGCGCCCTGCTCGCGAAGCGGCGCCACATGGCGAGCTTGATGAAGTTTCTGTGGAAGTATCGGTTTCGGGTCCAGTGATTGGATTCTTACCAGGCCAGGGTTGACTTACCGAGTTTGAAAACTCATACTTACGTTCATGAAACCTATTGAGAAGCGCTCTACCGTGACTTTTACGACCAAGGGCCAGGTCGTCATTCCGCTTTGGCTGCGCAAGGAGTATGGCATTGAAGAAGGCACCAAGGCAGCTGTCGTGGCTACGCGGGATGGCATCTTGCTCAAGCCGGTCACTCGGGCTTACATCCGTAGCTTGCGCGGTTCGCTCAAAGGCAGGGGTGTCCTGCAGTTTTTGATTGAGGACCGAAAGCGCGAGCGGGAGTAATATGGGCGCCAAGGTCCTGGACAGTTGGGCTTTGCTGGCGTTCTTCGAGGACGAGCCGGAAGCGGGTGCGGTTGAAGAGCTTCTGGATCAGGCCGCGCGGGAAAAACACAGGCTCTATCTAAGTGTCGTCAATTGGGGAGAGGTCTACTACAGCACGATGCGCAAGGTCTCCCAGGCAGAAGCCGAGGAAAGAGCGCAGGAGATTGCGACGCTGCCGATTGACGTTGTCGGTGTTGGCGACGATTTCTCCCTTGTGCGCCAGGCCGCGATATTCAAGGCGGCTTATCGGCTAGCGTATGCAGACGCCTTCGCTGCCGCGCTGGCAAGGGAAAAGAAGGCCGAACTCGTCACCGGTGACCCCGAATTCAAGGCGCTAGCAAAGGAAATCAAGATTGCCTGGTTGAAGTAGCGGCAGGCTTGGCTTTGTCACGAAACAGTACGAAGTAATCGTCATCGGCAGCGGGCCCGCCGGGCATTACGCGGCTATCCAGGCTGCAAAGCTTGGGAAACGCGTAGCCATCGTCGAGAAGAAACAAGTCCTGGGCGGTGTCTGCCTCAACACAGGAACCATCCCGAGCAAGACTCTGCGCGAAGCCGTTATTTACCTAACCGGACTGCGGCAGAGAGCCGTCTATGGGATGAGCTATGCGGTCAAGCGCGACATCACGATGGACGACTTGCGCTTGCGCACAAACCACGTGATCAAGACCGAGACGGAGGTTTTTCGCGCTCAATTGCAGCGGAACCATGTGGATCTGCTTACCGGTGCCGCCTCGTTCCTGGACGATCATCGTCTGCTGGTGGACAACGGCGTTGAGAAAAACGCGTGCTCAACAGATCTCGTCGTCATCGCCACCGGCACCTCGCCCGCTCATTCGGATCGAATTCCTTTGGATGGCACTTCGATCGTCGATTCTGACATGTTTCTGTGTGTCTCGGGCCTTCCGAGATCAATCACTATCGTGGGGGCTGGCGTCATTGGCGTGGAGTATGCCTGTATGACGGCGGCGCTCGGTATCAGCACCACGCTGGTGGAAGCCCGCGACCAGATGCTGGACTTCCTGGATGCGGAAATCATAGAAGCGCTTCGCTACCACATGCGCGACATGGGCATCACGCTGCGGTTGCGCGAGGAAGTGGTCAGCGTCCGGAAGACGGGAGAAGGCACGGTCGTCGCTGAACTAAAAAGCCGGAAAGAGATTCATTCCCAAGCGCTGCTCTACACGGTGGGCAGGCAAGGAAATACGAAGACTCTCAATCTGGAAGCGGCCGGGCTGCGGGCGGACGACCGCGGCCGCATCAAGGTGAACGAGCACTACCAGACCAGTGTTCCCCATGTTTACGCCGCGGGCGACGTGATTGGTTTTCCCAGCCTGGCTTCGGTTTCCATGATGCAGGGGCGCCTGGCGATTTGCCATGCTTTTGGCGTTCCCTTCACCAGCGTGCCCAACCTCTTTCCTTACGGCATCTACACCATTCCCGAGATTTCGTACGTGGGCCAGAATGAGGACCAGCTCACCCAGCAGGGGATTCCTTATGAAGTGGGTATTGCGCGTTATCGGGAAATCGCTCGTGGCAATATTATCGGGGACCAACACGGCCTGCTGAAACTTTTGTTCCACCGCCAAACCCGGCAATTGCTGGGCATCCACATCATCGGCGAAGGAGCGGCCGAGTTGGTTCACATCGGACAAGCCGTTCTCACGTTCGGGGGAGGGCTGGACTATTTTCTGAACAGCGTTTTTAACTACCCGACATTGGCCGAGTGTTACAAGGTGGCCGCACACGCTGGCGCGAATAAGATCGCCCAGGCCTCGCCGGGAATGTGCCAGTGAGCCGGGCACGCCGGCTGCTGCCCGAAGAGGGTTTCACAACTGCCAGGATGGGCTCGCCGTATCGCCCGAACCGGCAGCCCACCACGCGTCATGTCCATGTGCTGATGACGGATCCCTAAAGCCGGGTCTCCCTCATTGCCGCGCAGACCGCGCTTTTCGCGGTCTGCGGTTTTTCGTCTCCGAGTCATCCCCAAGCCGCAGACCTCCTTGAAAAGCAGCAGGTCTGCGCTCCATCATGGGTTACTTTCACAGAAGCGCGCACAGCGCTTGGCGCGGTGTGCGGTGGATTAGAAGATCGCAGCCTAATGTCCTCGGGAGCGGCTGAAGGCCCGTTCGTCCTGTCTCTGCGCAGCTCCGGTGCGCTGCCGGAATGAATATCGGGAAGCGCGAGAAGCAGATCAGAGGGCGCACGGACGACGCAACGATGCTGAAGCTCAGGTGCCCTTGGCCTGATGACGGTTTCAATTTTCAAGCCGAAGGATTATAGTGGATCGCGTTGGATCGATATAATTTTCCCAAATGGAAGGAGAATCTCTTGTTTCGTTCTAGCTATCGCAAGATCGTGTTTGCGGCCTTTGGTTGCCTTTTTCTGCTGCCATTTTTACCGCAGGAACCTTTGGCTCAAACAACGACTTCGCCGCATGCCGTGGTGATCACCATCGGCGATTTGAAACTCACGGCCGGGGAGGTGGAAAGAATTGTCGCGAGTTTGCCGCCGCAGAACAGGAAGTTTTTTTCCAGCCCATCCGGGCGCCTCCAGCTCGCAGACTTTCTCGTCAGAACCAAACTCTTCGTTCGGGAGGCCGAAAAGCGCGGCCTGCAGGAGCGCGAAGATGTAAAGCGCAGTTTGAGTCTCTTCCGAGAAAGCCTGTTGTCCAAAGAAGTTCAGGCAGAGCTGGTGAAAGAGATCAGGGTTTCGGACGAAGAGGCGCAGAAATTCCTGGCTGACAATCTGAAATCATTCGAACAAGCCAAAGTCCGCCGTCTCGTGGTTCGCTCTGCCTCGACCAATCAGTTCTATTCGGACGGTAAGCCTTCCGACCAGCTTCCCTCCGATGAACAGGCGAAGGCCAAGGCCGAGGACATCAGAAAGAAAGTTATAGAGGGTGCAGACTTCGAAGAAATGGCGGCCAAGTTTTCAGACGATGCGATGACCTCTGGCAAAGGCGGGGACCTGGGCTACGTGCGCCGGGTAAACCAGGATCCCCGGGTCTTGTTGACACCACCCATGCTGGACACAATCTTTGCCTTGAAGGCCGGGGAAACCAGCCAGGTCCTCCAGACACCGTTCGGATTTGAGCTGTTCAAGGTGGAAGAACGCAAGTCGCCTAAACTCGAAGAAGTGCGGCAGGAAGTGGATAACGGCATCCGCCAGCAGAAAGCTGAGGCGTTCTACCAGGAGATGAAGGCGCGCAGTGCCGTAAAGATTGATGAGGCGTACTTCGGAACCGGCGCGCCAGCGGCCAAGACTCTGCCGGGGCAGAAGAACTAGCTTGAATTCGTTTTTCAGGTGGTCGGTTGTTCACAAGGCTGTTCGTCGCAATGAGTGGCGAAGCCACCCTGGGAGCGCGGGCGTCCCGCCCGCCCCGGAGGGGCCGGAGGCCGCTCCAATGGCCTGCGGCCACGATTGCGGGCGGGACGCCCGCGCTCCCAGGGTGGCCGCGTCAAACACACGCTTCGTGTCGAGTCAGTGCGTTCCGCCAGCGAAACGCTTGTTTGGTTACGGCTCTACATACCCCGTGGGACAACCGAAAAGCCGTGCGAAAGACACGCAAAGATGTCCCATCTCTAGATTCCCGCTTTCGCGGGAATGACTGAAGGGCGGCTGGCTAGCAGAGGTAGAGTGTCGCAGCATCCTGCTAAAGCAGCTTCTTGATCCGTTCCTCCAGGAGTTGGATATCCGTGGCTTCCTTTTGGTGACCTTCCTGGAATCGTCCGGCGATGTTCCCTTGGCGGTCGATCAGAACAATGTAGGGGATGTTGAACTTCGGCTGTTGCGGCGTAATGCCAAGGTAGTTGACAGCGACAGAGAGATCGCCCAGCAGCACGGGGTAGGTGAGGCCGTATTTTTTTAAGTACGGCGCGACAACCGTGGCCTTCTCTTTGTCGTGGGAGATTCCCACCACAACCAGCCCGCGTTCCCTATACTTGTTGTAGAGTTTCTCCAGCTCTACGCCGCTCTTCTGACAATCGGGGCACCAAGTTTGAAAGAACTCGAGCAACACAACCTTGCCCTTGAGGCTTGAAGAACGCAGTGTGTTTCCGTCCCAGGTGGGCAGAATGAAATACGGTGCCGGCTGGGTGATGGTGGCCTGCTGCCCGCCTGCCTGCGGCACGAAACAAACCAAGGAAACAAGCGTTAAGATAATGAGTTGTATTTTGGAAAGCATTTCTTGGTTTTGAAACGTGGGGAAACTGGGCTTCTCCCGTCAGCAATCCGTCTCAATCGGGTGAACCCGGATAAAGAGACGGATCCTGGATAAAGAGTTGACCCTCCGCATTTAGGCGGATTACAATCACCCTCTCGCAGGCTGAAAACTAGCGTCCACAATGCCTGTTCACGGTAGCAGAATTTGACACCCCCAACAAGCGATTTGAAGATCGATTCCCCTCTGCCCATTCCCGCAGTTGAAGAACGTCCGCGCAGGCTGTTTTACGACGACTACCGCGGCGCCAGTGTCAGCGTCATTATTCCGGTGCACAATGAAGAGGATGCCATTGGGGGTCTCATCGAGCGGGTCATCCGGGTTCTGAGGGAACTCGGCAGGCCTTGGGAGGTTGTCATCATCGATGACGGTTCGACCGATCACACACTCGAGCGCCTTGAGCCCTTGGAGGTCAAGGCAATCGCGCATCCCTACAACATTGGAAACGGCGCGGCCATTAAGACCGGTATCCGCCACGCCTGCGGCGAGATCATCCTGATGATGGACGGCGACGGACAGCACGACCCGGCGGATATCCCGAAGCTCATTGAGCAGATCGGCCCCTACGACATGGTGGTGGGTGCTCGCAACAATGGGTCGCACGAACCGCACCGCATGCTTGCCAACAATTTCTACAATTTATTTGCAACCTACGTGGCGCATTTCTTCATTCGCGATTTGACTTCCGGGTTCCGGGCCATCAAAGCCAGCGTGCTGAAGCGATTCACCTACCTGTTGCCCAACACGTTCTCCTATCCGACCACCTTGACGCTTTCGCTGCTGCGGGCCGGGCACAGCCTCAGCTACGAGCCGATTGTCGCTGCCGAGCGGAAGAGCAAGAGCAAGATCAAACCGGTGAGAGACGGCGTGCGTTTTTTGCTGATCATCTTCAAGATTGCCACCTTCTTTTCGCCGCTGAAAATCTTTCTGCCGTTCAGTCTGCTTTTCCTTGCCTCTGGCGCCAGCAATTATGCCTACACTTACTACACAACCCATCGGCTGACGAACATGTCGGTGCTTTGTTTCATCGCTTCGTTTCTCTTTTTTCTTCTGGGGCTGATTTCCGAACAGATTGCCCAGTTGCGGTTCGACCGGTCTGAGGAGCAGGGATAAGCCGCTCAACGGATGATACCGGATTGACAAGAACAGCTTTTTCTATGCGACCTACGCACTCGGGTCCTGTAGTTTCCCACCAAACGTGACGGCCATCCAGTCATCTTCCCGAAGGATCTTGCCGAGTATCTTTCCATATTTGAACCCCCTTGCTCTGGTTTTCGGCTTGTGGCAACACAGAGACTTGATCTGGCAGTTTACAGTGCGCGAGATAGAGGGGCGGTACAAGGGATCGTCCCTGGGTTTGTTCTGGTCGTTTGCCCAGCCGCTGCTTCTTCTGGCGACGTATACGCTCGTGTTCGGTGTGATCTTTCGATCGCGCTGGAGCGGCGCCAACCCCGAGGACCTGAGAGAATCGGCTTTAATCATCTTTTGCGGGTTGATTGCCTTTAACATCTTCGGCGAGTGTGTCAACCGGGCAGCCGGCCTGATTGTGGAAGTTCCCAACTACGTCAAGAAGGTCGTCTTTCCGCTGGAGGTTTTGCCGGTCAGCGTTTTGGGTTCCGCCCTCTTTCATGCCTTAGTCAGCCTTACAGTTTTGAGTGCGGGCGTGCTGCTAACACGCCAGAGATTTTCGGTCACCTTGACGCTTCTGCCCATCGTCATACTGCCACTGGTGTTTCTGAGCCTGGGGCTGACTTGGTTCCTGGCTGGTCTGGGCGTTTTCCTTCGTGACATTCGGCATCTGGTGTCGCTGGCTGTCCAGATTCTGTTTTTCATGACACCGATTTTTTATTCGCTTGACGTGGTGCCGCAGTCGTTGCGACCGTGGATCAGAATTAATCCTCTGACATCTGCCGTGAATAATTTCCGGCGCGTGGTTCTGTGGGGAACGACTCCCGAGTGGGCTGAGCTGACAGCCTGGTTGCTGGCGTCCGGCGCAGTGTTGCTCCTGGGCTATGCCTGGTTTATGAAGACGAAGAAGGGTTTTGCGGACGTGATCTAGATGTCTGGACTTGAGCGCGAGATTGCCATTTCCGTGCGTAAGGTCGGCAAGGTATATCGCATCTATGACCGACCTGAAGACCGGCTCAGACAAATGCTTTTCGCGCGATTCGGCAAAAGCTATGGCCGCGACTTCTGCGCCTTGCGGGATGTTTCCTTTGAAGTTTACCGCCGGGAGGCGCTGGGCATCATCGGCCGCAATGGCAGCGGCAAGAGTACGCTGCTGCAGATTCTGGCCGGGACTCTATCACCGACTTGGGGCGAGGTGAAGGTCCAGGGGCGGGTAGCGGCCCTGCTGGAACTAGGCAGCGGATTCAATCCGGAATTCACTGGACGAGAGAACGTCTATCTCAATGCTTCTCTCCTGGGGATGACAAAGAAGCAGACAGATGCCCGGTTTGACGAGATTGCCAGTTTCGCGGAGATCGGAGATTTCATCGATCAGCCAGTCAAGACATATTCCAGCGGCATGGTTATTCGGTTGGCATTCGCGGTTCAGACAGCAATCGAGCCGGAAATCCTGATCATCGATGAAGCTCTCAGCGTGGGCGACTTCTTTTTTCAACAGAAGTGTGCCAGACGAATGCGTGAGCTGCGCGAGAAGGGAACGACTCTGCTTTTTGTGTCGCATGACATGGCTGTCGTTCGAGACCTCTGCCAGCAAGTCGTTTATTTGCGGAAAGGGGAACTGGCTTATTTTGGGAACTCGACGCAGGCCATCCAGCTTTATTTTCAAGAGGACGGACGTAAGAGGCTAGTCAATTCAAGAATATCGGCCACTGCGAGCGCCTTCGGAAAATCGCAAGCAGTTGAGAAATTTAACCCGCTGGCCTGCTGGACGGGTGAATCTTCCGACAATGCCGGCAAGAAAGACGCGCGCATTCTGGGAGTGGCTTTGCTAGACGAGCAGCGGCACCCTACTTCCAACGTCACAATGGGACAGGAACTGCTTCTGTGGGTGATGATCGAACATCTTTCGGCGGCGCCGATCGATGTCAGTGTGGCGGTCAAGAACCGCTATGACCAGATTGTCAGTTCTTTTGGTTCCTATACTTTGGGTTTGACTGTGCGAAAGCCACCAACCGATGAAGTCTCCTTCTTCAAATTCAAGATGTCAGTAATGATTGAGGCAGGCCTCTATACCTTTCGTGTTATTCTCGCCCAGTCCGGTGCTTCGGCCAATCAGGGCTTTGTCGTCGACGGAACCCCTTGGCTGGGACCACTTGCTGTTTCCTGGGACTATGAAAATCATCGGGCGCCTTTCCTTGGGATGTTCGGTATCCCTGTGTCTGGCAAGATCTGTGATCCCGAAGAGGCGTTTGGATTGGATGTAATTGGCCCTCCCCCGAAGCGGGACGCCCCGGCACTTTGAGATGAAGTCTGCAAGTCGAATCGAGCACCTACAGTCCTTAGAACTGCGACTTTTTGAGTTGTTCGCACGGGCTATCAGCAACCACCATCTGATTGATGTTGGTGCGCATCAGGGAGACATGCTCAAGCCTTTCGTGCATGCCGGCTGGACCGTGGATGCGTTTGAACCCATCGAGGCCAATCGCAACAAAATGAAGGAGAGGTTTCCCTGCCATCAAAACTTGACGATTCATTCAGAAGCTGTCAGCAACTCTTCGGGTTACAAAGATCTTCATCTCGCGTTGAAAAGAGATGGAGAACTGCATGAGTACTATCACAGCCTCGAGCGGATCGGAGTCGACAACTACCATCGCAAGGGGAGTTCGATCAGAATCCAGACTGTTGCGCTGGATGATCTGGTTCGAACTGGACGTTTGCCAAGCAGGATCGGACTTCTCAAGATCGACACCGAAGGGCACGATTTAGCAGTTCTTCAGGGAGCGAGTCTCGTAGAAGCGGATGTCATTAGCGTGGAGTTCTGGGGCGACGAGCATCCGCTCGGGAAGAGTCCGTCGCCTCTGGCCGAAATCGCAAGGTTACTGGAGACACAGGGCTACAGGACTTTCATCGTTCTCTGCCGGCGAGACGAAGAAATAGAATGTCGGAATTCTGTTGCTTGGGTCCCTCCGGATTCGTGGGGCAACGCTTTTTTCTTTCGAGGAGAGCAAACTGCCCTGTACCAAAAATGTGCCGAGCTTCTTCGGATGAATTCGCCTCTTTCTCGGTGGCTAGGTCGCTTGCCTGAGATCATTCGGCTTTGCTTGCCCAGGACAGATTTTACCTTTGTCGACGTGGGCGCCTACTTAGGAGATTTTTCAGAGCGTGTCTTGGAAGATTTTCCTTCTGCCACGGGCTTGCTTTTTGAACCGACAGACCTCAGTTTTCAGGCTTTGCAGAAGCGATTCTGCCCGAAGGCTTCCGTGCACATCTTCAATCTCGCGCTTAGCAGTGAAAGCGGCGAAACAGAGTTCTACATGGTCGCTGAGTCAGCGACGAACAGTCTACTCGGTTTCAAAACGCCAGGTTCAGATCCAAAGACGACTGTGAAGCGCGTGGAGACCCTCGATAGGTTTCTGGAGAGCCAGAGCGGTCTGCCACCCATCGGCCTGCTAAAGGTCGACACGCAAGGGAACGATCTCAGAGTCCTCCAAGGCGCGAGAGAAGTCGTAGCGGCTCATCGTCCGGTCATCCTCATTGAAGCCATATTTGTTGCGCTTTATGACGCGCAGAGTTCCTACTACGAGATTTTTGAGTTCATGAAAGACAACCACTATCTGCTGGCAGCGGTTCTTGAGCCTCATTCGACTTCAGAAGGGCTTTGGGCGTTCGCCGACTTGTTGTTCGTACCGGCGGAGAAGCATGGGAGTCTGATGGGTGCGGCAGAAAAGCAACGAAATTACGTGCGCACCGATTCTAGCTACCTCTTAGCGCAGAACAGATTGTTGCAGGCGGCTTGCGATGAGCGGCTGGACTTGATTCATCGGCTGAATGCGACGGCTGCGGAAAGGCTCAAAGTGATCAAAATTCTTGACGCTGAGGTGAAGAAGCTCTCTGGAAAGAGGAAAGGATAAGTTGGACCACTTTCTCAGGATTTTGCTTTGCCAGCCACCGTTGGAGTGAAGATCTTATGATTGTTTGGTTGGCCTCGTTTCCACGCTGCGGAAATACGCTTCTGCGCATTATTCTTAATTCGGTCTTTGGTCTTTCTACATCGACGATTTATTCTGGACCGAAGGAGGGTGTTAATCATATCTATGATGAGATGAACCGTCTGATTGGAGACGTGGAGCCATCTGGCTCGCTTGCGGAGCTGCAAGCCAGCCTTCAGGTTCATTTTGTGAAGACTCACGAAATCGCTTCGGCTGATGACGGGAACCCAGCGGTTTACGTCCTGCGTGATGGCCGCGACGCCCTAGTTTCATACGCTCATTTTGCACGTACTTACGAATCAGCCCATCACTCAGGACTTTCGTTTCACCAAAGCCTGGAGCTGCTAATTCGGAGCCAGGATCATTTTGGTGGATGGTCGAGGCACGTGATGACTTGGAGCGAGAGAACTGCTCCCACATCAATCGTGCGCTATCAAGACCTGTTGGATCGTCCAGTTGAGACCGTGTTAGCTGCCTTCGAGAACATCGAGATCCTCTTGCCCAATGTCTCAGGGACCATGCCAGAGTTTGAAGAGCTGAAGCGCGCAATACCAGAATTCTTTCGCAAGGGTCAATCAGGGGCGTGGAAAACCGAGATGACTGCGGAATTGCAGGAACTCTTTTGGTCCATTCACGGCGAGGCGATGAGACGATTTGGCTATCTGCCCTTCGAGTGGTCTGTCGACGCCCGCTGACCGGGCACAAGCTTCACGGCGAGGTCATCTGGATCTGTGGACAACAACTCCCGAAGCTCTTCCATCGAAGGAAGCGGCATTCTTTGCCAACAACGGGAATAATCGACATCGAGCATTCATAATCTGGTTGACTGGTCTGCCTGTGCCCGGTAGCCCCACGCTAGTCCAGTCGCTCAAGCTGAACTCTTTTCCCGCGGAATCTGCTGCTGCGATCTTGTCGGCGGCATCTTGTGGGTAAGGTCTCACGCGCGGAAGCGAACCTTATGAACTTCCCCTCTGTCCCGATTTGGTATCGGTGACGCCCGTAACTAGCTTTGAGAGAGCTTTCGAGACCCTACCACGCTTTGTCGTCGAAACGATTTGGTTGCCTCCGCAGGCAAAATAGATTCTTTGGCTGGAACTCCCCTGACGGCGCTGCTCAGAGTGCGTGGAAACCACCAGCGACGAGCAGTTGGAGTTGATCCACCGTTTTGAAGCCACTCAGGAGTGGCTGAAAGGTGAGTGAGGTCCTGGTCGAGATCGGGCCGCTTTCCGCAGAAAGAAAAGCGAATGGGCGCAGTTCATTTTTCCGTCGATACACAGCTCATTAAGGAATTGAAGCGTCATTTGCCTCTCGAGGTGCTGGTCGAAACGGGTACGTTCGAGGGAGATACTGTGGCCCAGCTGCGCCAATTGTTTGAAACGCTCTATACCGTGGAACTGTCAGAGAAGTACTTCGAAATTTCCCGGCAGCGCTTCCTACATGACCCGGCCGTATGCGTGAGCCGCGGGCACTCGCCGGACTGGCTCAAGCAGCTCGTGCCACGACTTAAAGACCAGGCGGTCCTTTATTGGCTAGATGCGCACTGGTGTGTTGCTCAACAGACCGCCGGAGACGTCTCCCAGTGCCCGCTGATGGAAGAACTGAGAGCCATTCGGTCCCTGAATGCAAAGAGCGTTCTGATGATCGACGACGCCCGCTTGTTTTTGTGTCCTCCGCCACATCCTCATGAAAGCAGCCATTGGCCGTCTTTTGATGAATTAGTCCGAGAGCTTCGAGGCTTGAGCCAGATTCACGAGATGATGGTTCTTAACGATGTTTTTCTGTGTTACCCAAAAGCGGTGGTGAACACGGTTCAGGCATACGCCCGGGAGAATTCGATTGATTGGCTGACAGTACTGGATAAGTCTAGAGATTACGATCAGGTGGTTCAAGAGAACAAGGAGAAGGAAGCAGAAATCCACGAGAAGGAAGCGGAAATCCACCGGCTCCAGGATGTTTGCGCCTCCCGTTTGGAATTGATAAACCAGCAACACGAGCAGATCTTGCGGCTGCGGCAGTCGCGTGAATACCGGCTTGGATATTCGCTCCTAAACCCCTGGCAAATCATCAAAAAGAGCCTGACAAAGCTGGCTTGACGGAAATCGCCCGAATTATCTGGTTTTGCTCGGCGCAGCTTCTGCCGTGAGTCGGCGATTTGACCCAGGATTAGCATTCAAAATACCGCTGCGGAGTGCTTCAGACTGGGGCCTGAATGAACAGGAGTTCGACGAACAGAAATCTGGGAGATCAGCGGGATCATTCGCTTGTGGTTTGGTTGACCGGCCTTCCGGCTTGCGGAAAGACGACCCTGGCAAGTTTGCTCCAAGCTGAACTGAAAAAGCGAAGGTTTCCCTGCTTTCTCCTGGATGGAGACCGGCTGCGAAGCGGGCTTTGCTCCGACCTGCGGTTCACAGCTCGGGATAGGGCAGAGAATATTCGTCGAGCCGGGGAGGTGGCGCGCCTGCTCGTCGATGCAGGACTGATTGTTATTGCGGCTTTCATCTCACCCTATTTTGCGGATCGCGCAAAGGTGCGAAGTTTGTTTCGCAAGGACCAGTTCTATGAGGTCTACCTGGAATGTCCCCTGGACATTTGTGAGCAGCGTGATCCCAAAGGCCTGTATCGCAAGGCCCGAGAAGGACTCATTCCAGCGTTCACGGGAATCACGGATCCGTACGAGCCACCTCCAGCGCCCGACTTGACTATCCGAACTGCAGACCTCAGCATCGATGAAAGCTTGAACGTGCTTCTGAAGTTCACCCTTGAGCGTTGTGCTTTCCGTCCCGAGACCTGATGAATTCTTACGTTTCCATAATTACTCCGTCGCTAAATCAAGCTCGGTTCCTAGAGCCTACGGTCGAAAGTGTTCTCCAACAAGAATGTGATTCGCTGGAGTATTGGGTTGTAGACGGAAGTTCGCAAGACGGCTCTGTCGACTTGCTAAGGCGGTACGATTCCAGGCTGCGCTGGGTGTCGGAACCGGATTCCGGGCAAGCCGACGCAGTTAACAAGGGATTTCAGCGCTCCCAAGGAGAAATCCTGGGCTGGCTGAACGCCGATGATGTTTACTGCCCGGGTGCTTTGAACGAAGTCGTCCGGCAGTTTTCTGCAGACCCTGCACTGATGCTGCTTTACGGCAAAGCTCACCACGTCGACGAAGACGGCAACTTTCTGGAGGACTACCCGACTCGCGAGTTTGATCTTGCGGTTCTAGCCTATCATTGCTTCATTTGCCAGCCCGCCTGTTTCTTCCGGCGTTCTTTGCTGGAGGCTGCGGGCGGTGTTAACACAGGATTGCAGTACGCCATGGACCTGGATTTGTGGATACGTTTTGGAATGCTGCAACAGGAAAATCCGCGGTGGAAGTTTAAGCATATCTCGCAGGTTCTGGCCTCGTCGCGCATGCACTCCAGCAACAAGACCCTTTCCCGCCGCCGGCAATCCCTGGAAGAGATCATGACGGTGGTTCGGCGGCATTTTGGAGTCGTGCCATTCAACTGGGTGTATGGCGCCGAAGAGTCGGCTTCTGGC
>JAKEER010000351.1 GCA_022616615.1 Acidobacteriota bacterium
ATCGATGCCGACGGCGCTGCGACCCCTGCGGGGTCATGCTTCTCTCCTGATGCAGGCCAGGGGTGGAGCGTTCACGCTCCACCCCTGGCTAATGGCTAGCAAGCCTCCGGCTTGCTGGAAAGGCGCACCGCTTCGGGGCATCAAAACCCCAGAAAACTGTACGCCATTCTCAATCGCACCCGGAGCCAACCACAAAATGAAACGGGATGTCACGTAGAGAGGTGGGAGACGTGAGAACTATCTTCTACTGGAACACGATGAGTTCTAAGGGATCACGTGCTACCCTGGGCTGGGTCTTCCTGATAGTATCCTGCATCATCGCAAGCAGTGCGGCCAGAGCTGACAAACCCGCGCCCGCCGGAACGAAGGCCAAGGCATCCGCGCAGAAGGTCGACTTCAATCGGGACATCGTCCCCATCTTCCGAGCTGCTTGTATCGCCTGCCACGGCGCGGACAAGCCGCAAGGAAGTCTTCGCCTGGACTCTGAAGCCGGAGTATTGCAGGGAGGCGCCTCCGGGCAAGTCGTGATTGCCGGTAACAGCAGTGACAGTATCCTGGTGCAGCGACTGCTGGGCCTGGGCGACGCCCCGAGGATGCCTCAGGGCGATGATCCGCTCTCTCGAACCCAGATTGACAACATTCGTGCCTGGATCGACCAAGGATCGTTTTCTGCAAGCGGTGCTCAGGTCACACTCGAGGTAGCAGCGAACCCTCCGAAGGAGACGACAAAGGCAATCGGGAGTCCCCGGCTTAGCGAGTCTGGAGAGATTACTGCCAAGATCAGTGCACTCTTTGCGCAGCGCTGCGTCCAATGTCATGGGGAATTTGTTCAGCAGAATGAATTACGCCTGGATTCGTTGGCAGCAGCACTGAAGGGGAGCGCTTCGGGAAATGTCATCGTCCCCGGAAACAGTGAAAAGAGTCCTCTAGTGCGTCGAATGCTGGGCCTCGACCGTCCACAGATGCCTTATAAAAGCCCGCCGCTTTCACCTGAGCAAACTGCTCTCGTTCGCCACTGGATCGACGCTGGCGCGCCTGGTGCGGACTCTGTCGAGGCGATTACAGAGGCCAAGCCGGCGAAGCACTGGGCTTATGTCAAGCCCGTACGTCCTGAAGTGCCGAAGGTCAAAAACCCAGCCTGGTGCCGCAATCCGATTGACTATTTCGTTCTCGCCCGACTCGAAAAGGAAGAGATGTTGCCTGCTCCAGAGGTCGGCAAAGAGACGCTGATCCGGCGCGTCAGCCTGGACCTGATTGGCCTCCCTCCAACTATAGAGGAAGTGGAAGCCTTCCTGGCGGATAACAGTCCCAACGCTTACGAGAAGGTAGTTGACCGGCTGCTGGCTTCTCCCCATTACGGCGAGCGCTGGGCCCGTTCCTGGCTGGACCTGGCGCGATATGCCGACACTCACGGCTACGAAGAGGACCGCCGCCGCACCGCCTGGAAGTTCCGCGACTGGGTTATGCAGGCACTGAACCAGAACATGTCGTTCAAACAATTCACCATCGAACAGCTTGCCGGGGATATGCTGCCAAATGTCACTACCGCGCAGAAAATAGCGACCGGTTTCCACCGCAATACCATGCTCAACAAGGAAGGCGGGATAGACCACGAGGAATACCGCTGGTATTCCCTTGTCGACCGAGTAAACACGACGGCTGATGTATGGCTAGCCACTACACTGGCTTGCGCGCAATGTCACAACCACAAGTTCGACCCCTTCCCCCAAAAAGACTATTACAGATTTTTGGCTTTCTTCGACAACTCCGAGTACAGCATCTTTAAACCCGGACCGGCGGAAGGATGGGTGGACGAGCCTGAGATCGAGCTGCCGACACCAGAACAGGAAGCGAAGAGCAAAGAGATAAAGGCCGAGATGGCCAAACTTCAGACTGTGCTGGATACCCCGACTCCGGAACTGCAAGTCGCGCAAGCCGGCTGGGAAGCGGAGATGAAGAACCTGGACTCCAACTGGATCACTCTTCGCCTCAACCGTTACTTGTCGGCGGGAGGCGCCACACTGACTCTACGCGAGGACCAATCCCTCCTCGTCGGCGGGAAGAATCCGGAGGCAGATACCTATATCATTGAAGCGCGAACCGACCGGACTGGCATCACAGCGGTTCGCCTCGAGGTGCTCAGTGACCCCAGTCTCCCGCAAGGAGGCCCTGGTCGCGATCCTGAAGGCAACTTCTTCCTGAGCGATGTGGAAGTGGAGGCGGCGCCGGCTGGCAAGCCGGAACCTGTTCAGAAGATCGTGTTCAAAGAAGCCGTAGCCGACGAATCTCAGGCAGGCTATCGCGCGGAGAATCTGGTGAGCAAAGATACCCGGAGAACCGGATGGGCCATCGATGTTTCTCAAGCGGATGCCGTGCCCCGGCGGCAACTCGTACTCATTCCTGAAAAGCCCTTTGGTTTTGAACCAGGAACACTCATGACCGTTCGCTTGAAGCATGAGATGCGCCGCGCCTCTCGAAACATCGGACGTTTCCGCCTTTCTGTTACCTCCATCGCGACGCCCAAGAGGGCCGTGGAGCTGCCAGCACGGCTACGGCCTGTGCTGGACCTTCCCATCGCGCAGCGAAGCCTGGAGCAGATGAATGCTCTCGCGACTGTTTATCGCTCAGTCTCTGTGTTGCTCCAGCCGGCGCGAGATCGCCTCGGCGAACTGAAGAAGTCTTTCGACAAGTTAGGCATCGTCACGGCGATGGTGCTGCAGGAGCGGAACTCATTCGAGCGGCCCTCGACGGATCTGCGCGTTCGGGGTAGCTTCCTGAGCAAGGGCGAGAAGGTCTACGCCGGCGTTCCATCCGTGCTTAATCGTCTGACGGAAGACCAGATGCCGAATCGGCTGGGTCTGGCGCGTTGGCTGGTTAGCGAAGACAATCCGCTCACGGCCCGCGTCACAGTAAACCGGGATTGGGAGGCCTTCTTCGGTCGAGGCCTGGTGGAAACCAGCGAGGATTTTGGCGCTCAAGGCCAGCGCCCCACGCATCCTGCACTTCTGGACTGGCTGGCGACGGAATTCATGGGGCAAAGCTGGGACATGAAAGCCATCAAACGGCTGATAGTGACTTCAGCCACCTACCAGCAGTCCTCGCGGGTGGCGCCGGGACTCGAGGCGCGCGATCCGTATAATCGATGGTTGGCTCGGGGTCCTCGTTTCCGCGTCGAGGCGGAGATGGTGCGTGACATCACGCTTGCAGCCAGTGGCCTGCTGTCGCGCAAGATGGGTGGTCCGAGCGTGTTCCCGTACCAGCCCGAAGGAGTTTGGGACCGGCCCTACAGCGATGACAAATGGGTAATGAGCGAAGGCGAAGATCGCTACCGTCGCGGCCTGTACACTTTTGTCCGGCGGACGGCGGCCTATCCCAGCTTGGTTAACTTTGATGCTCCCAGCCGCGAGTTCTGCACCGTCAGGCGGCCCCGCACCAATACGCCGTTGCAAGCTTTGACCACGCTCAATGATCCGGCGTTCTTTGAGGCCGCCAAGGCCTTGGCAAAGCGGATGATGAAGGAGGCCGGACCTGATCCTTCCTCACGCGCTATCTATGGCTTCCGCCTCTGTGTCTCGCGACATCCTAACAAGGAAGAACTCGGCCGGCTCCTGGATTACTACAAGCAGGAACTCGTGGGAGTTCAAAGCGACGCGGAAGTAGCGCGGGCAGGCGTTCAGTCAGAGAAGTCAACCCCAGACCCACCGGAACTGGCCGCCTGGACGATGGTTTCGAATGTGCTGCTGAACCTGGATGAAACTATAACAAAGGAATGAGCCATGAAAGAGCCGGCAGCAAATGAGATACAAGACGTCTTAAAGGCAGTAACGCGGCGCCATTTCTTCAGGCAAGCGGGTTTTGGCATTGGCGCCGCGGCTCTGACAACTCTGATCAACCGCTCTACTTTTGGCAACGATCTGCCTTCCACCCCACCAGCCAGCGCCGTGAACCCCATGCTGCCCAAGCCTCCGCATTTTAAGGCCAGGGCCAAGAACATCATCTACCTCTTCATGGCCGGGGCCCCATCGCAGGTGGATCTTCTGGATTACAAACCCAAGCTCCAGGAATTGGACGGACAACACATTCCGGAGTCGATGGTCAAGGGAGAACGCTTTGCCTTCATCAAGGGGGTGCCGAAGCTTTTGGGATCGCCCTATAAGTTCTCGAAGTGGGGGCGGTCCGGGGCTGAAATCTCAGAGCTCCTGCCAAGCCTGGGCGAAATCGCCGATGACATTGCCATTGTTCGATCCGTCAGCACCACTCAGTTCAACCATGCTCCGGCACAAATCTTTATAAACACGGGCCATCAACTTGTGGGCCGGCCCAGCCTTGGCTCGTGGTTGACTTACGGGGTTGGGAGCGAGGCGAGCAACTTACCCGGATTTGTAGTGCTGCTGTCCGGCGAAAATCAGCCGGATGGGGGGACAGCCTGCTGGGGTAGCGGATTTCTCCCCACGTTTTACCAAGGCGTGCAGTTTCGCTCTCAAGGAGACCCTGTGTTGTTCCTGTCGAATCCGGAGGGAGTGTCGCCTGAGGCTCGCAGGCGCTCGCTGGACTTGCTGAAGAGCCTCAACGAGCTGCACCTGCAAGCTCAAGGTGACTCAGAAATCACCACCCGCATTGCTTCTTTTGAGATGGCCTACCGGATGCAGACCAGCGTTCCAGAGCTGACGGATATTTCGAAGGAGCCGCAGGCGATTCATAAGATGTATGGGACTGAACCGGGCAAGGCTTCTTTCGCCAACAACTGCCTGCTGGCTCGCCGGCTGGTCGAGCGAGGCGTTCGCTTCGTTCAGCTCTTCCACCGAGGCTGGGACAATCATGGCACCAACAACTACAACGACATCGTCACGAGACTGCCAAGTTTGTGTCGCGAAACCGATCGAGCCGCCTCCGCGCTGGTCCAGGACCTGAAACAAAGAGGCATGTTGGATAACACGCTGGTGGTCTGGGGTGGCGAGTTCGGTCGAACTCCGATGAACGAAGAACGCAACCGGTCGAAGTTCCTGGGGCGCGATCACCACCCCAGAGCGTTCAGCATGTGGCTGGCCG
Organism: Acidobacteriota bacterium; assembly: GCA_022616615.1. Lineage (GTDB taxonomy): Bacteria > Acidobacteriota > Terriglobia > Versatilivoradales > Versatilivoraceae > VFZK01. The sequence goes on from JAKEER010000351.1 coordinate 5,050, forward strand.
GCGGCGGCATCAAGGGTGGGATCACGATCGGCCAGACCGACGAGCTGGGATACAACGTGGTTGAGGCCCCTATGGATGTCCATGATCTGCACGCCACCCTCTTGCATTTGATGGGCCTCGATCACACTAAACTCACCTACAGGTTCCAAGGCCGGGACTTCCGCTTAACCGATGTCTCAGGGAATGTTGTCAAGAAACTGCTGGGGTAGGGGTGAGCTACGGCTACAGTGGCGATCTGTGCCGAGCTGCGGAGAAAAATCCTGCCCTAACCTATCGGGTTTCCAAACAGGCCGTCCTGTTCGGACTCGACAGTCTCTGCATTCCAGCGGGCGCAAAGAATCGGCAACTGGCCCACACGTTCATCAACTACTTGCTAGAACCGCGCGTTTCCGCTGAGATCGCGAATGAAGTCCTCTATCCCACACCCAATGAAGCCGCCTATCCTTTTGTCGATCCAAAGCTACTGAACAACCGAGAAATCTATTTGCCGGACGAGGTTCTTCGGAAGGCCGAAATGCTGCGAGATGTAGGAGAGGCAAGTGAGCTATACGAGAGGGCGTGAAGAGAGGTACGGACTTTCAACACGGCAGGTTCTGTTGCCCACTACACCCGTATGACGAACTAGTAGAAGGATTCCAAAATAACGTTACAGTTCAAATTGCGTGGCGCAGACATCGCGCTGTTTGCGATGTCTGCGACCAGTCGCCGCACACATGACAAACGACGCCATGTATGCGCCGCCCTGAGCCGTTTGGCCGTTACTTAGGAATCACACCACTGGCACTTATCTAGAGGCAAAGGCATCACCATGGCAACCTTAACCCCGCGCTCGCTTGAGACCCGCACTGTTGACCACCTGATTGACGGCAGAGACGTGTCGTCCGTTAGCGGCAAGAGGTTCGCGACTCTCAACCCATTCACCGAGCAGAAGCTTGCAGAAATTGCCGAAGCGGGGCCGGAAGACGTGGATAAGGCCGTGCGAAGCGCGCGAAGAGCGTTCGAAAAGGGACCTTGGCAGCAAACGTCGCCTTGGGAACGGGGCCGGCTACTCTGGCGCGTAGCCGAAATCATCCGCACACGGAGCAACGAGCTGGCCCTCCTGGATGCGCTGGATTGCGGCAAGCCCCTCAAAGACAATCTTCATGGCGACCTTCCCCTGTGTGTTCGAATCTTTGAGTACTACGGCGGAGTTTCGGACAAAGTTCGGGGGAGCGTCATTCCCGGAGAGAACGGCTTCCACAACTTTACTCTGCGCGAACCTTATGGTGTCATCGCTTGTGTTCTGCCCTGGAACTATCCGTTTCTCAACGCCTGCATCAAGCTCGCGCCAGTTCTTGCAGCAGGCAATACTGCAGTTCTAAAGATGGCTGAGAAAACGCCGCTCAGCACGGTTGAGCTGGGGAAGATATGCCTGGAGGCAGGCATCCCACCCGGCGTGGTGAATGTCGTCAATGGAGGACCTCAAGTGGGAGCCGCTTTGGTCTCCCACCCACTCATCGACAAGATTTCGTTTACGGGCAGCACCGCAACGGGCAAAGCGATCTTGAAAGCGGCCGCTGATCGGATCGTTCCCGCCACGCTTGAACTGGGAGGCAAGAGTCCCAGCATCGTTTTCGAAAGCGCGAACCGGGAGCAAGCCTTGGCTGGAGTACTCTTCAGTGCTTTCTTCAATGCTGGCCAGATCTGCACGACAGGATCACGGCTTCTGGTGCAGGAATCTATTGCCGAAGAATTTCTGCAGCGGCTCATCGAACGCGTCATGTCTTTGCGTTTGGGTGACCCCGTCAGTGAAGAGACGGATATCGGCCCTTTGGTCGATGCCAGCCAGTTGGAGCGGTTTCACAGCTACGTGCGGGTTGGCATCTCAGAAGGCGCCCGGCTACTCTTTCAGTATCAAGACTCGACGCCAAAAACTGGCTATTTCGCAGCACCGGTGATTTTTGATTCGGTTAGGCCAGAGATGCGAATTGCTCAGGAAGAGATCTTTGGCCCGGCACTGGCCGTGATGACCTTTCGCGACGAAGCCGAGGCGATTCGTCTGGCTAACTCGGTGTCCTATGGGTTGGCTGCGTCTATTTGGACCAGCGACCTGAATCAAGCGTTTCGTATGGCTCGTAGTGTCCAAGCAGGAATCATTTGGACAAACACGGTTGAATGCTGGGACCCCAGCGTGCCTTACGAAGGCCACAAGCAGAGCGGGTTTGGAGAGGATTTTGGGCTTGAAGCTTACTACACCTACACAAAATCGAAATCAGTGTTCCTGAACACTTCGGGGAACAAGCTGGCTTGGGGAAGATGAATCAGATTGATTGAGGTCACCCTGAACCGGGTCCTCGCCAAACTTGGCTGCATTTCCAGTTCATGAAACCATCCTGTTCTTCTCATCCCCCACGAACCCGATACTGGGTCGTTGTGCTGGCTGTGACCCTCTCGATCATTACTTACATCGACCGGGTTTGCATTTCACAAGCAGCGCCAGCCATCATGAAGGACCTCGGGTTGACCCCGGTCGAGATGGGACTGGCATTCTCGGCGTTTGCCTGGGCCTACGCGCTCTTTGAAATTCCCGGAGGCTGGCTCGGTGATTGGATCGGCCCGCGCAAGGTCCTGATGCGGATCGTTATCTGGTGGTCCTTTTTCACGGCAGCCACAGGATGGGTTTGGAATTTGGCTTCCCTCTGGGCGACCCGCTTCCTTTTCGGAGCAGGCGAAGCAGGAGTTTTTCCAAACCTGACGAAGTCGTTCACCACCTGGCTTCCGCAAAGGGAACGAGTTGTTGCGCAGGGAATCATGTGGACCAGCGCTCGCTGGGGCGGGGCCTTCACGCCCCTTCTGGTGGTTTGGGTTTTCCACTACATGTCGTGGCGGCGGGCCTTCGAGGTATTCGGAGCCATCGGAATTATCTGGGCCGTCTTTTTCTATCGCTGGTACCGCGACAATCCTCGGGATCACAAAAGTGTTGGCGCCGCAGAACTGGCTTTGCTGGAGGGATCAGACCATCTTGCTGCGGGCCACGCCAATGTCCCATGGAAGCGATTCCTCAAGTCTAAGACAGTTTGGATGCTATGGGCGCAATACTTCCTGGCCTGCTACCCGTGGTATTTCTTTATCACCTGGCTTCCCACCTACCTCCAGCAGTTTTATGGGCTCTCTCCGGAACGAGGCGCCCAGTTGGCGATCTTTCCGCTTTTCTTCGGCGGCATTGGGACGCTGCTTAGCGGCTTCCTGGCTTCTTACGCCGAACGCCGGTTGGGCAACATCGTGAAGGCTCGAAGGCTCATCGGATATATCGGGTTCTACGGGGCAGGAATTCTGCTCATTCTCCATGCCCAGGTCAAAGATCCACTTTATGCCATGCTCCTCATGGGGCTGTCGAGCCTGGCTAACGATCTGCCGACGCCCGTCAGCTGGAGTGTTTGCATGGACATTGGAGGCAGATATGCCGGCTCACTTTCGGGCAGCATGAATATGATGGGCAATCTTGCCGGCGGCATTGCCCCTTTGGCTTTCGGCTACATCTTGCAAGTTACGCAGAGCTACTCGATCAATTTCTATATCATGGGGATTGTCTACTTGTTGGCCGGATTGTGCTGGAGATTCATTGACCCGGTGACGCCTTTGGACCGGCTGGAACTCGGACAACAGGCAGGTTACGCTGCTTCTCCGGCGCACCCGTGATCCGTCGTTCTATATTAGTTAAATTAGTATTAGTGCGCGAAAGAGTCGCGTGCCCTGCAGTCGGGGGTTCGTCAAAGTCGCGAGCCCTCCCTTACGGTCGGGCTACTGAACAAGTCCGAGGCCCAAGTCAGTAGCCCGCGCGTCAGCAAGGGCTCTGCCTCGACTCAAGGACTTACGGGACTTTGACGGAACCCTGGCCCTGCGATTTTCCAATGACTAATCGAACCTCTTCCAAGTTTCGCGTCGGCCTTACGCGCGACTTCTTAAACGAGCGCGACGAACTGGAATTCAAAGACCTTGGCCTGTCGCTGCTCGATGACTCGCCGAGGATCGAGTATGGCTTCCTGGCCGAGCGAGCCACAGTTATTCGAGCTGAGCAGATCCGCGACTACGATGGCATCGTCACGTTCTGGCCTTCGTACGACAGAGAAAGTTTTGCGGGAGTCGAACGCCTCCTGGGAATCGCTCTCTTTGGCGTTGGGTATGACCATGTCGATGTTCAGGCCTGCACGGAGGCGGACGTCGTGCTGTTCAACGCGGCGGGCGCTGTCGATCGTCCGGTAGCTGAGGCGATCCTGACTCTCATGCTCTCGCTGAGTCACCACTTGTTTCAGAAAGATCGCATCGCCCGCTCCGGGCGATGGGACGATAGCATTCACTGGATGGGAGGTGAGCTGCGAGACAAGGTCGTTGGGACCGTGGGCTTGGGTGGGATTGCCCGCGAGCTCTGCCGGCTTTTGTCTCCATTCCGGGTAAAGCAGATTCTGGCCTATGATCCACTGATCCCGCCCGAGCAAGCCCGTGCAGTGGGCGCGGAGCTATGCTCTTTGGAGAGTCTCTTCCAGTCTTCCGATTTCGTAACGATCAATTGCCCGCTCAAGGAGAAAACCCGAAACCTGATCACGAGTCAGGAGCTTAGCCTGATGAAGTCCACTGCTTTTCTCATCAACACTGCCCGTGGCGCCATTGTCAATGAGCAGGATCTCTATCAAGCTCTGTTGGAAAGGCGAATTCGGGGCGCTGGTATCGATGTTTTCTCTCAGGAACCGCTACCAGCCGGCAGTCCATTGCTGACACTGGAGAATGTCATCGTCACGCCTCATGCGCTCGCCTGGACAGACGAGCTGTTTAGCGGCATAGGGACGATGAGCTGTCATGGAATGCTCAAGCTGGCTAATGGAGTGGTTCCTGACCACGTGGTGAACCGGGACGTACTCTGCAGACCTTCCTTTCTCAAAAAGCTGGCGCGGTTCAAAGCCTGACAGTAGGGACCGGGAAGGCGAGCCGAGTCTGGGCTCAGCACTGGAGATTGGACATTTTTTGGAGTGGCGAAGCCCACCCTGGGAGCGCGGGCGTCCCGCCAGGCGTCCCGCCCGCAATATGGCCGCAGGCCCTCGGAGCGGCCGGAGGCCGCTCCGAGGCGGGCGGGACGCCCAATGTCACTTACATTTTTTGGGGGCGCATGGAGGCCCAATGAAGAAAGTGCTGGACATTTCTCCGCCGTTGATATTGACTAAGCCG
>JAKEER010000352.1 GCA_022616615.1 Acidobacteriota bacterium
CTCAGCAGTGGATGCGATGGGTTCAGTTCCAGAATGCGTTTTGATTTTGGCACCGGCTGACCCATGCGGCGCATCATCTGTTCGAGCTGTGGGCTCATGTCGTTCGCCTCGCCTACGAGGCAGACAGCGGACGAGGTCAGCCGGCTAGAGAGGCGCACTTCCTTAATCTCCTCGTCCAGATGCGATTTCAGGCAACCCATGAGATCCTTAAAGCTCTTCTCCTTTTCCTTACGCTCTTCTTCGGATTTCTTCTTCTCCTCTTCCGATCCCAGCTCCACTTCGCCCTTGCCCACGGACTGGAACTTCTTTTCCTCAAACAGTCCCACGCGCTCCGCCCAAACCTCATCCACCGGATCCGTCAGGTAGAGCACTTCATAGCCCTTGTCCCGGAAGGCCTCCAGATGCGGCGAGCGCTCCACGATTTCGCGGGACGAGCCCGTCAGAAAATAGATGGCTTCCTGGCCTTCCTTCATCCGGCTTACATATTCCTGCAGCGTCGTCAGTTCCTTCTCATGATGGCTGGACTGGCATAGCAACAGCGGCAGCAGCCGTTCTTGCTTCTCCTCCCAGTCGAGCAGCCCCTGTTTGAGCACCGGCCCAAACTCCGCCCAGCAGGCAAGGTACTTCTCTTTGCGCTTCTCCAGCATTTCCTTCAACGTGTCGAGGATCTTCTTCACGAGGAAGCTTCGAATCGCCTTGATCTGCCGGTCCTGCTGGAGAATCTCGCGCGAGACGTTCAGCGAAAGACCCTCGGAGTCGACCACGCCTCGGACAAAGCGCAAGTATTCCGGCATGAGCTCCTTGCACTCATCCATGATGAAGACACGCTTGACGTAGAGCTGGATGCCGCGATGTGCCATGTCTCGGCTATAAAGGTCGAATGGCGCTTTCGAAGGAATGAACAGCAGCGTCTGCGCTTCAAAGTTTCCTTCCAGTTTGGCGGATATAGTTTCCAACGGCTCGTTCCAGTCGTGTGAGATGTGCTTGTAGAATTCTTTGTACTCGTCTTCGCTGACTTCACTCTTCGGACGAGTCCAAATCGCTTTCATGGAATTGAGTGTTTCTTCCTGGACGACTGTCTTTTCCTGCGCGCCCTCTTTGGGCTTGCCGCTTTCGTCGCGATCAATTTCTTTGCGCTCCACCTTCATACGAATCGGATAGGCCACGAAGTTGGAGTACCTGCGCACGATGGACTTGAGCACGTATTCCGAGGTGTAGTCCTTCAGCCCGTCTTCGGTGTCTTCCGGCTTCAGATGCAGTGTGACACTGGTGCCGGCTTCCGGACGCTCAGCGTCTCCGAGGGTATAACCGTTGCCACCGTCAGACTCCCAGCGCGTGGCCCTATCTTCTCCGGCGCGGCGCGTTACTATGGTGACTTCGTCCGCCACCATGAAAGTCGAATAGAAGCCGACCCCGAATTGGCCGATCAGCTCGGGCGGAAGCTTCTGCTCTTTCTGCTCGCGCGCCAGCTCCAAAAATTCTTTGGTTCCCGAACGGGCAATCGTTCCGAGATGGTCCACCACTTCCTGACGGGACATGCCGATGCCGTTGTCGTGCACCGTCAGGGTGCGATTCTTCGCGTCTGCCTCCAGCAAGATGTGCAGTTCTTTCTCCGGCAAAGCTTCCGTTTGCGTCAGGCTCTCAAAACGCAGTCTGTCGAGCGCGTCAGAACTGTTCGAGATCAGCTCGCGGAGAAAGATGTCCTTGTTGGAATAGAGAGAGTGAATCATCAGGTCCAACAGTTGCTGGACCTCGGCTTGAAAGGCGTGTTTTGGGGCGGAGGTCATGAACGGCTCCTTTGAAAATCCCCCTTAAAAAAGGGGGAAAGAAGGCGAAGCGACGGCGGTCGCGGAGCCTTCAGGGGGTTGTCGTGACGGGTTTGGGAAGGCCGACCGGACAACCCCCTGGCGCTCCGCGACCGCTGTCGTTTCGCGCCGCCCCCTTTGTTAAGGGGGAATATTTTCATCGAACGTGGCGCCGCCGCCCAGCATGAAAAATCCGATGAAAATGGGACTTGAAAGTGGGAGCCGCTGTCCCCAGTGGCGACCTCAGGTCCTAGGTTGAGACGACCAATCGCCGCTCGGGCGCCCGCGGACGCACGAGCGGCTCCCACATTTTCATCGTTCGTTGCGCCGTGGCGGCATGGGGAACTCTCCTAAAAATCGTCCAATCCCTCCGAAACTAAGCCCTGCCGCTAATACCCCACCGTCAGCCCGTCGCCGCGCGGGTCAGAGGCGCCCAGCAGCGCGCCAGTCTTCGGCTCAACCAGGATGCCTTCCGCATCGCCCATGAAACTCCGGAACACTAGCCGGTGCCCGCGCGCCTCCAGCGCCTTGGTGACGTCCTCGGAGAAACCAGGTTGTTCGAGCCGCAACTCGTCGGGCAACCACTGATGATGAAAGCGCGGCGCATCAATCGCTTCCTGAATTGTAAACCCGAAATCAACGAGGTTGAGAATCACCTGCAGCACGGTATTCATGATGGTTGGGCCTCCCGGACTGCCGATCACTAGAAAGAGCTTACCCTCGCGGGTAAGGAAGGTGGGAGTCATGGCCGACAAAGGCCGCTTGCCGGGCACAATGGCATTGGCTTCGCCCTGGATCAGGCCATAGGCATTAGGAACACCGGGCTTGGAAGTGAAATCGTCCATCTCGTTGTTCATGAGAATGCCCGTGCCTTCGAGCGTCACGCCCGCTCCGTAGCCTCCGTTCAGCGTGTAAGTGTTGGCCACGGCGTTGCCGTCCTTGTCTACCACTGAGAAGTGGGTGGTCTCGGTAGCTTCGGGCGCAGGCAGCACCCGTGCGGGCAGGGATAGACTCACGGACGCCTTGTCAGGATCGATTTGCTTGCGGATCTCTAAGGCATAAGACTTCGAGATCAATTGGCTGACGGGCACTTTGACGAAGTCGGTATCGCCCATGAGCTCAGCCCGGTCGCGGAAGGCGCGCCGCATGACCTCGGTGACGAGATGAATCGTGCGCGAGGAACCGGCGCCCATGCTGGAAAGATCGTACCCTTCCAGCCCATTGAGCATCTCAAGCAACACCGTTCCGCCCGAGCTGGGCGGAGGCATTGTGATGACTTCATAGCCACGATAGCTGCCGCGCAGCGGCGTGCGGAACCTGGGTTCGTAGCTAGCCAGGTCCTGCTGCGTAATCCAACCACCGTGTTCCGCATAAACAGACGCGATCCTGCGGGCGACAAGCCCCCGATAGAAGGCTTCGGCTCCTTGGTCTCTGACGGCTCTGAGACTCGAAGCGAGATCCTTCTGAAGCAGCCATTCACCAGGCTCGAAGTATTTTCCCTCGTTCAAGTAGACCCGGCGCGACTCCGGAAACAGCCCAAGCAGATCGGCTGCTTTTCTGAGCGACTCACTCAGATGCTCGCTTACCGGAAATCCCTTTTCGGCGAGGTCAATCGCCGGTTGCATCACCTCTTTGAGCGAAAGGCGTCCGTATTTCTTCTGCGCCAGGCAGAGGCCCGCTGGCGTTCCCGGAACGCCACTGGCCCGGTAACCCTCCGTGCTGGCCTTCGGGACAACCTGGCCGGAGCTGTCCACGTAAACTTCCCGGCCTGCAGCGGCTGGCGCCGTTTCCCGGTAATCGATGCAAACCGTCTCGCCGCCCGCGAAGCGGATCATCATGAAGCCCCCACCTCCCAGGTTTCCGGCTGTGGGATGGGTGACGGCCAAAGCAAAACCCACGGCAACAGCCGCGTCCACAGCGTTACCACCTTTCTTGAGCATATCGATGCCGATCTGCGAGGCCCGCTTCTCGGCTGAGGCCACCATGCCATGCTTTGCGTGAACCGGCGACTTCGAGGCAGCGCGAAAAATGGGACTTGGAGTAGGACACGCGCCCACAAGGACACAGAAGGCGACAATAACCCTGAGAAGAAAACTCATAGAATCTCCAGTGAAACTCGTCGTCCTCATAAGGCACTGCCGAAACGGTCTGCCACGCGGCGAAGCTCGCAAGCCGTCTCCGGCTCTCGAAGCTCATGGGATAGCAGCCGCGCGGTAGTTCCCGCTGGCGCAGGAAGCTGGAGATTGGACATTTTTCTGGCTCCCCTCCTGAGATCAGGAGGGGATGTGCCGCGCAGCGGCACGGGGGTGGTCTGAGGATGCACCGAGAACCGTCATTTCAAGCGTTTCGTATCGAGGAAGAGCCTTTGCGGCACGAAACGTCCGATTGGAGGTTTCCGCAAGGGCCGGTCACACCACCCCGGCACTGGCTGTGCCAGTGCCCGCCACTCCTCAGCCGAGGCGGGGAATCAAAATCTCCAATCTCCAGGTTGCCGCTGGCGCGGGAAGGAAACGCAACACCGTAGTGAGAGTCTGGCAGCCTGTCGTGTCATGGGACAGTTAGCTGGACTCGTCTCGCACGACTCCGCTCAGCCAGGCTCCCTTCTTTTCAGAAAGCCTTCCAGAGCCTGTGTTACCAAAGCACTCAGAGAGGCTCCCGTAGTACTGGCCAGTTGTCGCAAGCGCGCCATCAAGCTTAACGGGATTTTGACGGTAAAGACTCCCTTCCGTTCTGGAATCGGCAACTTGCGGGTTGTCCTTTGTGCCTCCAGAATGTATCGGTAGGCTTGCCTCTTGGAAACTCGATAACGCCGCCTCAAGGCCACACAGGGTCCCTTGATCAAGGTCCACTGTGCCTCAATCTCAGCGATGCTCTTGGCTTCAGAGCTGTTTGGACATGAGCGCGGTGCGGGGAGACCCAGGGTGTTCTCTCGCTGGGTAGAAGAGGTCGCGTCCTGCGACCTTTTGCTGGCACATGGCGACCAAATAGGGCCTGATATACGCCTCGGTTCATTTCCCCTTCATCATTTCGGTGTATCGCCGCTGCATCTCGGCAGGCGAGACTTCCGCTATGCTATGCCCGACGTTCCACCTATGGCCAAAGGGGTCGCGCACGCACCCAGAGCGCTCGCCATAGAACTCGTCTTTGGGTTCCATTTCGATCTCCGCCCCCGCGTTGACGGCGCGCCTGATCACTTCGTCAGCGTTGTCGACGTGGATATGGATCGTCACCGAGGTCCCGCCGATCGCTTGCGGTCCCTTGATGTTGTACTCGGGGAATTCGTCGGCCAGCATCAGAGTGGTTCCGTCGAAGTCGAGCTCAGCATGGCCGATGCGGCCACTCGGCTCGGTGAGGCGGAATTTCTCCTTGGCGCCAAAAGCCTTTCCATAAAACTCAATGGCTTTCGCGGCGTCTCTGACGTGGAGGCAGGCAAACAACTCGTGGACTTTCATGGGATGCTCCTTTCTGAATGGCACGAGTGTACAGCTGCAGCCGCCCACCGTCTTGAATGAAATTGACCTTGTCACCTGTCAGCGTGATTCGAAAGCCAGAATTTCCGATTCCGATGGGAACGGCAGAGCGCGATCTTCCCTGTTTTCACAGGACCGCGTACACGTCATACATCGCCTGGTTGGTGGCAGGACGATACTCACCGACTCCGAAGCAATGCAACCGGTTCAGCCAAAGGTACTGGGGATGGCTGGTAATAAAACGTGGTGAGATCCGGAGCTGTACCACTGGTGGCAGGTTGCCACTGAGGAACTTGTCGTGACCGTCTTCTCCGAAATCGACCACACCGTGGTAAGTGACAAGGATCAACGCGCCATCGTGTGTCTCGAAGGTCACGCGAACGTCGAGGAGAGCTACTCCATCCTTATCGCACTGTCGCCCAATCACCGCCAACCGGCCCTATCTTTCCGCGAATCCTGGGGCCGGTTATTTCGCCACCGGTAGAGTAGAAATTCACCCTCGTTCCTTCCGGCACGGAGCCGATCATTTCGGGAGGGCTGGCCAATGTGCCCGTATACGAAAAAATGTGTTCCAGCTTGTAGTCGATCATTCCTTCTCCGTTCCTTTCAATTAAGTTCAGCTTCTTTAACTTTGATAAAATTCCAGAGGTAAGGCGGCACCACGGTGCGCCGGGTCCGCCACGATTCACGGAAGGCGTTTAGTTCTTTTTTGGTGCGTCGTGGCTTGAAGCAAGGTCACGGCAGGTGCGATGCACGAATCCCCTCGTTCACTCCAGGCAATCCCGTACGAACCTAGTGGCTTCTCAAAGAGGCAGTATGCGACTTGCTTCATTGGGATGTCGCCTCGCCCGATCCGGGTGGAGGCCGTAATAGACTCTATATCAATCGGGCCTTGAAGTAGACGCTCCCGCTTTCTTGACCACTCAATTGCCCGGTCGGTTTTCCCTTGGCAACTTTGGCTGATTTCTAAGTGGTGCTAATATTGATCGCGCCTTGAAACCGTGATCAAAGGCATATTGAGTATACTCCCGGTATCCTCCGCCCCAGGATTTCTTTGGACATGATCTTCCCTTTCACCCTGTACTGTGGACCTGAAGAGTTTGCACACTTGAGGGCATAGGTGTGGGCGATCTGGTTCCACAACCCGCGCCGCGCCGAACTGTGAAAGAAACCGGTTTCGCGCAGGTGCATCATGCGTAGCTTGATACTCTTCCTGGCCGTTGCTCTGGCACTGGCATCCTGGTCACGCCCGTCCACGCCGGGAGCGATCCGCTTCGAAGAGACTGCAGCCAGGTCGGGGTTACGGTTCGTAACTGCTAATTCGCCGACTCCGAGCAAGAACCAAATCGAGACGATGCTCGCCGGCGTGGCTTTGTTTGACTATGACGGCGATGGGCACCTTGATGTATACCTCGTCAACGGTGCGGCAATCCCCTCGCTCAAGAAGGAATCGCCCTCCTACTGGAACCGCTTGTTCCATAACAATCATGATGGAACGTTTACCGATGTTACGGAGAAAGCCGGACTCGCCGGAGCGGGTTACGGAATGGGTGTGGCGGTGGGCGATTACGACAATGACGGCCGGCCGGACTTGTTCGTCGCCAATGTCACTGCCAACCAGCTCTTTCGTAACAACGGAGACGGGACTTTTGCCGACGTGGCCCGAAGGGTCCGTCTGGAGGGGGCCCAGATGGATAGGATGAAGATGTGGTCGGTCGGCGCCGGCTGGTTCGACTACAACAACGATGGCCTCCTGGATCTCTTCGTCGTCAATTACTGCAAGTGGAAAGTGAACGAGGACCCCTACTGTTCCGCCAAGAGTGGGGTCCGCGCCTACTGTCACCCCAAGCATTACGCTCCCCTCCACAACACGCTGTACCGAAACAATGGCGATGGAACGTTCACCGATGTTTCGCAGGAGACCCGGATTGCGGCCCACCTCGGCAAAGGCATGAGCGTCTCCTTTGCGGATTACGATGGCGACGGTTTTCTCGACGCCTTTGTGGCGAACGATACCACCCCGAACTTCCTCTTCCACAATATTGGCGGAAAGAGATTCGAGGAGGTTGGGCTGTTAGCCGGGGTGGCGTATTCCCCGGACGGCAATGCGCTGTCCGGCATGGGTTCGGACTTCCGGGACGTCAACAACGATGGTCTGCCCGACCTCTGGCACACAGCGGTAGAGCACGAGACGTTCCCTTTGTATATCAACCGCGGCAAAGGCAGCTTTGTTGATATGACAGCAGCCAGCAGCCTGGCAAGACCAACCGCGGACATGTCCGGATGGGGGAATGGAATCCTTGATTTCGACAACGACGGTTGGAAGGACCTGTTCGTCGCCCGTTCGAATGTGATGGACAACATCAGTGAGGTGTCGGACCGGCGGTACCCGGAACCGAACTCGGTGTTCAGGAATCTCGGGGACGGTAAGTTCGAAGAAATCGGCGCGATGGCCGGCCCCGATTTCCAGCTTGAAGCTCCCCACCGCGGCGTGGCCTTTGGCGACCTCGACAACGACGGCCGCCTGGACATGGTGGTCTCAGTGCTGGGCGGGCCCGCTAAGCTGTTTCACAACCTCTCGGGTGGCGACAACCACTGGATACTCCTGAAGCTCGCCGGCGGGAAGAGCAACCGCCTGGCGATCGGCGCGCAGTTGCACCTCACCACGGAAGACGGCCGTTCCCAGTGGAACGAGGTGACAACGGCTGCCGGATATGCCTCTTCCAGCGATAGCCGTGTGCACTTCGGACTGGGATCCAACCGGCGCATCAAACAGATCGAGGTCCGCTGGCCGAGCGGCATCAGGCAGGTGGTTCACGACATTGAAGTGGACCGCATCCTCACGATTGCGGAGCCTCAGCGGTAGTGCTCCTCGATCGAAAGTGGTGCTTCTGGCGGCACGGATTGGCGCCGCAGCGAAAAGAGTTTTCCGCGTCAGCGCGGAGGCTCGGCATCCATCTTTACGCCGATTCTGCCCGGCACGGCGCCGGAAGACTCCTTCCCGGAATTGGGAGGCCCTGATCCTTTCTCCGATTCCTGACTCAAGCGCGCGAACGCCGCCCGGGCGCGTGCGGCCTCCGGCCATTGTTCGGCGCGGGAGTAAGCAGCGCCCAGGGCCAAATAGACTTTGGCTTCCCGGGGAAATGCTCGTTGGGCGATTTCCAACTCCGGTATTGCCCGGCGATAGTCATCCGTGTCAAGCAATAACAGACCGAGAAGGTAGTGGCCGAGCGGCAGCCGAGGGTCGAGCTTCACAGCTTCCTCAGCATAGGGCAAGCCCGCCGCGGAATCGGTCTTGTACTTGGCTGCGGCAATCTGCAGCCGGGCGAACACGTGATTGGGGTTGTTCGTGATCTCCCGCTTGAGTTCGTCGATGCCGGCCGCGGTATCACGAGCTTCCAGCAGGAATCTCCCGTGGGCGTAGTGAATGTTGGGATACTCCGGGTAGTCTCTGGTGACGGCGCTATAGAGTGGTCGCGCTTCATCAAACTTCTTCTGGCCAGCCAGACACTCGGCCTGGCCTACGCGCGCGACAGTCTCCGCTGCCGGGCTTCCTGCGGCCGGAAGGTTCTTGTCTCGCATCCGAAGCGCCACCATGCCGAGGGTCTGCGTTAACTGC
>JAKEER010000039.1 GCA_022616615.1 Acidobacteriota bacterium
GCACTTCTTCATCGTGCAATAGAAGCTCATGACCCGGATCCAAAATGAGACCTTGTGGCTCAAAGGTTCCCTCGAAAGTTCCCGATCCCGTGCGCGGAAGCGAACCACGCCTGAGTCGAATTTCGGATCCATTTTGCACTGGAAGCAGCGGAATCCAGTAATCAGGCACGCTCGTGCCCAGGCGGTAGGTAAGCTCTGCGGCGGAAGCAGAATGACCGTCGGAGTTCGAGTCCCCTGCGCGTTCCTGCCGCCGCCGCCTTTCCTGAAATGCCTCGAAGCGGTCTAGGGGCCGGTGAATAGGGCTTTCCACAACACGCTCCACAGCCCAGGCTAAGTTCGCCATTTCATCCCGGAGAAGCAGGACCTCTTCGAGCGCCGCGCCTTGGAGACTCACTCCCAGCGCCGGAGGCAAAAAGAACAGGCCTTGCAACTTCGCGGCCGTCCCGGGATCATCGGTCTCGTTTGCCGATCGAGGATCCGGCGAGAGCGCGAACATCCGCCAAGGTGATCGGAGGCCATCAACCTCTGAGGTATGGGCAATGAGCATCCGCTCGCCGAAGGTGTTCATGACGATCAGCGCTCCGATCCGACACAAACAGCCAGCCTCCACTTCAACTGGAACCACGAACCAGTCGTTGCCGTATTCCAAAGCAAAATGAACCAACAGCAAGCGCGCCAGATCCTGAGTGTCCGCTTCAACTCTACCAAAATTGACTTTGGCGTCTTCAAATTCCCACAAGCGAGGAGAAGGCATTCCACGAAAGCTCACCGGCATTGGAAGAAAGCTTGACGTGACAGAGGATATCTGCCCAGCCGCGCCCAGCTTCGCGATCGGATCAACGACGAACGAAAACCAGTCCAGATGGCCCTCGAGGTATTCCGGGGCGTTCAGCACTGTTTCACCGGCAGAAGTCTGGCCAGAGACAGCGAATGAATACTCGAGGCGTTCTTGCACCCAGGACGGGTTGTCATTGGATTGACTAAATAGCGCCTCGTACCAGGTCAGCCACACGGTCATGGCCTGGAGGATTCGCGGGCGGTCCTCATTCCGAATCTCATTGAAGGGCGCCTCGGTGAACAGTTTTGCGAGTCCGGCGCCTTGGCGAAGTTGAGCCAACTTTGTATAAAGCGCTAAACCATCGATTGCACGGCCTGCCACGACTTCGAGAAAGCGCAAGGTATCGTCATCAAGCGCTTGTCGCTCGTCTTCGGCGGGAAATTTCAGTGGGTAGGCTTTTAGAAATAGCGAGCGGTAGGTTCCCATGCCTTGAGCCTCGAGGGTACGTGGAAGGTGCAACCCAGCTTCAGCCGCAAGACGAAAGTTATTCAGGCCCAAACGTCGAACTGGCTCGCGTTCCACCAAAGCCTCGAGCGGAACGGTCAGAGGGGAGTAGTCCTTTGCATGCGCTATGGCCTGAGCTGAATCTGAAGGCAAAGGACCAGGGTGGAAACGGCTGATTGGCGCACTTTTCACCACGAGTTGCGCGGCTGCAGGTGAACCAGCATCATCCCCCTTGAATTCGCCAAATTGCCACTGGCGCGCCAAGAACCATAGCGGATCGTGAATGCGGGACTGTAGTCCGTCTTGCATCTCGGGACAATCGGTCCGCGGCTCCAAATGTACGGTTGAGGGCATAATTATCCTCCGGCGGAGTTTGTGTCGGCCGCGCGCGACAGGTCGATCACGTCGGCATTGAAAGTCAGGGCAGGGCGACAGCCCTTTCCGGCACGATCCCATGTTGCGCGGCCATTCCACAACGTAAAGGCCATGCCGCTGATTTCCCGGCCTTTCAAGCCCACGAGTTCGACGGGCACTTCAAGGCGCACCCATTGTCCGGCTGGCGGAAGCGGCCCCATGAATCGGCGGCTGGCCGTCCCGTCAACGCCCAAAGAGATATTGTTCGCCCCCCAATAGGCGCGATGTTCCAACGAACCATCGTTCCATTGAAGCATGACTTCGCTTGGCAGATTACCTGGATCAAGAAAAACGTAGGCAAACAGGATTTCTCCTGGCCCCACCAGCATTGTCTCCGTCGCCCCCTCAAAAAAGTGCTGATGCAGCCCTGTCGCCACAGCAGACTGATGCGCCAGTTTGCCAAAGAAGGGAACCGGGTTTGTGCTAACCCAATTCCAGTTTTCTCGATCTCCACGAGGAGTCGCGCCTGCCGGCCGGCGATCTTCGACCCAACTCGCTTCCACCAAACCATTGAGGGAAATGGCGCGAAGCTGGGCCAGTTCGTATGTTTCCTGCAAAACCGATGAGAGCATATCGAGGTCCCAGACCGCCCGATTGTCGTCGGAAGGAACAGCAATCAGGACAGCTTGAGGCGCGCAGGCGCTGGGTTGATCATAGTGGAAGGTGAGGCCGGTGGTTTCACGGTTACTCGGAACAACTTCCACCCATTCGTCGATCAACACGCCAGAGAGCGACTGACTTAAGTCAATGCTCGTTTGCATCGGGAGGTGGGCCACAAGGGAGAGTCGGCCGCCGGGGATTCTTTGATTAGGACCACTAGGAAGAGCCACCCAGCGATCGTTGGATTTGTAGGGGAGTTGGCCAACCTGAAATGTGAGTCCGACGCCATTCCCCAGTGCCTCGGCATACATGAGGGCGGCGTCCAGTTTTGCAACCCCGTCACGGACCCGGGCAAGACGTTGAAACCAGGTGGCCGCTGCAAATCGATCATTGCCTTGAAGCGCGACACTGTCGCCGAACGCCTGGTTCAGAACACTGCCGTTTGCGGGTGTAAAACGTGGCAGCATGCGGAAATCTGGCCCAAGGATTTCACGAATTCGAGCCAGGTGGTAATCATGCTTTTCCTCAGCCGATGCCCCATGAGCTATATCCAACTTGCCGACCTTATCCAGCCGCTGGCTAACTTCTTTCGCGACCGATTGAGCCTGCGCCATCAGCGCCGTCCGCTTGTCCGGACTATCTCCAGTCGCAGAGAGGGGGACAGCGCCTTGAATCCCAAAGTATGCCATGCGAATTAGCGCAGCCCGAAGTTTTTCCGGGTCAGGCGGCGTTCTTGGCGGGCTTCCGAGCAGAGTCAGTAGACCCTCCTGAGCCTGTGTCAAGGAATTCACAGCGCGATCCGCCCGCAGGGCGAGCTCGTCGGCATCGAGTCCGGGCGGAATGGGAGCTTCAGGCAGGGAAAGGTCTCGGCCATCGATGGCCCGAGCGCCGGCAATCAGCTTGCGAACCGTGCGGGCCACCTCGACCAGTTCTCCAATACTCACAATGTCGGTATGCCACGCCGGATTCCGGGTGAAGATAAGGCGAACCTCTGGCTCATCCAAAACTGAGCTGGGTCTGGTTTGCAGCAGCTGGTACACGAGCCGTTGTTCCAGTTCCGACCGCTGAGCCTGCCCATCCCCTTCGGCCAGAAACACCACGTCCAGTGGAGAGAGTTGCAGCTTGCTAAGAGCGACTTCGGCGGTCCCCAGCACCGTGCCGGTCTGCGGATGCACATACTCGGCCCGGCAGCGAATCCGAGTCGGGTTTCCCAGGAGCTTCGCTGCCCATGCATTCAAAAATGGTTCCGCATGCGCGCGCACCTGGTTGGCATCCGTACCCCATTGAGACACAGCCTCATTGGTGTTCAGCGAAGATGACCATAACGCCAACAGGCGGTGGGTGAGTCCGATTCCGGTGCGCGGTGTGCGCACCACCTCCAGTTCAGGCGGGGCCATCTTGCCGGTGGCGATCGCATCCAGAGTTGCGCCGGAGCGGAGCGGATTGCCCTGTACAAGGTGGTAAACGCTTTCGGCAACGACCACGTCGCTCACCGCATCAACCATTTCATCGAGGGATTGCAATTGGGCGTCCAGAGATTTGAAGTCTGCGGTTTCGGGCGCAGGGAATCCCAGAGTGGCATTGCCGAAGGGAATGGTGGTGGCATCCCACGGCTTGTGCGGGAGCTGGCGCTGCTTGCCAGCCTTCCAGCGCCGCTGCAACTCCAAACCATCAACCACATTGCTGGCCGCCAGCGACTCAAGCGCCTTGACCCACTGCCGATTGAGCAGTTCGCCGAGGGCGGCGCGAGCTGCAGTGAGCGCTTTTTCTGCGTTGCCGCGCCCCCCTTCCTTGCTGGTCGCCTTTTGATCGAGCGCCTGCGCGTCCGCGTCTTCTCTGGCGATTTCTGCCTCGAGGGCGAGGATCGAGTTATTGAGAGCACTGATCTTTGCCAAATCAAAATTCAGGATGTTGACACGCTCGTTGAAGTTGCTGTGGGCCAGCGCCGCGGCATTAACCGCCTCTCCACGTTGCAGCTCCAGGGCTTCGGTTTGACTCGCCCACGCAGCAAGGTCTCGCTTATCCAGGATCTGCACTTCAAAGGCGTTGCCCGCCTTCGGCAAGACCTTGCTCTGAGGCCTCTCGAGGCGGGCGATGCTCTGGTCTATCTCGACCACTTTGCGTTCTGCCGCTCTCGCCAGCTCTTTGAGATTGTTGATCGCGTTGACCTCGTCCTGGTATCGTTTGCGTTCGCTTTCCCGTTGTTGTTTCAAGAGCCGGGCCGCATTGGCACGTGCCATGGCTTCCCTGCTCTGCCCGTACAACTCACTGACCTCCCCGGCCAGCGTTTCCGCCTGTGTAAGGTTTGCGTAAGCCTTGGATAGTTCGTCTTGCTGCTTCAAGCCTGCAAGAGCCCTGAAAGGGGAGATAAAGCGATCCAAACCTTTGTCATGCAGCCCTCGCTCAAATCGATACCCCAGCAAAGCCCCCAAGGACTGTCCTTGGCGGACACCATCCAGCACCCACTTAGCGCGATGGACACGCTCGGATGAGAGGTCAATCGCAAGCGGGTCGCCTTGGGCTTCTTCCTTGTGAGTGAGATAGCCACTGCGCAAAACCGCTGCCGTGGCCGCATGGGCCAGTGAGGGGGCCTGCACAAAACCCTTGTTACTATCCGAAACATACAAAGGTCCCGCAGTGACTCCCGGCGGCGGTTGAACCTGGCGAAGGGGCGGCGCCGGACGCACATTTTCCAGCCAGCCGTAGCCGCCCAGATGGAGGCCGAGGGGCGTATTCCGGCGAAGCGCCTTCAACCGTTTCGTAGCCAGGGATGTGATCCAGGCGTCCAATCGATATGTAGAAAGATCGAGCGTTTCCGCCATCAAGAACTGAAGCTCAGCCACGGTTCGATTCTCCAAAATAGCGAGGCTTTGCTGAAAGGCTGCTCGCTCGGGAGCTTGAGTATCGAATAGCCTCAGGGCGGCTTGGCGGAGGAGCAGGTAAAGCAGCGAATGAGGCTTCGGAGCGTTCTTTGCATCCCAGTTGGGAAATCTCTCGTTGCGAATGGTCGCAGCATTGCTCTGCCGCAGGAGTCTGAGGTAGTTCGGACTCGGTGGCTCATGAAGAGCAGGATCGTCGAGGGGAGTTGGGGACCGCCGCAGTTTTAGCGGATCCCCAACAGGTGATGCGTCATTGGCTAGACGAGTCATGAGATAGCTGCAAGAGTTCGCTTCCTGGCGAAGCAAAGCGAGCATGTCCGTTCCGAGATCGACCCG
Organism: Acidobacteriota bacterium; assembly: GCA_022616615.1. Taxonomy (GTDB): domain Bacteria; phylum Acidobacteriota; class Terriglobia; order Versatilivoradales; family Versatilivoraceae; genus VFZK01. Next base: position 5,512 of record JAKEER010000039.1, read on the forward strand.
GGGCGCGCTTCTGCCGTACGAGTTCCAGAGCTTTCTCAGTTTGCGCAAACAATTCACTAGCGCTGCGTCTTCCGGGGTCTCTCCTGCGAGTCTCCACCGGTTGAGCGAAGTGACGGGCAGGAGGCCATAGGGCTGATTGCCCACACGTATCGGCGACAGCGGTCCGCGCGCTCGCACGTGCTCAACCAAATGCTCACGCAAGAACGCAACAGGCACTGGCGGAGAAAGCTGGCTAAGAAACGAGCTATCCAAGGCCGGCCAGAGAGCTCCGTTCATGGCGTGAGAATAACGCTGCTCTGCCAAATTTGCGTTTTGCACGTGGTCGAAGACGGTAACGGCAATGCCCAGGGCTTTTGCCGCTGCGTCGCCATCGGAACCGTCACCGGACCGAACCAGAGGATTGCCGCGCTCTACCTCAAAGTCGCGGTCGGCGCCGGGTTCACCCGACGCGTATCCCGAAGCAGCTTCGTCGGTATTGTTGGTGGGTGTATTCTGCGGCACAAAAGCCAGGTCATGGGTGTAGTGTTGGGCGTCGAACAGTGAGGTGAGTCGCGTTCCCGAAGCTTGAGCATTGAGGTTTGCTTTGACTCCCACGACCAGAAGCCGTTCGAAGCCGTTCTGGGCCAGATGGCTTGTTAGCGAAACCCGCATACCCATTCCGGCCGCGACCGCAGCCTCAAAATCAAGCATCCAACGCATTCCCTCATTGACCGGCGGCAGATTGTCTCCCACCACACCTGCGGCGGCCTGGGGCGATAGCCCTGTTGCCAAACGATCGGCTATCGGATTACCCCAGGTTGTGAAGACTGGCCGCCCATTGCTATAAGCAACCGCCACCCAACGGTCCGGCAACATGTTCGTCTGCGGTGCACGCGTCCAGGCGCCATCTCGGCGTGGCACGGCAGCAGGCTGATTTGCCAGCACGCGCGCGATCCAGGCGGCTCGCCGAACGCCGAAGCGATCAGAAAGCTGCTGCCAAGCCAGCTTCTGCTTTTCGGTATCATTGCCTGCAGCCGTGGTGTGTTGCCAGAACTGCCTTCCCCAGCGCTCCTCATCTTCGGTCAGACCCGGCTCATGGGCATCGATATGAATGTCGTCAGGGTAGATTCGGATCAAGAAATCAACGCCGCCGTCTGCCTGTCGAGCCACGAACCGAGTCTCTAAACGCACGGGGAGCAGAACAAGAGGGTGACTGGTCCGCATCATCCCCAGCAGACGAGCCGTCGCGGCATCCCGCGCCGTGCGGTGTTCCTCGGTTCGGGCCGCGAGTTCGGCAACCAGATTCCGGGCCTTCGTCGCGGCTGCTTGGGCGCCAGGAATCTGACCGTTGACGGCATTGAGTTCCGCCTGGTATTGACCCCGTTTCTGAAGTAACTGAGTCAACAGACGGTGCGCCTTCTCCGCCCGATCGACGGCTCGGTCGTACAATCCTTGAAGCCGCTTAAGCTCTCCCCTCCACTCTATAACGTCTTCCGGATTTACATTATCGCCAAGGTCTGTATCAACCCTTTTCAACTTAGTCCTCCAGTGATGTGGCCGTCAATCTGCCCGGCGAGATCCCCGAAAGCGATGTCCGCCGCCATTGCCTCGGCCTCGGCTGCGGGAATTTGGCCATTAACGTCCCTCAGTGCAGCCGTGAGTTCATTACGACGGGCGATCAAGGCGTCTAGGTTGGCATCGCCCGCCGTGGCCGCAACTTCCGCCGCCCTATGGGCA
>JAKEER010000353.1 GCA_022616615.1 Acidobacteriota bacterium
CCTCAGGGTCCGGGCGCTGACAGTACCGCGAGCGGTAGCGAGCGGGTCCTCGCACAGTGCTGCTCGACCAAGCCTGCCACCAGCACGGGCCGTGCCACCCCAAAAAAAACAAATACCTTCTAAGTTCATGTTGCTGATACCGAATCAACGCACATGCAGACGTCATTGTCTTGCACGCTGCAGGACCTGACACATCTGCTCATGCAGCAAGCCGTTGCTGGCCACGACCTGATCCTTATAGATGGAATAGAGGCCGTTGTGAAAGTCGGTTACCCTGCCGCCGCCTTCCGTCACCACGAGAACTCCGGCAGCCGTGTCCCAGGGTTTCAAGCGTGGTTCCCAGAAGCCATCGAAGCGTCCCATGGCCACGTAGCAAAGATCCAGCGCGGCCGAGCCATCGCGGCGCACAGCCTGAGCTGAATCGACGAAGCAGCTGAAATCCTTCATCGCCTGCCCGGCATTTTCAAGGACATCGTAAGGAAAGCCAGTGGACACTAGCGCCTGCTTCAGATTATCGACGCGCGAGACCTGGATCTTCCTGCCGTTGAGATAAGCGCCGCCGCCTTTCTCGGCCACAAACAGCTCCTCGAAGATGGGCTGATACACGGCGCCGGCGATCATCTCGCCGTTCCTTTCCAGTCCAACCGAAACGCAGAAGATCGGATAGTCGTGCGCGTAATTGGTGGTGCCGTCCAGCGGGTCGATCACCCACTTGTACTCTGAAGACTTGGCCATGTCGGTGCCTTCTTCCGCCAGAATGGAATGCGTCGGGAAACGGGAGTTCAACAGCTCGACGATGAGTATCTCCGAGCGTTTGTCAACATTCGTCACAATGTTGATCTCGCCTTTGTATTCGATCTTCTTCACTTGCCCATAAGACTGTTTCAGAACCTCGCCGCCGAGCTTTGCCGCTTCGACTGCAACTTCCAGATAATCGCGCATTCAGTTTCCTTTAGCTATTGAGGATCGCAGAATATCGTGACGAGACTCTTGGTCCCCCACGAACGAAACGGACTTCGGTCCCCCTCTCTCCAACCCGGGAGAGCGGAGCCGAAGGCGAGGTGAGGGGACAGCAATCGAAGCAGGCAGAGCGGTGTCACTATTAACTTGCAATGCTCAATAAGACGCCTGCCCATCGAGCTGTACTGACTTCATTTCAAAGCCCGAAACATTATCACAAAGCGTCGCTGCATCTGATGTATAATTCCCCCCAACTGATACCCACGAGATTGGCAGAACAGTCGCCTGCAAAGGGAGGATGCATGAAAAGGAAAGATAAAATTGTCACTTGTTTCTTCCTGGGCTTTCTGGCGGCGGGCTTTGCTGCTCCGCCGGAGTTTGCTGGATCGAAGGCGGCAGCAAGAATTGGAAAGAAGAACTTCACCGCGGCGCGCGTAAGGTCTCAAGCTGAGCGTCCCGAACAGAAACCAGGCGTTGATGCCGGCAAAGTGATTCTGGCGCTGCAAACTCGGGAGCACCGTGTAACAGTGCTGGGCGGCAGGCAAGACCTGCGCTATTCGGTGGCAACAGACCAGGGGATCGCACTCGCAGAGGCGTTATCAGCCACTGATCTAAAGAGCCGCTTCCCCGAGCTTCATGATATCGTCACGGGGACCGCTTGGGCGGGACTTCACTGAGCGCTGCTGAGAATTAAGGATACGTGAGGAACCTACTGTCCCAACGGCGAGAGCATATTCGTCACCCACCGAGATCGCGGCTCGGGCGTTACCGAACGGACGAGCGGCTCCCGCACTTTTAAGATATGGCCAGAGGTTGGGAAAGCAAATCCGTCGAAGAGCAAATGGAAAACTCCCGCCGGGATAAGAAGAGTTCTGCAGCGGCTGCGGCTCGCCACGCCAAGCCTGTTCATCACTCCCGCCAGTACGAGAACCTCGTCTTGGCGAGGGCTCGCCTGGTCAAGGACATCGAAACGACAGACAACCCGCGCTACCGCCAGTTCCTCGAAACATCGCTCGCCGCCATCGATAAGCAGATTGCAGAGATTGATTAGTTCCAGCGGAAAGGGCTGGAACAGGTGAAAAGCCGCTGGAGCGCGAGCTGCGATCTTCTTGCCAACGCTGGCTGGGGGTGCTTAGAGGACCTTTATTCCGCTCTTCTTGGCAGCTCTTCGCAAAGGAGAATCCTTCGATGCCAGGGGCAAAGCACGGCGCATGGCGAGTTCCAGATAGGTCGCATCATAAACCGAAAGGCCGTGCCGATTCGCCAACTCGGAGATCTTCCCAAAGGCCAACGATGCAGCCTCCTGGTCCACCGAGAAGCTGAGCCGCCCAAGGTATTCCAGTGCAACCTTTCGGTCCGTATCAGTCATTTTTTTACGGCGGACGGCCACCAGAAGTGCATTGGCTACTTCCAGCAGCCACAACCCTGGCACAACCACCCCGCTTCCTGCTTCGACGGCATCAAGCAGCTTGTCCGTTTGTTCTGTGGCCTGGCCCGGATGCACCCAGGCGAAGCCCACCGAGGCGTCAACTACGAAGGAGCCATTCACTTGCGGCCCTCCTCGATGAATGACTTCACTTCAGCTTGGGTAAGCTTCGGCTTGCCTACACTCTTGTCGGCAATGCGCTGGCGCAACGCTCGAATGCCGGCGACAGCGAGCTTAACCTGCTCGAGGTTGCGCCGACCTTCAGGGATCATTCGAGCCACCGGTTTGTCATGCCGGGTAATGACAATTTCCTCGCCACTGGCCACGCGTTCCAAAAGCTCGCCGAACCGGGTTTTTGCATCAAAGGCTGTCACTGTAGCCATACGTCCCCCATATTTTGACCAGTCATTAACCAGTTTACCACGAGGATACGCACGC
>JAKEER010000040.1 GCA_022616615.1 Acidobacteriota bacterium
GCCCTTGCTGACGCGCGGGCTACTGACTGGCACCGGCGCTGTCAGTAGCCCGACCGTGAGGGAGGGCTGCAGAGCTTGCCCGCCACTTTTAATTGCACCCCACCGAATGTATCTGTGAGGCACTAATGGTCGATCGTGATATTGTCCTGGCCAAAATCGCAGCCATTAGAAGGCACCTCGAACGCATTCGAGAAACGACTCGGGGCCGGCCTGAGTCCCTCGACAACCTGGACATTCAGGACATTTTCGTGCTGAACCTTCAGCGGGCCGTTCAAGCCGCCATCGACCTCGCTGCCCACGTCATAGCCGGCGAGAAACTCGGTCTGCCGGAAAGCCTCAAGGAACACTTTGTGCTCCTGGAGACCGCACAGATCATCGACTCTTCCCTTTCGAAACCTCTTCAGGCGATGGTGGGGTTCCGCAACATTGCAATCCACGACTACGAGCGGCTTGATCTCAACATTCTGAAGGCACTCATCGGTCGTCATCTTGCCGATCTCGAAGAGTTCTCAAAGAAAGTAGCACTCCGCTATCGAGTCGCTTAAGTTCCCGGAAGTCCCAGCCCTGGACGGCCATCCTTCTTGACACTGCCGGTATTGATTCAGAAAGGACACGAAGCTACGCCAAGACCTTTTCGTGCCACCCTCGATCCCAGCGATAGATTCTCACTTATTCGACTCAAAGATCGTACAGGGATCAACGCGACCGGCAACTTTGCCGATTTGGGCAGACGCGTCGAAGATCTTTCCCAGGGTGATGCCGCCCGGAAGTTGGTGATGGCCGACGGCTGCCAGAGCCATCGACGCCATGCAGCCGCAACGCGAACAGTCGGGGTTTCCGCCAAACTGGCAGGGTGAAATCCTGGTTTTCAAATCGGCAGAGATATTGAGGGTGGTTCGGGAAAAGATGCACTGCTCGGGCGAATCGGGAGGATGGGCGAACTCGCGCAGCGTCCCTTCGCCCATGTCCAATTTGGGAAAGAGACGACGCAATCGATGCAAGTCTTGAATCGCCCGGACCCGCTCCTCGGGCGCGAGGCATTCCGGGCCGCTGGCCCCTTTCTGTGGTGTGAACAAGCTCATCCAGACCTTCCTGACCTCAGCGCGCGGGCACCAGTACTGGAGGAATTCGTCGAGGTAGCCCGCTCGCTTCATCATCTGACCTGTGACTGTGCAATGAACAATGACGCCGTGGCCGGCGATATTCTTGAGAATCCTGTCATACGTGGCCGGCCTGCGCCGTTCGTCGTGCTCGGGCTGCAGGCCGTCAATCGAGACCACCACGTTTAACCGCGACTGGCGGGCCCAGGACTTTGGAATCGGCCGGAACGCGCTGGTGACCAGCTGCACAAAAATGCCCATCTGACTAAGCCGGGGCAATAACACCTCCATTTCGCGGACCCGCACCAGGGGATCGCCGCCGACAATTGACAGATGTAGCGGCCGGTACCGCTTCACCAAGTCCAGCACCCCCGCAATGAGCTCCTCGCCTTGAAAGTCGCTTAACCGTCTCAAGTTGACACTGCCCCCCAGATGCTGGTCTTCATAGGCATAGCAACCTGGACAGCGGAGAGGACATTCTCGAGTGACTTCAATAGAGAGAGTGGGATAACGTCCTGTAAGTATCCTTCCCCAAGCTTTGAAGACATCAATCGCTTTAATCATGAGGAGATGCTGGCTTGGATTTGCTGGACTGTCAACGGGCCAATGGGGGCAAGAACATTGTCGCTACTAGCGCAGCGGCATGTGGCTCCCGTGATCCTTGAAGCACTGACAGGATTGCACGGGACATTGGAGCGAGAAGTTTTCCTGGAAAGGGTCGCGGCATGACGCCACCTCACGACACCGTGGTCTTCTCTCCTACAGCCCCAGCAGCTTCTCGAGCCGGGCGCGAAGCACGGGGCCCTGCAGGTACTTGTGGATGTCGTGACGCCACCCTCCATAATTGGGCTCGTGGATGTCTTCGATGACGGTCTTCGATTTGTACTGATAGAGGTTGGCGATTCTGGCTTCAACGCCAGCCACCGGATCGAGTGCATCATAAACATTCACCCAGGCGCCGCGAAGCCGCTCGCTGGGAAATCCGTCTTCGCGCGAGTATTCGGGTGTCAGTTTCTTTTGAATTGCATCCATCCCCAGCGGGCTTCCGACAGTAATCAACGCATCCACTTTGGGGCAGCTGGTCACACGTTTCAGACAATCGTAGGCAAACACGGCGCCGACGCTATGGCTAACGAGAACATGCGGTCCCGGCTTGGTGGCGCCCTTCTCCAGCACTTTCAAGAGGCGGGCGCGAATCTCGTCCTGAATCCTGTAAAGCACGCCAGCGCGGGGGGAATGTTCTGCGTTGAATAAGTAGTGGTGGACATCACGCAGGAAGACTTCCATCAGCGGACGCATGAGCCACCAGGGCACAGCCGCCTGCTGCAGGTCCCTGCCGCCACCAGCCCCAGGAAGGGCGAAGTCCGCATCTTCGCCTTCGTCAAGCTTGAGTTTGGCAGCGAACTCGTCGACCCATTTCTTTTCTTTTCCGGCAAGGTCTTTCCTCCACCCCGCTTCGAATGGCGTTGTCAGAGAGCGATTCGTTCCATCCAAGGTTTCCTGGGCTGATTGGCTGTCGGCAAGATCGCCGTAGAGAACGTCTGCCCAGTACACCATGGTTGATGAGATGCCATTGGCACTCAGCGCGAGGCCGCCGTCCCGCCCCAGAGCCTGGCGCCAGTTCTTTAGCAAAGTTTCTGGAGCCGGCTTGTTGGAAATGCCGTGGATGAAAGTGATGTGTCCCTGGCTAACCGCCGGCTTCCGAGGACGGGCGGTAAAATGGGCAGGTTGGGGCGTCGCCGGAGCCTGTTCCAAGGGTCGCTGTTTCGCCACCTCGAATTGCGTCGAAGGCTCGCGGTGTTGAACGGATTTCGATTCTCCTCTGAGTTTCTCTCCAATGGTTTGCAGCAGCCTTTTCAATTCCGGGTGGGCGGGGTCTCCGTGCCAATCGGACAGGTCTGCTGCCTGGATTCTTCTGAACAGAAAGGGCGGATTTACTCTTTCGAGAAACACAGGCAGGAGAATATCGCGATCCACTCCTTCGGATGCTTCGTTCCGTACCCACCGTGACTTGATCGATTCTTCAGACCATAACACGACAACGCATTTAGCAGCCAGCAGCGCCTTCTCTATCACCTCGTCAAAACGCTGGCCCGGGGGCATTACCCCATCCCACCAGACGGACCAGCCTTGGCTCGACAAGTACTCAACAAGGCGGAGTGCTTTGTTCCTGTCTGAGCGGTCGTAACTGACAAATATGTCGTTCATCTCCTCTGTCGCCCACTTGGTATTTCAACATCCGAGCCAACGGCATTAGCCTGGCAGCTGGCACGCATTGTCATGAAGCGGTGAGGCCTCTCTCCCGCAGTCCGAACATCGCCTTCAGCCGGTTCCGAAGCACCTTGCCACCATCGTCGATGAGATGCCTTTGGCGCCCAACGCAAGGCCATCAGCCAATGCCTGGCGCCAGATCCTGAGCAAGACATCGGACGCCGGCTTATTGGCAATGCCGTGTATGAAAGTGATGTGTGCCATGATGGATTCTCCTCCTGTCTCACAAATCCGACGCAGTCTTACCCTGAACTCTTTGCCGCGATTATAATCCCATTGCTCGCAAGGAGACGTTTGATTATGGAAAATGAGCCCCAGGGAAATGCAGGTGCAACGACCGGCCGTCAGGCGATTCTTTTCGACTTGGATGGCACCCTCATTGATACCACTGACCTGATCGTGTATTGCTTCAACCATGCTTGGCAGACGGTCTTCGCACGCACTCATTCCCGAGACGCCTTCGTAGCCACGATGGGCATTCCTCTAAAGGATGCCATGCGCCGCTTGCTGGGAGGTCTCGATGGGCTGGGGCCGGATGCAATCGACGAAGAGCCAACTCTTGGGTTGATCGAAGACCTGCTGCGAGAATACCGGTCCTGCAATGCAGCCAACCATGACCGTATGGCCCGCCCGTTTCAGGGAATGGAGGCCGTGCTGCCGAAGCTGCGCAGCCAGGGATACGCGCTGGGCGTAGTCACTTCGAAAAGCCGCGAGCTTGCGCTGCGTGGCTTGCAGCTTTGCTCACTGTGGGAATTCATGGAGGTGTTCGTTTCCATGGAGGACACTGTTCGGCATAAGCCCAATCCGGAGCCGCTTCATTTTGCGCTGGAGAAATTGGGGATCGCGCCGCAGCAAGCCGTTTATGTGGGTGACAGCCGCCACGACATGCAGGCGGGTCGAGCCGCGGGCATGCGCACCGTGGCGGCGCTGTGGGGGCCAGTGCCGCGCGAGGAACTGGAACTAGAATACCCAGACGCTCTGGCCGTCGGGCCGGAGCAGCTGTTAGAGATTTTTCAGACGGGGTGGTCAGCAAAGCGAAGTAATGCCGGGACTGGATGCCCGCCTGCGCAGGCATGACACATGGGAACTGGCTGCTTCATAAAGCCTTCCCTGGAAGCCTTCAGACTCTCAGGCGCCGGTTCCGCCCGGAAAGTATTCTCCCCAGCGGGCATCCACTTTGCGCGCGGTTTCGGGATCGCAGACGAGTTCCTCGGGATAGGAAGGTTTCATTCGGGCGTCGATGACGATGGGGCCGCTATAGCAGAGGTGATGGCGGCGAACGTCGGTTTGGGCGGCGTAGATGTCGGCTGCGGGCTCAAAGCGCGTAAAGACGGACCAGAGAAAATCAGGCGACCTGCCGGCTATGGAAGCATCATCAGTAAGAATGATGAGCTGCCAGTCGCCGAAGTCCTTCCACTGCGCAACGCGTTCGGCCTGTTTCGAATCCTCTGTGTAGCTTCTGCCACTGACCACGAGGCAGCCAGGACAGAAGGCCCTGGCTTCACGCACATGGCTCGGGATCGCGCCAATGAACGCCCGGGGCAGTGAACGCACGGCCTGTCCCAGTCCAAGCAGAACTGCTTTGCTGCCTTTGTTGACCTCAGGGCCGCAGTAGTCCAGTGTGTCCATCGAAAGGTTCGCGAAAATGAACAGGTCTGTCTCCCAACGCACGCGTTCGAGCACATGCGCCAGCAGCTTGGGGAAGTTTCTCAGGTCCACTGCGCTGTCGGTCGCGATCAGGAATTTGGTCAGCGAAAGCTGTCCTTCACCGAGAATGCGAAACGCGGAAGCCATCGCTTCACGTCCGTAGCGTTCCCTGACAACCGCAGCCGCCAGCGAGTGAAACCCCGTCTCGCCATAACTCCACAAATCGCGCACGCCCGGCATCACTAGCGGGAAGAGCGGGCTCAACAGCTCCTGCAGATAATCGCCAATGAAGAAGTCCTCCTGGCGCGGCTTGCCCACCACCGTTGCCGGATAGATCGCATCTCTGCGACGAAACATCTTTTCGACGTGGAAGACAGGATAGTCGTGCTGAAGCGAGTAGTAGCCGTAATGATCTCCGAAGGGGCCTTCCGGGCGGCGCTCGCGAGGAGGCACCCGGCCTTGCAGAACAAACTCAGCTTCGGCAGGCATTGGATGGGGGGCGAAAGGGTAGCGGACCATGGGAATGCGTTCGCCTGCCAGCAGTGAACCGGCCATCAGCTCGCCGACGTTTTCGGGGAGCGGCGCAATGGCCGCGAGAATCAAAGCCGGCGGGCCTCCCAGAGAAACCGTAACCGGCAGCGCTTCGTCGAGCTGCTCGGCAATGGAGTAGTGAAAACCGCCGCCTTTGCCAATCTGCCAGTGCATGCCCGTGGTGCTGGCATCGTGCCGTTGCAACCGATACATGCCGAGATTGTGGCGTTTGTCCTTCGGATGTTCGGTGTAAACCAGCGGCAGGGTGATGAACGGCCCGCCGTCCTGTCGCCACGTGGTGAGGATGGGTAGTCGCTGCAGATCGGCCGGCTGTTCAACCACTTCGAGGACCGGGCCGTGCTTCGCAGTCTTTGTCCCCAGCTTCAGCGCCTCCAGCGCCAGGTTGCGATTCTCCCAGAGCTTGGAAAGTCTTGGAGGCAAGAGCGTTTCGGCAAAGTGCACCACTTGCTTCACCAGTTGCAGAGGCTTCGTGCCAAAGGCCAGTTCGATTCGCTTGGGAGTTCCAAACAGGTTGGTGACTACAGAGAAAGAGCTGCCCTTCACGCGATTGAACAGCAGGGCCGGCCCGCCGAGCTCGATGACACGGCGATGAATCTCCGCGACTTCCAGGCAAGGATCGACTTCGACATCGATGGCCCGAAGATCGCGCTCGTAGCGCAGGATTTGAAGAAATTGTCGGAGGTTTTGAACAGGCACGCCGCAAAGACTCTGGGTGTCGCGATAATGCGAGGCAACGATAACAGAAGGATGTGTTGAGGTACAGGTTTGTTGGCAAGGCGGGTAGGGGCACTGTGAGATGATCCGGCGCTCAGATCTTCCCAGGCACGAAGTCGACAACTTCGGTCCGGCAAAGTATGTAGGTCATCGTTTAAGGCTCTTCTTTTGCTCAACGGCCGGTCAGCTCAGGCAGTTCGTGCTGCTCCCTTGGACCCTCAGCCTGGCTGAGTCTTCACTCACTGCCTGATGCTGGCTGAAATCTCCTGCAGTTCCTCAACGCCCGCGGCATCCAGCGAGCGTGTCGGTGGGCGGACTGTCGTGAACTTGATGATGTCTGCCGCTTTCAGATTGTGTTTCATCGCGGACACGCCCAGGACTGGTTGGAGTTCAAAGCGGATCAGGGGCAGGTAACGGTTGAATTGGGCGCGAGCTTGTTTGTTCCTTCCGGCTTCGCAGTCGTTCCACACTTTAATGAACATCGGAATCATATCGCTGCCGGGCATTGTGCCGCGCGCGCCGCGCTTCAGCTCTTCCAAAATGAAATTCCCGTTTAAACCACCGAAGATGACCAGTGATTCTCCTGCAGCCTGCTTGACTTCGGTAACCTTCAGCGAAGTCGGCGGCGCTTCGACTTTGGCGTAACGAACATTGGCGCACTCGCGAGCCATGCGGGCCATCTGCGCCGCGCCGATGTTCACGGCTGTCAGCAAGGGCGCGTCCTGGATCATGATAGGAATGCTCACGGCATCCGAGATTGCTCTGTAGTAGCCAAAGAGGTCCTCGGCCGATGGTTTGAGAAAATAAGGCGGAAGGATCATTAAGCCGTCCGCGCCGGCTTCCTGTGCAGCTTTCGACAATTGCACCGCGACATGCGTGCCGGTATGGCCAGTGGAGACAAACACAGGCACGCGGCCACGCACTTCACCGATGATTAGTTTCATGAGCTCTGCCTTTTCCGATTCGCTGAGAGCATACCCTTCGCTCGCGTTGCCGAAGATAGCAATGCCATGGACGCCGCAGTCGATCAGGTAATTCACGAGCGCAAGCTGGCTTGCTTCGTCAATTTCGCAGCGCTCATCAAATGGCGTCAGGACGATGGGGAAAACGCCTTCGTAGTTTCTTTTCATTACTTGCAGAGCCTCGGTGCGCAAATTAGGGCGGGCTGTCCTCAGCCCGCCGCCGCAGTGAAGATACCAGTGCATCCGATCATCCGCACGGTTCTCAAACGCTTGGGACTGGGTCTTCTGACCTTGTTCTTCGTTTTGATCGCCATCTTCTCAGCCTGGAAATGCTGCCGGGCGGTTTCGCTGAGGCGATTCTTGGCCAAGGCGCCACGCCGGAAACCGTGGCGGCCTTCAATCGCGAGATCGGCCTCGATCGCCCCGCCATCGATCTGAGCCGGATCTACGCAAAAGAGAACCACGAATGGACACCAATGAACACGAATTGAGAGGAAACGCAGAACAGTGGGACAAAAATTTCGCGTCACTTTCTGGCGATCGAGTCAGATGTTGCGTTCAAGCCCCTGGTTCATTCGTGTCTATTCGTGTCCATTCGTGGTTGAACTGAATGGTTACGGCTGAGGGGAAACCAACGCCGCGCGGTGCGGACACCGCGCCCACTCTGGCCGAAGGCCAGAGGTCCAGCGGCTGGAAGCCGCTGCCACAGTGGAAGCGGCTTCTAGCCGCTGCAGTTCCCCTGAACAAGGGGACTGGCACTGGCATTCGCCGGTGTCGGGCAGGTTTTCCAGCCTGCCGGTTCGCCGGACTTTCCAGTCCGGCCTCGGGGAGACCGGAAAGTCGCTCCAGGACGCGGTGAGGATACTGCGCCCTACCCGCCAGGGAGAGCGTCCGGTCACGAAACTCACACAATAAACGGTTCCAACTTGTTCTCATCGATCTCCACTCCCAACCCCGCTCCTTCCGGAATGCCAACCACGCCTGGCCCGACGGGCAGCGAAGCCTTCAATAACCCTTCTGCCACTTCCCACACTTTCGGATTGCATTCCACAAACATCAGATTTGGAACTGAGGCTGCGACATGCAGGGCAGCGGCAATTTGCACACCCAACCCAATGCTGACGTGAAAGGCCACCGGCACGTTGTAGAGTTCTGCCAGCGCGCAAAGCTTCATCCCTTCCGTGATTCCGGTGCGCCCGATGTCGGGCTGATAAACTTCAACGGCGCCGGCTGCAAAGAAGGGCCGCATCTCCCAACGCGTGCGCCAGCATTCGCCAATGGCAATCGCCGTTTCAACGCTGGCCGCCAGCCGCGCGTGGCCGCTGACGTCTTCCGGTTTCAGCGGCGCTTCAAACCAACTTGCCTGGCGGGCATCGAGCTCGCGTCCAAAACGATCGGCTTCGCTCTGTTCCATCCGCCACAGCACGTCTACCATCAACTTTGTTTTCGATCCCAGCTTTTCACGCAGTCCGTCGTACAGTCTCAATAAGGCATCCGGCTCGCCGTCCATAAAGAGCTTGAAAGCGCTGAAGCCACTCTGCTGGTAGCGTGCGGCCTGGGCGATGCGCGCGTCATCGTCGGCACCGGACAAACCGGAAATATAGGCCGGCAGCTCACTAACGAATGGCCCGCCTAGCAGATCGCACACGCGAGCTTTCAGGGCCTTGCCGCGAATATCCCACAGAGCTGCATCGATTCCGGCCACCGCATCGAGCAGGAACGATCCCGTATGGCCCCGCACGCGCATTCCAGCATACAGGCGCGACCACAGGCGTTCGTGCGCCATCGGGCTTTCGCCAACCAGCAGCGGCGCCAACAGAGTGTTGACGATTGTACGGACGACCTCGGGTGCCAGCGGAGACTGTGCTTCACCCCAGCCTGTGATGCCAGCGTCGGTCTCGATTTTTATCAGCGCCGTCTCGATCTTAGATGAATAAAGGGTCTGGTAAGTCGCAGCGAAGCGATAGTCTGAGGCGCCTTCGCTTAATGGAGCGGGAGAGCCGGCAGTCCCCCTCGCCTCCGCCAGGTCGCGTGGAATTTTGATGGCGTAGGCTGTGGTCCGGGTGATTTTCATCAACCTTTCTTCCTTAATCTAACCGGCCAAGCCGGGATAGAAAGGTCTCCGTCATTCCCGGGAAAGAGGGAATCTGGAGATTGGACGTTTTTTGGAGTGGCGAAGCCCACCCTGGGAGCGCGGGCGTCCCGCCCGCAATGGTGGGCGCAGGCCATCGGAGCGGCGAGCGGCCGCTCCGAGGCGGGCGGGCCGCCCGCGCGTCCAGGGTGGCTGCGGC
>JAKEER010000354.1 GCA_022616615.1 Acidobacteriota bacterium
CCACGACCCTGACGACACCGATGCTCAACGAATCCAAAGCCTACGCCAAGGCGATTGGCGCCCAGAATGCCATCCGGGGCGGGAATGTTCAACCCAGCGAGGTCATCATCAACGACTCAGACATTCAATTGGTCAGCACGAACCCCCACGTATTCGAGGTGACTTCTCGAGTCCAGCGAACGGGATTGAGCACTTATTTCGCGACCCTCTTCGGCGTAGCCACTGTCGATGTGGCAGCGACGGCCGTAGCCCGCGCTTCCAAGTCTTCTGCAAGCAGCGGAGCGCCGCCCAACTATAACGTCGGCGCGCAGTGCCTGAAGCCTTGGATTCTGCAAGACGTCAGCCCGGATGGTGATCCGTTCGGAGAGGAAGACCTGGGCACATTCGTCTATCTGCATGACGACCAGAGTACGAATGGTCCCAGCAAGTGGGGAATCATCGCCCCCTGCCCAACCTATACACCGCCACCCGCTGTGCCTTGCGATGGAGGCAACTCATCTTCGGTATATGAGCAAAACATCGTTCAGTGTAATCCCAATACTTACTACTGCTCTGCGGGCGTGACCATTAACGATGTTCCTGGAAACAAAGTGGGCAAGACTCAGGACGGTGTCAGAGCTTTGATTCACCAGGGAGGCGGGAACCAGTCTGAGGGCACGAATAACGGCCAGGATACGATTACCTGGACAGGGACCGGCACGGCGGATTTCGACTACACGATGACGGGAGGTTCCGGCAATCCCATCCCAGCTCTGCAAGGACAAACGATAACTCAAAGCAGTTCAATCATCATCGTCCCGCTGACTACCGACGCTCCCCCTTCAAACGGCCAGTTGCTGGTAAACATTACGGGATTTCTGAAGCTCTTCATCACACAGATTCATCCTCCTAATGCAAAGCCCAAGTCCGCCAAGAACCAGATCGATGCGCTCGTGATCGGCGTCGACCATTGCGCAGGCGCTGGCCCCGGCGGCAATGGGAACCCCAACGTGAGCAGCAACTCGGGCGGGATTGACATTCTGAGGCTGGTCCGGTAGGGCGGATACGATTTGCTCATGTTCGCTCTCCTCGCCCTCGTGCTGTCCCCCGACTTCTGCACCTGTCAACCATTCAGGTTGCTTCTTCCTCTCGCAAAAGAAGACGCTCGATTGACCCCTCGAGATCGCCGTCCCCATCCTTGAACAACAAGTCAACTCGAAACTTATCGATTTCTGATCAGGTCAGCACCTCTCTGCCAAACAGATGAGGGTGATTGCTCGGCTGGAGTCCCACCGACAGTTCTGTTATTCTCAAACTGCGATTTGGAATTGATCATCGTCTCGCCGCATGTCACGTCTCTTACCGATTTCAGCGTTAGTTAGCCATGAGGAGGTTATCCGTGAGCAAGCAGCTTGCAGTCAACGTCATCATGCGTCGCGCCTGTCTGGCATTTCTTCTCGCCTTTACGCCAACTGCGCATCTTGATCCCCACTTCCTATTCGCGGCCGAGCCAACTCTTGATCAGCTGAAGGCAGACCTGCGCAGCATCGATGCCAAGGTTAGAAGGAAAGCGGCCTCCGAACTCGGCAAAACGAAGAGCCGCGAGGCCGTGCAGCCGCTACTCTCCGCAGCCGGCGACCGAGATGTGAACGTACGGGAAGAAGTCGTGAAATCTCTGGGCCTCCTGAAAGACCAGGAAGCCCTCACCATGCTCCTGACCACCATCAAGGATCCCGCCGACAGCGTTCGTGAAGAGTCCATCATCGCGCTGGTGAATCTCTATGCCGACCGTGACGCAGGCTCCGTCATCACCAGGACCGCCAAGAGGGTTTACAAAACCATCAACCCGTTCCGAGATCAAGTGGGCGACGACGCAACTGTCATCGAAGCCTACGTTCAAGTCGCGCCGATGGTGATCGATTCCATAGCCGACCGTTTAGTGGACTCCAGTCTGGCCGTTCGACTCGACGCGGCCAAAGCCCTCGGCATTCTGAGAGCGCGGCCGGCGCTTCCCAAGATGTTGGACGCTATGAAGACTGGCGACGCAAATCTCCGCATTGCCGTCCTGCGTTCGCTTTACAAGATTCGTGACACCAGCGTGGATGAACAGATTCTGCCCTACCTGAACGATTCAGACAAGAATGTCCGCGACGAGACTATCGTGACGTTGGGACTCTTCCGCAGCAAGAAAGCTCTCCCGGAGTTGAAACGCCTCTACGATCAAAATCCCGATACCAAGCTGCGTCTCAAAGCATTTCAGGCGCTCGCTTTGATCGGAGACGGCTCGTCTCAGGAACTTTTCCAGCGCAATCTTAGGGATCCAGACAAGCCTTACCGTCAGGCGGCTGCGGAGGGCATTGCGCGCGTCGGAGATGCCTCTCTGGTGGAAGAAGTGTCGCGGGCTTTCATCAACGAAAAGGATCTGGGAGCGCAGCTGGGCCAGAGCTTTGCCCTGTACCGGCTGGGCCGCAGGGAGTTCATGGACAAGCTATTGATGGGACTCTCCGAAAGGATGTATCACGAGCAGGCGACCGCCTACCTCATCGAGATGAGCGCGCCCGTAGTTCCGGATCTGGTTCGCCACCTGAATCATGAAAATGCCGTGGTTCGGGAGAAGCTGTGCGCCGTGCTGGGGTTGATTGGCGACTCTTCAACGATTGAGCAACTCAAGCCGCTGTTACGCGACACCAACGCGAGCGTCGCCTCCGAAGCCGCCCTGGCCATACGCCGCCTGGGAGCGGGGAGTTAGTTGCCCGACGAGGCCGGCGCAGGCAATCCGATTCGAAGATCCTAGGGCGAGGCGTCTGAATCAAGTTCCTGCTTCGTTACCTCTCGAGAGAAAAGGCATCCTTCACGGGTTCCTGCCGACCTGACTTTTGGCCTCGCAGGCGCCGGAACTCTGCCAGCGCTTTCTGTTGGTCCGAAACGTTGGCCAGCCCCTGCAGACTTGAGCGAGCTGATAGTAGGAAACCTCGTTCGCGGGGTTCAGTGAGGCGGCTTTTCGGAGCTGTGGCAGAGCCAAGTCCGGTTTTCCCAGAGAGATCAGCGCCCGGCCTAGTCCTACGTGTGCTTCCTCGAATTCAGGATCCTGTTTCACAGCAGCTTCAAAAAACTCGAGTGCTTTGTCCAACTGTCCCGACTTGCGATGCCGCTTAGGCAGCGAGAACGCTAGCGGCAGACGAACCGCCAAG
Organism: Acidobacteriota bacterium; assembly: GCA_022616615.1. Lineage (GTDB taxonomy): Bacteria > Acidobacteriota > Terriglobia > Versatilivoradales > Versatilivoraceae > VFZK01. The sequence goes on from JAKEER010000354.1 coordinate 3,171, forward strand.
GACGCCCACGAAGGCCCGGTTTGGTCTTGGCGTCCTTGGCGCTCTGAGCGGTTCTCCAAGGAAGAAGCTCGCCGAGTCAGGTTGTCCGCCACTCTTCCCAGGGCGTGTCACCAGAACAACTTCATTCCAACCTGGTTCAAGCGGCATTCTGCCCGTCCGCATCGTCATGCGCTCGCTCTCCGGCGGCGCTTCCGGCGAGCCTGTGTGCGGCTGGCCGCCAGCCGAGCCCGGTTGACAGGCGGTCTGCATGGCCTCGGCGACGGTGCAACATTGACCGTCACGCCGGGCACGGTGCTCAAGGCAGTGCGCAGCTCGTTCTTTCATTCTGCGTCTCCAAAGGCCCGCTGACCTGCACTCATCCCGCTGCATCATGGCCTTACTTGAATCGGTCTTCTTTAGACAAGCCTTGAGTTGATGAATCTCGTAATGCGCCTGAATCTCGTCAGACGACAGCTCCAACCTGGCGAGCTATTTCACTGCAACCCCGCAACATCCGTTTCAGTCGGGGGATGAGTAGGCTTGCCAGGGGGGCGCCTGCGGTGGATGAGTTCAGCACGTACAGGTGCGCGGTGTGACTACAAAAGCTTGGCGGAGCGACCATCGGGACTTAGGGAATAACCAGAATCTGGCCTCGGCGAATTTTGTTGGGGTCGCTTAGTTTGTCGCGGTTTGCGTCGAAGGTCTTCATATATTGATTTCAATCTGCGTAATGTTCTTTCGCGATCCTGGAAAGCGTGTCGCCCGCCTTAACCGTATAGGTACCCGTCGAGGCGCCTTGGGAGCAGCCGCGGCGGCGCTAGCTTCAGCAGCATAACTGATCTCGGCCATCAGATCCTGCTGATAGTTTAGTTCCTGTTCACCAGTTGGATCTCGTCCCAAAGCTTGTTGCTGTCGGATCGGGTCTTGGCGTGCCCACGAAGAACCAGCTTGTTGTCCTGCACGTGGACATTTTGCAGCTGCACACCAAGCTGGTTCATCAAATTCAAAACCGATTGATGCTTTGATTTCAGTTGTTCAAGCCGTTGGTCGGACATATTTGCCTTCTTTGTTGAAACGTGAAGCCCCATGATGCTTCGGGAGCCTGCGGCTAAGCTTCCTTCTTGAAGAACCGATACACTGCCAGAATCAGGATGGCGCCAAGCGTGGAGCCAATCAGTCCGGTTGAGGTGCCGGGCGCATACCATCCGACCGCTTGACCCAAAAACGTGGCGATCACAGAACCGACGATGCCCAGTAGTATCGTGATCACGATGCCGCCGGGGTCTTTTCCTGGCATGAGGAGTTTGGCCAACGCACCAGCCACCAATCCAATGAAGATAGTCCAAAGCCACGACATAGATGTCTCCTCCTTTTTGAATTTAGGTCAGCCATAGCTCTGCTCACCCAGCAAGCAAGCTTGATCAATCTATCAGTTCTTTACTGCCGGCGACTACGCGAAAGAATCAAGAATGTCGAGCAGTCGCCCTGGGATCCAGAAGGGCTGCAGCACACTCAAACAAGGTTGTTGCCACCCAGGACGGTCGAGTTAAGTTGTGAGATCGAGCCGCCTTAGTACTGAATTTCGCAACTGGCGCGCAAGGACTACCCATTTTTCAGACTGTGGACGCTTCTTCGTTGTGAAAGATGAGCCAGCGCACGATATTCCCTCGCCTCGCAGCAAGCTGCTTCAGTTCATTTTCAGCGTCGTTGGAAACGAAAACGGCAGCCTCCAACGGAAAGCCCGTGGCGGCGGCGCGCTCCCAGGCAGATTTCCAGGAATCCTTGTAAAGTTCAAGGTCACACGGACGTGCCTGAGACCGGCAGCGCGGAGCCGCGCGAGTTGTGCGCTGGTGAGCGAGGGTTGGTCCGTTGCGAGCGCGGTCCCGATCTGCGGTAACTTGACTGTGGACCCCTGGGTCGGCACGATGTGCACTTCAATGCGTTCGGCAACGCGCAAGGGCTTTGCACCCTGCAGGCGGATGGTGACGGCCTGCTGAACCTCTGCTCCCTTGGGGATCTCCACAGGATAGGGCAAGGCGAGCGGTGTGCAGTACGTCTTATAGTTACAGTCGGTCCAATTGCGGTGGTCCTCCATTTCGAATACGTCGCCGTCCAAGCGAACTTCCGCCATTACACCTGACGCCACTTCGTGGGAGATGGCGCGAAGGTCGAGGAAGGGTTGGTGAGGCGAGATTGAATCGGGGAAAGTCCCTTCTTCTTTCTGTCCGCGGGGTTTTTCAACGATGGCTCTCTTCCCGGCACACTCATTGATCGGGTGGAGGACAGCGAATCCCAGTCGGTTTTTCAGGAATGACCGGCGAGCCGTGCCGCTGAACCCGTACCGGATGCTTCCATCAGCCTCACCACTAATCGTCCCGCGCCATCCAAAGTCGATATCTCCCTGAATGTTGTCGACATCAAAGGTGAGACGGAAGGAGTTCATGTACGATTCGACAACGACATTTGAAACCCTCGGCGCGACTGTGCCCCAGACTTTGTCCCGCACCGCACAATAGAGCCCACGAAGAATTTCGGCATCGCCATACCGGACATAGCGAAGAAAGGCAATCTTCGGGTCGAAGAGCGCAGTCACAGGACCGGCTCTGAGTGGGATGGTCGAGGACAAATCGGCTTATCGGCCGTAGAGGATGACATTGCGAGGAAGCGTTTCGTTTGCTCCTCCTGGCTGAGTCACCCAAAGTACGGCAGGAAGGGCAAGCAGTTCACGACGCGTGAGTTTCATACCCTATCCACTACAAGGTTTACTTGAGCCGCTGCGCTAAGCTGAGCGGCGACTTGCTAGTGAAACTTCTGCTGTGTCGACCAGACGCCCGATGACATTGCTGACCGCGCGCCATGCCGACCAGATCCGGGGAGTGCTGGAGTGTTTTGACCGCATCGTGATTCAAGGCATGTTGCTCGGACTTTGCTACGCCGAGGGAATGACCACTTACCTGCGTGTGCACCAGATCCGTATTTTCGACTACCCCGGGGTTGCCGAGCCGCTGCGAGATCAGATTCGGCAGAACGCCGAGCGGTTGGCGGCCGCAAACGGGCTCACCATCGAGTTCCTGCGCCGGGCCGACATGCTTAAGGAAGACCGGGTAGCAGCTATGGCGAATCTTCAGCTGCCCAGCCTCGACTGCACCAAGCTCCTGAGCACGAAGAACGAAAGAAAGCATAGAAGGCAGAGCAGGCGAGAAGCGCGAGTTCACGCCATAGCGGAAACTCTCTGACTTCAAGAAACAAGTCAGGACAGATCCTGTCTTGACGGTTGGACAAACGATGCTCCCCCCCTGGTCCACCTGAGTCAGGATCACGCTGACCCGTGGGATGACCGCCTTCTGGGGATCAAAGGCTGCTCCAGTAATGGAATTTTGCCTGTGGATACGCGGCAGCCCTCAATCAGCCAAGGCCAATCATCAACCTGTAAAAAGATAGCGCCCGCGACTTTTGGTGTTCTCTCATTTTTGCCGTTCCTCATTTTGAAAGGAAAGTGGAGTAATCTAATCAGTCCATCATAGCCTTTCAAGAATCAGGCTTCAAACTCAATTCCAAGGTGGTCAACGAATGAGGTGGCATCTCATAAGCAAAACGAGAGCCGAGTTTCTGCACTGGCCGCTGTTTGATAGCTACTGGCGTGGCGCCGAAATCATTTCTGGAAAGGAAGTCCGACGGTGCTATCTGCCAAGCGATTCCTTGAGGAACAACTTCAGAACCTTTGATCTCAATTTTGACCTCTAGCGGCTGATCCGGGTGGAGATTGATTAGGTGCAAGTACACTGTCCTGCGATCTTGAGAGAGTGTGGCAGTTGCATCGAGATAAGGAATGTCTTTCCAGCCATTCTGCGGGACCTCAAAGGTGGGAGCCCGTTGTTCCAGTTGTAGCAATGTGGGTCCGGAATGGAAGCGATAAAGCTGCATGACTGAGCCCGAGGCCGTCACAAACGCGCGGGTGCTGTCGCTACGAATGGCGCCGAGACTATTGATCATGTGGGTGCGCACGGCAATGGGGATGCGATCCGCAAGACGCATCAGCGTGTGGAGAATGCGCCCTCCAAAGATCCCGTCTCGCGCCGTGTGATTAAACTCCAAGCCGCTCCTGTTCACGAGATCAACAAACTGATTGGCATGTGACCTCTCTGGACTCTCCACAGGAGGCTCATATTCCCAGTCCCACTCGTTCCACTCATCAAAAGCAATGGCGATCTTCTTCCGGCCCTGCGTGAACTCGTCGATGAGAGAAATCATGCCTCGCAACCCGCGTTCCACTTCGGTAGGTTCGGCAACAATGGCGAGGTACAGATCACGAGGCTTACCGCGGAACGGACCGGGAATAAACCCAGTCGGATAGTAGTGATGCAAGGACAGAAAATCCGTCTGTTCCCAGGTTTCGCGAATGACCGGTACGTTCCAGGTTTTCCGATTGGGTGTATCAAAATGGCCAACGGCCGCAATCAGGATGCGTGAGTCGACTGCGCGCATCGCTTTGGCTATGGGGACAAAATAGAAGGCGTAGCCCTCTCCAGTCATGTGGCCGCTCTGAAATGGATCTCCCCAGATTTCATTCCCTATCGACCAGTGCTTGACGTGATAAGGCTCTGGTCGCCCATTCGCAAGTCTCTTGGCTCCCCACTTCGCGCTAGAAGGAGCGTTGCAGTACTCAACCCACGCCGCCGCCATCTCAGGTGTGCCGGAGCCGAAATTGGCGGTGATGTAAGGCGCAGCACCAATCAGTTCGCAGAAGCGCAGAAACTCATCCGTGCCAAAGTCGCTGGGATCCATCCCGTCGTCGTAACCGTACGGCTGACCGAACGGGAGGATGTCTTGCGGTGGTCTCCGATCCCGAGGTCCAATGGCTTTCCGCCAGTCGTAGCAATCGGCATAGCCCCCTCCGGGCCAGCGAATGATAGGAGGCGCCATCGTCTTCACAAGTTCCAGGACATCGCGACGCATTCCCTCAATATTGTCAGCGGGCATCAATGAAGCGGCCCCAATCCATACGACACCGGCCGAATTGAAGGCGATGCGAAAGACTGCCGGACGCAATTCCCGCTTGGACCTAAGGCGGACTTCAACCTTTCTCCAATCACCCACTTCGAGCGTGGCTTCCGAATGAGCGGCCAGTTGCCCTTGAGGCGACTCGAGTCGGAATGACACGGTTTGCTTGGGCCGATCGACTTTAATCCACGCATACGCGACGTATTCCTTGTCTCGGAGAACATCAAACTCACCTTGTCGGATGCCTCTCCATTCGCGAGTTTGGCCAAACAGTGAGACGCGCTGCGAGGAGATCCCATCTAGCGACTCCGACCGATCGATCACATAGCTGACCTGGCTTCGATTCGATTCCGGCAGCCACGGCACCGCGACCTGAGCGCGCTGGGGATCAATGGGATAAAACTTGCGATTTCGCAACAGTTCGGCCCAGAGACCTCCTTGAATGATCCGGCCGAAATGTTCCAGAAATTGCCCGTAGATATGTGGATCAATCCTGTGCAGTGGACGGTTCGTATGAACTCGAACTTCTGCCGGGATCTGACCTGGAACCGAAACCGCCGACAACACAAACACCCACGCGAAAATGCCCGCTCTAAGTTGCAATCGTTCTTTCATGTTGTAATCAACTCATACCATGCTAGGTCTGCCGAAACAGAGAGCACCACCTCGGAAGAAGTGTGAAAGAATTCCGATGGCCGTATCGAATCATTCCCGACACGAACGCACAGCTGCGTTCTTGCGTTCGAATTCCAGGCCTTCAAAGTAACGCGCCGGCTAAAACACCAATTTCAGCGCAAATTGAATCTGTCTGGGATCACGCGCGCTCGTAATGACCCCACCTTGAGCCGTGTCTACGCTTCGGTCAGGAAGATTGAAATTCGGTTTATTGAACAGATTAAAGAACTCAGTTCGAAACTGAAGTCTGACCCCTTCCTTCACTGGAATGTTTTTGAAGAGTGAGAAGTCAAAACTAATGAGCCCGGGACCGCGCAGGATATTGCGCCCGGAATTTCCAAAGTGGTACGGATCCGCGCCCGCAGTGCCTTGTGGAACAAATGCGGATTTGTCGAACCACTTCTGAATGCTTTGCTGACCTTCGGGGAGTATTCCGCTGCCAATGCGATCGGGACGGACGGAGCCGCCCGGGCCAGCATTCGTTCTGGGATTGGCGACGATGGGAGTAAAGGGCGCTCCACTCTGGAGACTCGTAATGCCGTTGATCTGCCAATCTCCCAGGACAGCGGACACCCACGGATTACCACTGCGCGGGAAGCGCTTGCCCTTGCCCACCGGCAGCTCGTAGATGTAGCTGACAGCCAGCCGATGAGAGACATCGAAATCGGAGAGTCCGCGCTCCGCTCGCCAGTTGCGCGAATCCTGCGGTGCGACGGAGGAGGCGTCGCTGGCTTGCGCCGTGTAGGAGCCGTCATCGATGGACCTCGAATGCGTGTAGGCGCCCAACAAATAGAAGCCTGCAGCAAACCTCCGTTCTAGTTTGACCTGCAGGGAATGATAGAAAGAACTCTCCCGATTCAGCAGTGAGGTAAGATTATTGATCAAGGGAGAAATGGGAGCTCTGGTGCTGGGGGCATTTGGACCCGGAGGTGCTTGGTTGAGATTAACGACTCCGGTGATGTGGACACCGCGAGAACCTGCGTAAGCTGCATCGAGCAGAAGATTGGCCGTCAAACTCCGCTGAATGTTGAAACTCCAGTGCTGCATGTAAGGAAACGGCTGCTCGGGTGGAATGTAATTGATATCGCCAGATGGGTTCTTGAGATCCGGCGCCGGAATCGACAATCCATCTGAAACTCGGACCGTGGGGCTGATAAAGGAAAAGACGGTAGAAAAGTTGTTTCGAAATGGGGGATTCATTGCTAGCCGCTGGGACGACCCTAGAGCAGCACTCATCAAAGGCAGGTAGCTAATCCCGTATCCGCCTCGCAGTACCGTCTTTTGGTCGTTCGTGATCGCATAGGCAAAACCGACGTGCGGCCCAAAATTGCGGGTATTTGCTTCAATGGTGCTCCTGGAAAGTCCATTCTGTCCGGCCAGGACAAGGTTTTTCGAGGTCAGGTCGAAATTAGCCAGACGGTCATAGGCTTCGGTTATCGGTAGGAACAGATCGTATCGAAGTCCAAGATTCAAGGTCAGTCGCGGACTCACCTTGAAATCATCCTGGAAATAGATCCCATATTCTCGGTCGCGTTGTCCCCATGGGGTCATCAGGTCGCGTTGGCCAACGAGCGGATAGCCCAGCAGAGCACTCGCGAGCGAGTTCCCGCCTGCGCCGAGATTGCTTGTCATCAGTGCATTGAAGACCAACAGGCCCCGCGAAAAGATGGACTGGTGCACATTGAATTGTCGTGCCTTAATCGCAGCGCCAGTCTTGAACAAATGGCGGCCTCTAGACCAGGAGAAGTTGTCGGACAGTTGCGGAATGTTGGTCGTGAAATTGAACGGGGAGCCAGCAGGCCCTCCGAAAAGCGAGAATCCAGGAATTATGAATAGCGGGAAACCGGTCGTACGCGGATCATCGGGCGACGTGTTCAGGAACGCTACGCCCAAGTCTGGTTCGAATTGCTGGCCCGCTGATGTCGGAGGACCGTACCAGCGATCTCGGCTGAACCCGACCTGGAACTCGTTAACCGCTCGAGCACCAAACGACCGTGTATAGTTGACCGTCGCGCGACTCGCGCGATCGTGCGGGAGGTCAGACGTAATCAGAAAGCCGTTCACTGGTCCGAAGGGAGGCGCCGTGTGGCCGTCCACTTGGTTGAACGTGAAGCTCACTGAGATGGAGTTCCTTTCATTAAAGTGATAGTCAATTCGGCTGTCAAACGCGTCCGCGGTGTACTGAGCTGGAAGACCAGTCTGGTAGTTGAAAGGACCACTTCTGTTCGGAAGGGGGAGCAGCGAAATCATTCGAGCAGCGGCCGGATCGAAGCGGTTCCGCGGAATGATATTGTTCGGGAACGGTTGACGTGAATTCTCCGGGCCTTAGTTCAAAATTAATCGTGAGAGTCTGGTCGATAGAGAGCACCAAACCGGTCTTTGATATGGGCTGGAACCCTTCCTTCCTGGCCTCCACACTGTAACGACCGGGGGCTAAGTTGACAGCGACATATATTC
>JAKEER010000355.1 GCA_022616615.1 Acidobacteriota bacterium
AATGTAGCCCCCCACCCGCTACCGCGGGTGGTACTGACAGGGCTGTACGTATCCCGAGGCTGAACCGCATCCAGCAAACCGGCGCTAGAAAGAAATCCTCAGCTTAGAAATTGTCCAGCAGCACGAACTCTTCAGCCAAAGCATGATGATTAGGCGTAATCCTTCTAGGGAAGATGCACAGAGAAGGATCTCGGTTTCCCCGGGGCAAGTCTCCGACGATCTGATCGTAGGTGCGGTTCTCCTTAATGACATAGATCACGTGCTCGAAGAGCGATGGTTCACCGGGCCTGAGAGGCAGAGGGACGGCTTTCAGGCCAGAGCGGCTCTTCTCGGAGGCGCGAAGAGCCTGTGTGATGCCGGCATCCTCATCGCACCCGCTGTGTGTAAGCTGCGAGAGTCGCCTCATCCGGCAGGTCCACCAGCGTGATCGTGCCAAGGAGGTTCCGGATATGAAACCCCTTCTGCACGGCAGGTCGGTGAAGCGACCCCCAACCCTTCAGGTTGGCCACCAGCAGCTCGCGCACCCATCCTTCATCGGTGGTCGTGTAAAGGTGGCCTCCGTCGCGGGTGAGAGCGATTCCGTGGAAGGAACGAGAATCGGTGCGATCTTCCAGCGTCTGCAGATTCGCCTGCCGCTCCACGTCAAAGACGGCGAGGCTCAAACGGTTGCGCTGACTGAGGTTCTTCACGTAGAGAAAACGGCCATCTGGAGAGAGAACGATGTCGCGAGGGCGGCCTGGAATGTCGACCCAGTTCCCTGCAGGACGCAAGACCTGGAGTGTAGCAGCCACCACCATGCGTCCCACCTGGGGCGTCATTGAACCTGCGGAAGGGCCGTCTGACTGGGAGGGGTGCAGACGTCTCGAACAGCCCACAAGAACGGATAGCGCAAGAAGAACCGCGAACAGGGTGCCAAAGAAGGAGCGTCCGAGCTGCTGCTGAGTTGTCATGGAGGCGCGCGCACTCATCACCACAACTGCCCTCCCGAAACCGTGAGGTCCTGACCCGAGATACCAAAGCTTTCCTCCTGTGCGAGAAAGCGTGCCAGATGCCCGATCTCCTCGGGGGAGATGATCCTGCGCTGCGGATAGCTCCTTTCAATCTCTGCCATCTTCGCCTTCTCGTCGACTCCTTCGTTGCGGGCGATGGTCTCGATCCAAAGCTTGCCGAACGCCGTGCTGACCCAGGATGGGCAAATGGCGTTGACGGTGATGTTGTATTCGCCTACCTCCAACGCCAGAGCCCGCGTCAACCCCAGAACGCCGGCCTTTGCGGCACAGTAGGCGCCGTTGCGCGGGCCCCCCACATTCCCCGCCGTTGACGAGATGTTGATGATGCGTCCCCAGCGCTTGCGGATCATGTGCGGAAGAGCGGCCTTGGTACAGTAATAGGTTCCGGTCAGGTTGACATCAATCACTTTCTGCCAGAGGCCGTCGTCGTGGTCGGCAATGGTCTGTTCGCAGGTGATGCCCGCTGCGTTGACTAAGATGTCAACGGATCCTAGCTCTCTGAGTGTGGACTCGATAAAGTTCCGCGCATCCTCTGCCACCGTCACATCGAGAGGCAGTGCCAGCGCGCGTACGCCGCAGGCGCCAATCTCTTTCCGGGTGTCCTCGAGATCACTGGAAGAAAGAAGGTTAACGATCTCACCGGGACGGCTTGACCCACGGTCTTTGGTGAGAGAGCCAATGGCCACATCGACTCCATCACGGGCAAGCGCCAGCGCTATTGCCCGTCCCATACCGCTGGCTCCCCCGGTGATTGCAGCTACCTTTCCTTTTAGTCGCATAGGAAGTCCTCATTTGAAATAGGATATGAAGCTTACATTTTCAGTAACTACTCAGCCTCTTCGCCGCATAGCGGCGGCTGAATGTAGCCGTGGGTTTCAACCCACGGTAGGTGAGCGAACAAACTTGCGTCGCGTCAGCGACGCCTGAATTCAACCGTCGCTGACGCGACGCGGTACCATTCTCCGCCCGCCCCGTGGGTTGAAACCCACGGCTACATTCAAACCGCCGCTAACGCGGCGCAGGAGCCGAGTAGTTACCACTTTCACGCTCACTGGATTCGATTCCTGGCTCCGTGGTGTCTTACTGGGGACCCCACTCGAGTCTACTGTCTGTCAGATTCACAAAGACCGATTTGGCCTTGGTGTACGTCCGATAGGCTTCCATTCCGAAATCTTCTCCCAGGCCGCTCTGCTTCTGTCCTCCCGTGGGTACTGATGGATCCCAGTACTCCACCGTATTGCACCAGATGATGCCCGCCTGAACAGCCGCCGCCATCCGGTGAGCGCGTCCCAAGTTGGAAGTCCAGATGGATGCAGCTAGCCCGTAGCTGATGCCGTTGGCCAGCCGAACGGCTTCAGTTTCATCCTTGAAGGTCAAAACGCTAAGGACTGGGCCAAAGATCTCTTCCTGGGCAATGCGCATCTCCGGCCTGACCCCAACGTAGATCGCCGGCCAGACAAAGAAGCCCTTGGCAAAGGAAGGGTCATGGCGAAGTCCGCCGCTCAGGTAGGTTCGGGCTCCCTCCTCCTCGCCCAGCGCCAGGTAGCGCCCCACCCTTTCATACTGAGCCCGGCTTACGACGGGACCGAGATCAGTTTGCTCACTGGCAGGATCTCCAACTCTCAAACGAGATGCGCGTGCCGCCAGCTTTTCCAGGAACTCTCCAGCGACGGACTCTTCAATAATGAGTCTGGAGCCCGTGGTGCAGATCTGGCCAGCATTGAAGAAGCCGCTGAAAAGAACGCCGGCCAGAGCTTGTTGCATGTCTGCATCCGCGAACACAATGCTCGGACTCTTCGCGCCAAGCTCGAGCATTACGGGCAGCACTCTCTCCGCCGCGGCTCGCAGAATTGCCTTTCCCGTGGATGTACTGCCGGTAAAGGAAATCTTGTCGATTCCTGGGTGCCTAACCAGGGCCGCACCGGTTTCGGGTCCTCCGTTCACAACATTGACCACGCCGGCAGGAATCCCTGCCTCGAGGCAGATTCTGCCCAGCTCGACCGTGCTCAGCGGCGTTTGCTCGGCCATCTTCAGCACGACGGTATTCCCGGCAGCCAGAGCCGGAGCGAGCTTGATGCAGGAATTGAGAAAGGGATAGTTCCACGGGACGATTCCGGCAACCACTCCGTAGGGTTCTCGTACCGCGTAGTTGAAGAGGCCGGTTTCGGAAGGAAAAACCACACTTCGAAACTTGTCTGGCACGCCGCCATAGTATTCGAAGATTCTTGCGCAGACCGGGATGTCGCCGTACTTATTGTCTTTCAAAGGCTTGCCGCAATCGAGAGCGTCCAACATGGCCAGTTCGTCGGTCTTCCGGCGGATGATCTCTGCAACTTTCCCGATCAACCGCCCTCGCTCCCAGGGAGGCATACGCCTCCAGGGCCCCTCGTCGAATGCCTGTCTGGACGACCTGACGGCCCGATCAACGTCTTGGTCGTCTCCATCCGCGACCTCAGCGAGCACCTCCTCCGTAGCCGGATTGATCGAAGTGAATATCCTTCCTGATAAGGAGTCCACCTCACAGCCATCAACAATGTGACCTATGCGCATTCCTTTTCCTCCTGAACGAACAATGTTGTGATATCCTATCGTTGAGGTCATCGGATTGTGAAGACTACCTGGTGGTACCAATTGTTTCCGTATCGGTTGACCAGGGTCGTGTCGGGAGCCTGGGGCTGCTGTTCTCCCTGGTCATCAAAAGCCCGGCAGACGACTGTTTGAGGTCCCGCGGACGGAGACGGCCAGGGAAACTCCCACCGCACCCACGTATACGGCGTCGGTCTGTCCAGCACTGACGCGGCTTGCCATGTAATCCCATTGTCCAAGCTCACCTCCACCCGGGAGATCAGGCCGTCTCCCGTCCAGGCTGCGCCCGTAATCAGACAAGTTTCTTTGGCAAGCTGTTCACCCGATGCGGGACGCGCAATCTGAGATTTCACCTGCATCTTCAACGCCGGATAAGTTTCGAATTCGCCACCAGGCAATCTGCGAGCCGTAAAATAGCGCTTCACCATGTAAAAGCCTTTGAACGGACGATCGATCAGGCGAATGCGCGAAAGCCATTTAACGTGGGACATGGCGTAATAACCGGGAACAATGAGCCTCGCGGGAAAACCATGCTCCCACCGAAGCCGTTCGCCATTCATTTCCCAAGCGATCATCGTCTCTGCCGCCAGCGCCTTCTCGACGGGGATGCTGCGGGCATAGCTCAGGGGTACGCTCTCCGCTTCATCGAGGCCAAAATCACCACCTTCGAAAACCACTTCTTTCGCTGTCGCCAAGACCCCAGCCTTGTCCAGGAGCCGGCTCAAGGAGATTCCACGCCATTCTGCAGTACTGACCAGCCCGCCTCCAGGGGGGTTTCCGGAACACTCGAAGGTTACTAACCTGCTGGTCGATGGCAGGGCGGTCAGTTGCGTGAAATTGATCTCGACAGGCCGAGCCGCCGAGCCTTCCACCTTCAATTTCCACTTGGCCAGGTCGAGCTGAGGGTAGTCGAGATGGCTGCGCAGAAAGAACTGCTCTGTAGGTGTGATGAGCGTCGCCAGCCTGGAAAAGCGGAATTCGCGCCAGCGAGGCGGAGGTTGCTGGGAACTTCCGAGACCTCTGTTTCTCAGAAGCAATGTAAGGGCAGGAGCGGAAGCAAACATCCATTTCAAGTAACGCCGCCGATCCATATCAGAGTCCCTGAAGAAATCAAGAGGCATATGGGGAGTGCTGGCTGGGCTCCGACCTTGAGAGCACAGCTGCACATCTAGTAGCGCAGACCCGTGTTGGGTGCGGGTCTGCGGCTTGAAAAGTGGCGAATGCACTCTGCCATGATTCGGGCGCACGCCTTTTCGTTGGGAGGGACATCCCAAGTCCCTTGAGCTCCTCCGGAGAACCGGGGAAAAGCCGCAGACC
>JAKEER010000356.1 GCA_022616615.1 Acidobacteriota bacterium
CAATCGAACGTTTCGTGCCGCAAAGGCTCTTCCTCGATACGAAACGCTTGAATGACGGTTCTCGGTGCATCCCTCAGACCACCCCCGTGCCGCTGCGCGGCACATCCCCTCCTGATCTCAGGAGGGGAGCCTATTTCAGACGAGTTGATCACAGCGAACCCAGCAGATGCATTTCTCCCGTCGGTTGGGGCACACCGCCGGCGGGTTCGAGTGTGACAGCGAACTTCTGGGCCTTATCAGCCTCGGAGAGTGAAGCCACTTTGACGAAAGCGTTCCCCTGCGGATCGACTGAGAAAACGCCCGCATCGACTGGCTTGTTATCAGCGATGACCCACAGTTGATAGGTCTTGCCTGCTGGCGGCGCCGGCAGGTTTGAGGCGTAGAACAGCGCTTTCTTTTCCTGTGCGCTCCACACAATCTTGCCGGCCGCTTGCGGGCTCTTGGCGGTGCCGGCCAGCGGAGTGATCTTCACTTCCGGCTTTCTGAGGAATTGTGTGACCTCTTTTTCTTCGCTGAGCAGGTTCTGCAGCAGCTTCAACTGCTCGAGTTGCTGGTTGAGCCTCTCGTGCTGTTCGGAAAGTCCTCGATTGAGGCTCGAAACGCGGGTCAGTGAAACAATCAGAGCTATTCCAGCTGCCGCCGCGCAGACCCAAGGTAGCCAGCCGCTCTTTCGGGCAGGTTTGGGCGGCACAACCTGCGTGGCCGGCGGTCTGAAATCAATCAGGCCGCGCTGCGGAAACTCCCGCTCCACCTGGGCCAGCAGGCGGCTCTTCAGATCCTGGGAGGGCGCCACATTGGGAAGAGCTTCCGGAATCGAGGCTACCAGCTCGGTATACTCCTGGATCTGCTGTCCACACAGCGGGCAGCCAGTCTTCAGGTGCGCTTCGAACTCGCGCAACTCTTCGCCGTCCAGCGCGCCTAGCGCGTAGATGGAGCAAAGTTCGGATAGCTTCTCGTGGCTCATCGCATCAATTCCCCGCGCCTGAACTGAGGGCTTGCTTGAGCTTCAGCAGCCCGCTACGAATGCGCGTCTTGATGGTCCCCAGGGGTTCCCGCAGTGCTTCGGCAATTTCACTTTGCGACATTCCTTCATAGTAAGCCATTTCGATCGCCACGCGCTGGTCTACAGCGAGCGACCCGAATGCCTTGCGTACCAAGAGCTGGTTGTCCAAATCTTCTTGCCGGAATGTAGGATCTGGCAGTTGTTCGGCCAGGTCTTGCATCTCCTCGCTTTCACCGGCCGGATCAAAGAGCCGGCGGGCTTTGCGCGATCGGAGCTTGTCGATGGCGCGGCTGCGAGCAATCGCCACGATCCAGCTGGACACGTTGCCGCGCTCCTGCCTGTAGGAGGCCGCCTCTCGCCAGAGCTGCAGGAAAACCTCCTGGACCACATCTTCGGCCTCCTGCCGCTCATTCAGCACTCTGGAGGCAAGGTTCAGCGCCAACTGGCTGTAGCGATCGAACAGATGGCCGAACGCCGTGCGATCTCCCTGCGCCACCTTGCGCACGAGGTCGACATCCTGGAACGAGGCTGGAACGGGCATTGCAGTTATCGGACTCTCAGCATGATTTCCAGAGAAGATACATGATTCCGTTCACCATTCAAGCGCAAAAGCTCCAAGTTTTCTTGAGCCGGGCTCTGAAGCGACAACTGGCCAATATCTCTGCCCTGTCGGATCGAATGGGACCGCCGCGCTCCCATCTATCGGGTCTTACGCAGGCGGGAATCCTTCTGGATTGCACCGAAGACGATTTATTGATGGCAGAGAGAAGAGGCCTTTGACTCGGGAGTGTGAGCAGAAAGGCTGCTCTACAGCCTTTGGCGGATGTCTTTGATAATGACTTCGCCATGAAAGCGCCCGTTCTCGATGAAGACCTCGTTGGTGTGCATTCCGGCAACCACGACTCCGGCCAGATAGATTCCTGCTACACCGCTTTCGTAGGTTTCCTTGTTGTGATAGGGCCGCTGGTCGGCAGGGTTGAGGCGAATGCCGAGGGCCTCGAAGAACTCCAGGTCGGGCCGGTAACCGGTCATGGCGAACACGAAGTCGTTTTTGAGCGGCCAGGCGCTGCCGCCAGCATTGCGGAGCAGGACGTGTTCCTGCGCAATCTCGACTACGGACGTCTCGAAGAGCGCATCAATCTCGCGGCTTTTGATGCGGTTTTCGATGTCGGGTTTGATCCAGTACTTGATGCTGTGGCTGAGTTCTCGGCCCCGGTGAATGAGCGTGACGCGCGCGCCGTGCCGATAGAGATCAAGCGCGGCAATAGCCGCCGAGTTCTTCCCTCCGATCACTGCAACGTCCATGCCGTAATACGGGTGCGCCTCCGTGTAGTAGTGAGCGACCTTGGAAAGATCTTCGCCTGGGATTCTCAGCAGGTTTGGGATGTCGTAGTACCCTGTCGCCAGGACGATCTTCTTTGACCTGTACTGACAGTCCCCGCCAGCGCGTGTCTGAGTCTTCACGCGAAAGTCGCCGTCGGCGCCTTCCACCGCCAGCACGGTTTCATACAGGTGCAGTTTCAAGTGATAAGTGTCGGCGGTGCGGCGATAGTACTTCAGCGCCTCCAGCCGTGTGGGCTTCTCATACGAGCTGACAAAGGGCAGTCCGCCGATCTCCAACAATTCTGGGGTCGTGAAAAAAGTCATCTGCACCGGAAAATTCTGAATGGAATTGACGATGCAGCCCTTCTCAATGACCAGGCAGTTCAGATGGGTCTTTTTGGCTTCAATGGCGCAGGCTAATCCGGTAGGTCCTGCGCCGATAATTATGACGTCTTTGAGGTCGGAACCCATGTGTTCTTTGGGAGTTTCGTACCACCACGCCCCCTGCTGGTCCGGCATGAAGCGAACGCGATAAATGCGATGACCAGCCGAGGCAGCGAGAACCGCCGCTTGCTACCGCGCGCGGTACTGATAGTCAGCGATCTCCACCCACCCTGGCAACGACACCGTCGTGAGATAGTTTGATTCGTTGTAGTGCGGATTGCGCACGGGCGCATAAATGCGCTTACCGGTGAACGGCCGATCCTGCGTGTAAATCCAGACGCGTTCTTGATCCCAAACGATGACTTCGTCACGACGGTCGCCGGTGACATCGGCGATGTAATACGCCAGGTCGGGATGGCCATCATCCGGGAACATGACCACACGGCGTAGGTGGCCATCGATCATGCCACCTTCTCGAATGTTTCCCGACAGCATGGCGAACTCCTGGCCGTCACCACGCCAGTTCACAGGTAGCAGTGGACTGCCGGTGTGGATGGGCTCCTCTTGAGTGAGCAGATTGCCATCGTAATCGAAGAGGGAGATGATTCCAGGATTTCTCCAGAAATTGATGGTCATGTACTGAAGGCCAGGCAGGTCCGGCCGGTACTTTCCAATGCTGGGACTCTGGGCATGACCGACGCGCACATGCTTCAGGATATTTCCCTTTTTATCGAAGACCAGAAAGCCTTCATCGCTGCCGCTCGCATAAGCCTTGGGTTCAGCTTTGGGGTCGTCGCTGAAGTTCCCCATCGCCAGGCCATCGGCATGATCTTTCAACGCAGCGTCGTGGCTCCAGAGCTGCCGTCCCGTGTAGTCCCAAAGGGAGTAACCGATGAGGATTTCTTCCCGGCCATCGCCGTCGACATCGAAAGGATAGGGGAAATGTCCGGTTTGTCCCTGCCCTTGCCATAGCAATTCCAAACGGCTATTGAAGACCCAGAAATTCTTGTAGCGATCCTTCACCAGGATCTCCTGCCGCCCTTTTTTGCCAGAAAGATTGAAAAAGGCCAGCGAGTCCCCGCTGTTGATCTCATAAGGGCGCTCCTGGGTCTCTGTGGGTATGGGTGGCATCCAGCTAAAGTGGCGAACCTTGCCCGTCTTGCCCTCGCGAACTTGCAGCTTGAAGTCCTGGACGAGCACCACCTCGTTTCGGCCATCGCCATCGATGTCGTGAATCTGAAACGGCGTGTCATTCGTAAGCAGGCCGTTGCGCGGATCGGGCCGTCCTTGCTGCCAGAGAACTTTGCCGTCGAAGCTAACTGCGGTGAGACAACTGATATGGTCGAAGGCGTCGCCGCGCACACGCGGGATGTTCTGGGCAATCAGCATGTCGAGCTGGCCGTCGCCATCCAGGTCGCCGAAGCGCACGTTGCGGCCGGCGCCAAACTTCAGCGTGTCGAACTTTTTCCACAACTTCGGCTGTGGATTCTCCGCTCGCAGCTTAGCGAGTTTTGTCTCGCGAGCCTGGATGCGCTGTTCGATCTGGCTCTTGACTCCATCGGCAACCTGAACTCGGAAGTCCTGGAATCGCGCTGGGATATTCGCTGTGAGCCCGGCTTTGCCTTTGGTTATCTCGCCATCGCTAGCTTCCAGAACTTTTCGGTCGTCGATGTATGCCTGGATTCGCGGACCCTCGTTCACCACTTTCAGTTGGTAGTACTTCTTCGTGTCGTAAGGAAAATCGGTGGCCCCGAGTTCTCGCCATTCGGCCACGCGCAACGTCTTTTCCAGCGGCAGACGCAGCGCCAGGCGAGCTCGTTTCCCACCTTCAAGAGCGAAGAGATAGTAGTGGCGATTGGTGTGATAGCGGAAGGCAAGGCCCACCATTTCGTTCAGAGCCAGCGGCTTGACTCTCGCTTCCACGGTGTAGTCACTCCACTCGGGATCGCCGGTCAGAAAAATCGGATTCATCAACTTGAAGTAGAGAGAGTTGACCGAATGCTGCTCCAGATAGGGTTTCCCGTCTTCATCGCCGACAACCCAAGCATCCAGATGGCAGATAGCGTTGGCCCAGGGGCCAAGCGGCACGCCGCGGTGAGGCAGATAGTGATATTCCTGTATGGCGCCATTCAGGCTACCGACCGGAGTTGACAGCCATCCTGGAGGGAAACGCGAGAAATCATCCTGGAAGAGGTCAGCTCCCAACCCAGGAATCGCACTGAGGCAAAGGATCACACCTGCCTGGAATGTCTTTCGCCCATCGCAAAGAATGGAAATGAAGGAAATCAATGAAGGCTCCTTTCAGAAACGCCGGTTTAGGCCACCGCAGAGACGCGGAGAGTTCGGAGAACTACCTTTTCTGTATCTGCGGGGATGGCGAGTGTGCTCGAAAAAGGCAGCGCATCCTACGTTCTGGCTTTTCGTCCATGTTCATCAGTGTTCGTAAATTAGACCACCAAAGCAATTCCAGCGTCAAGGCAGGCCCCGCAACTCGCGTTGAGTGATGCCGGGTTTTCGTGCGATACTGCCGCCTCTCAGCAGGCAATCTCGGTATGGAGGATCGAATCCTTGAGCACCATAACCCATCGTTTGTGGACCCCGGCTATCGCGACAATCGGAGCGGTTCTTGCCCTGAGCAACTCGGCTGTGCAGGCTCAGACGCCAGACGCTGGGTTCCAATCCATCTTCGACGGCAAGACTTTGAAGGGCTGGCACGTCAGCGCAAAAACCAATCACAGCAAGACGAGCAGGTTCAAGTCCGGCGGCCGTTGGGTTGTTGAAAAAGGGGCCGTTACGGGTAGCCAGGATCTTCCCGGCAACGGCGGTATCGTGATTACCGACGAACAGTTCGGCAATTTCGAAGTGGTGCTGGAAATGAACAACGACTTTGGCCCCGATAGCGGCCTGTTTATGCGCAGCACGGAAGAGGGCATGGCTTATCAAGCCATGATCGATTACCACGCCAAGGGCAATCTCATGGGTATCTACGGAGAGCGGATGCAGGGCAAGCCGCACGCCAGGAACTTCGATTTTGGTGAGACCGTGACGGAGCTCCGCGCAACCAATGAAGCTGTGCCGACCATCCTGCCCGTGCTGCCGGAAGCCTGGCGCTACTTCTGGCGGCACGGCCAGTGGAACGAGCTGCGTGCCCGGATCAGAGGCAACCCGCCCACGCTTACCACCTGGATCAACGGTGTTAAGTTCATGGAACTCACGGACACCGAGAAGCGCCTGCCCGACAGGGGTGGTGTAGCGCTGCAAGTGCACGGCGGTGGCGACAGCACGAAACAGTTTGTTCGCTATCGAAACATTCGAGTGAAGCGGCTGAACTGATCCACGAAGAAGATAGTCCACGAAGAACACGAAGGGCACGAAGAATGGCACAGAAACATCGCGGAGACAGAGCGGAATGACTAATGACTAAGCACGAATGCCTAGAGAAATCCGAATGACGAACAAGTTAGACATTCGGTCTTCGTCATTGATTCGTCATTAGAGCTTCGTCATTAGTCATTCGTTATCAGTCATTTGTTCACGCGAAGGATCGGCCCTCGGGAAGTCCAGGTTTTTTCCTTACGAACGCAGAGTGGAATGACTAATGACTAAGCACGAATGCCTAAAGAAGTCCAAAATCCGAATGACGAAGAACTTAGACATTCGGTCTTCGTCATTGATTCGTCATTAGGGCTTCGTCATTAGTCATTTTTACTAGTCATTCATTCGCGCAGTGATCAGCGGCGATTTCTTTTCCGTGGTGTAGGAAGGTTCATGAAGCTATTGATCAGTGTGCTTCTCGCTTTGACCGTAACCCTTCCGGCTCTAGCGGCGCCAATCCGTCCTAATATCCTCTGGATTTCCGCGGAGGACCTCAGTCCTGATCTGGGCAGTTATGGTGACATCTACGCGCGAACGCCGAATCTGGACAAGCTGGCCAGCCAGGGTGCGCGCTTTGCGGCGGCGTTTTCGGTGGCGCCAGTTTGCGCCCCCAGCCGTTCGGCCATCATTACCGGGATGTATCCCACCAGCATTGGCTCGCATCACATGCGTTCCAAAGCAGTACCGCCGGCGGGTGTGAAGGCATTTCCGGAATATCTTCGCGCTGCGGGCTATTATTGCACCAACAATTCCAAGACCGATTACAACTTTGAAGCACCGCCCTCTCACACGCCGCCTGTCACGGTCTGGGATGAGTCCAGCCGCAATGCCCACTGGCGCAATCGCACTCCCGGCCAGCCCTTCTTTGCGGTCTTCAACCTGACGGCGACTCACGAAAGCCAGATCCGCACCGGTTCGGAAGAGTTCGCCAAAAACACTGAAGCACTGAGACCTGAAGACCGGCACGATCCCTCCAAGGCTGTGCTCCCGCCCTACTACCCTGACACGCCGATTGTTCGCAACGACTGGGCGCGCTATCACGATTTGATCACGGCGATGGACCTGCAGGCGGCTGCGCTGCTGAAGCAGTTGGAAGAAGACGGACTGGCTGCGAACACCATCGTCTTCTTCTGGGGCGACCACGGACGCGGCCTGCCACGGGCCAAACGCTGGGTCTACGACTCAGGCATCCGCGTGCCGCTCATTGTCCGCTGGCCCGGCAAGATCCAGCCTGGAACGGCGCGGGACGATCTCGTCAGCTTGCTCGACCTGGCGCCGACAGTGCTCACTCTGGCGGGAGTTCCTGTCCCTTCGCACATGCAGGGCCAGGCGTTTCTGGGAGAGAACGCCCCGCCGCCGCGAAGGTATGTTTTCGCCCATCGCGACCGCATGGACGAAACTTACGACATGATGCGTGCCGTGCACGACGGGCGCTACAAATACATTCGCAACTTTTTTCCGGGCCGCCCCTACGCCCAGTACATCGGCTACATGGAAGAGATGCCTACCATGCGCGAGATGCGCCGGGTGAACAAAGAGCATTTCAACGCCACATCGACCAACTACGGGAAGGCGATGACACCAGCCCAGGCTATTTTCTTTCTGCCTGAAAAGCCCGAGGAAGAACTCTATGACATTACTGCCGACCCTCACGAGCTGAGCAATCTGGCAAAGTCTCCCGCGCATCAATCCGTGATCCAACACCTGCGCCAGGCTCTGGAACAGTGGCAGAAGGAAACCAAAGATCTGGGGCTCATCCCTGAAGCAGAGCTTCGCGAGCGGATGCGGCCCGGTGGCGTTTGGGCAAGAACGCTCGAGCCGAAGATGACGGAACGGGCGGCCAAAGGGCCAGCCGCTGTTGCTTTGAGCCTAGCTTGCGAAACGCCGGGTGCCTCCATTGCGTACACGACTGAAGAGGGTGACAACGCACGCTGGAAGCTTTACAGCCAGGAGATCACCTTAAAGCGTCCGGTGACCTTGCGCGTCAAGGCCTGCCGCCTGGGTTTCAACGACAGCGCCGAGGTAGTGCGGCGGTTCGAGTAAGCATGCGACCCGCCGACTGATCAAGATAGACCGCGCTTCTTGCGGTCTGCGGCTTTTGGCCTTCGAACCCCGGCAAGCCGCAGACCTCCCTCAAAAGCAGGACGTTCGCATTACACGATCTTAGTTTGCAAGACGATTGATTCAGACTGAGCCGCCGCGTTCATTGCAGCAGGTCTTCAATGTGGTAAATCATTTCCTTGCGGCTGTAAGCAGCGATTTCGACGATGCCGGTGTCCATGCGAATGGCATCTTCCGGGCAGGCTTCCACACAGAAGCCGCAAAAGACGCACACGCCGAGATCGATGTCGAAACGGATGGGGTATTTTTCAATGTGCGGATCGGGATGCTCGCCAGCCACAATGTAAATGCATCGGGCCGGACAAGCAGTTTCGCACATCATACAGGCAACGCAGCGCGGCGAACCATCGGCTCGCTGCGTCAGCCGGTGGCGGCTGCGGTAGCGCGGGGAGAATGGACGGCGCTCTTCGGGATACTGAAACGTCACGGCGCCTTTCTCGATGCGGTTGAAACCGAGCTGGCGCGCCAGATGTTTCCTCATATTAGAGAAGAAGTGCCCACTGGTGAGCCAGAGGCCCTTAAAGACTTCGAATAGGTAAAGCCGTTCTCTAAAGGTTAGGTCGCGTTGGTTCATTTCTCTGAGGTAGAAGGCAAGAACTCAAGTCACCACACAGGAAGCCAGGAGAAGTAGTTCCACAATCGAGTGAACCGGAGGAGCGGGAATCGGAGAAACGGGGTGTTGCTCACTCTCCGATTTGCCGTCTCGCCGATTCTCCCTTTGCTTTCATATGGAACAAATCTGTCACTGCAAAAGCAAGATCACCAAACTCGTCGCCAGTAGGTTAACAATCGATAGGGGGAAAATCATCTGCCAACCGAGACGCATGAGCTGGTCGTAGCGAAAGCGCGGCAGCGTCCAGCGCACTAGCAGCATGAACCAGCAAAAGAAAAAGACCTTAATGCCGCAAGACAATACCTGCAGGATCGCCACCAGCCACTGAGGCAGCGCCAAAAAGGTTCCGCCAGGCAAGTGAAAGCCGTCCGCCAACAGGTACGGCACTTGCCAGCCGCCAAAGAACAACGTTGTGACCAATGCGGCGATCAGAACCGTCTCCACAAAGTCAGTCAACATGAACAGGCCGAACTTCATGCTGCTGTACTCGACGAAGAATCCGATAATCTCCGACTCCCCCTCGGGCAGGTCAAACGGAACGCGCTTCGTTTCGGCGATGCCTGCCACAAGAAAGAGAATGCAGCCCAACGGTTGGACGATGACCCCCCACTTCGGGATAACGCCCCACAACAACTCGCCCTGCGCTCGAACGATTTCCTGCAGACTCATCGACTCGAAAATCATCAGGACGCCGAGAATCGTCGCCCCGATGGTGACCTCGTAGGAAAACATCTGCGAGCTGCCCCGCATGCCACCGAGGAAGGCATAGTTGTTGTTCGAAGCCCAGCCCGCTAACACTACGCCGTAAATGCCCAGCGACATGACAGCAAAGATGTATAGGATGCCGACATTGAGATCAATGACCTGCAGCGGGATTTCACGCCCAAACAGCGTGATGGTATCCCCAAAAGGGATAGCGGCAAAACCTACAAGGGCGAAAAAGGCCGCCACAAAGGGCGCCAGACCATGCAGGAAGCGGTTGCCCTGTGCAGGGATGAAGTCTTCCTTGACAAACATCTTCAGGCCATCGGCCAGGATCTGAAACAGGCCAAACATCCGGAAACCAAGAATAGAGGCGCGATTGGCGCCGATGCG
>JAKEER010000357.1 GCA_022616615.1 Acidobacteriota bacterium
AGCGTCATGCTTCTTTGCCAAAGCAAGTACTGTTTCACGATCGAGCACCGTACCCGGTTTGTCTGGTTTGGCGATTTTTGCGGCAAGCCTTTCTTCACGAGACAGATGCGAAAGCAGCACCTGGGTGAATTTCATCGCGTCAGGGCTTGCGTTTCCCAGGATGTCTTCAAACGGGATGACTGCCATTCGGAATGGCTCCCGTTTGTCTTGTGCGTTGCCCTCAACAGCGAGCAACAGCGCCCACGTCAGAACAAGGCTGACGATTGTCATTTCAATTCTCCTTTCTGTTTGGCACAGATGCAGAAAGAAGTCGCGCGCTGGCGTCCTTTCTCTCCTGTGCCGAAGACAAAGCAGTTTCGACCAGGCGAAAGGGCCAGGCCGCATTTTCCCGCGCAGGTCACGGGTCCCCTCTAAAGAGTCGACAATGCGACGACTCAATGAAGCCGGTTATGAATGCGGTTTGCCGGCAACCGTCTGTTTCAGGATCTGCGGATTCTTGCCAGAGAAGTCAGGAATCGCCTTCCACTCCGAAATGGCAAAGAAACTCAACCCGCTCCGCAGAGACTCGATCAGAGCCTCCTTTTCGCTCACAAACTCCTTGCCCAGTTGCGGCAACGTTGTCACCCCGTTTTCCTTGGCAATGAAGTAGCGGACAGACTCCTGTGGCTTTCGACTTTGACCTGTCTGCTCTTCCTAATGACTTCAAGATTGCCCCGTGGTTGGGGCTCACTGCTTTTTGTTCCAACCTCAGCGATCGCGGTCATGCGCACACCTCCTCGGAAATGAGTGGAGGGTAAGGCCACGGTCGGAAGGCGTCAAACGAACTGGGTCGGATTTGTTAACCCCACAGAAGAGAGGATCCATTATCTGCAGCAGCTTGAGAGCGAAGTTCCAGTCAGGAGTCCGTCAGTTCAACACCGGAATGGAGAGCAAAACAACTCAGGCTATCGAATGACACCAGGGTGCATGTCCCTTGGTAAGCTCACACTCGCTCGCTCGAGATTTTGCTGGGACTTCGGACCTTCCTTTGTCGGCCCTAGCTAGAGACCTGCCGGACTGCCACTAAGCGCTTGATTCTAAGGGGAAGCTCCTTTGGGTCAAAGGAGCCTATGCACTGATTAAAAAGCACTTAGATAGTTAGGGCGGATGTAACTCCCGTTAGAATTCTGGTTACCACTCACGACTTAAAAATTTAGTGTGAATATACAGGCTAATATTTTGCAATTAATTCCCTTAATGACTCTATTGATAAGCAAATAATGCTGATTTATAAGTTGACATTTAGCAAAAATTTTGTAAGAGTTGTTCATCGATCTCGAAACTTATCTCAGGAGGGTCCTATGAATGAACCAAATACCCTGCGCAGGATGCTTCACTACCTTCGCGAGGATGCAGAACTCTCGCAATCCAAACTTGCTGAGAGGCTGCCGTTCACTGCAAGTCGCGTTTCGCGACTTGAATCCGGGGAACTTGACCTAACTATGGACGAGGCAAAGCAAATTGCCCAAGGGATTGGCACTCCCAAGGCAATCGCGTTTGCAGACTTCCTTTCTAAGGAGTGGCGGGTGCTTGAACCGGTGGGATTTAACCACGTTAGCCGCGAACCCTTGTGGGAGGCTGAAGTCGCTCTCCAGCAACTGCAGACCCTCGAAGGAGAACCGACCCTAAAGAATGCTTTTGTGAAGCAAATTCAATCTTGTCGAGCCGCGATTGAGCGCAGTGCTCGTTTCCTGCAGGGAACAGACCACCCCATCGCTTTCGTGGGCCGAATAGCAGTCGGAAAGACAACAGCCATATGTGCGCTCGCTAATCTACGTGATTCCGATACCAAGGAATTGAACAAGCAGATGGTTTTGCAGACGGGTTCTGGGAGAACAACAATCTGCGAAGTTCAGATTCGAAACGGTGGAGAGTATGCCATTTCAACGGAACCGTGTGCTGACGAGGAGCTTAGGCACTGGGTAGGTGATTTTTGCGAGTACATTCGTGAACTCGCCAGTCTCAACCGACCAACTCAGCCGGGCGAGGGGTCGAGCATTAGTTCCGAGGTGGTTCGTGCGCTCCGTAGCCTCTCGGGGCTAACTGAACGGCGACTTAAGGAATCAGACGGGAGATACCGAAAGGAAGATTTAGCCGTCGACCTAGTTAAGGCATATCCATCCAAAGAGGAGTTGCAAATCCAGGTATTGTCTAAGATCGATTTGGCTCGGCGATGGAGGACTTCGATGTCCCACCCCCGGGACGCTGCGGTTTCCGGGATGGAGTGGCTGTCAAAGGCGTTTGCTGAGATCAATTGCGGTCGCCACCCCGAATTCTCGCTACCAAAGCGCATTGACGTTTCGGTGCCGAGCCCCATTCTAGAGACAACGATGGTCGACATCCAGCTTGTTGACACACGTGGAGTCGACGAAACCTCGGCACTGCGGCGAGACCTGCAAACCTATTTCGACAATGAAAGGGCTTTGATAGTTTTTTGCTCAGGGTTTGAGGATGCTCCCGATGGGGCGATGCAAGCAGTGATCGAGCGTGCCCGTGATGCAGGCCTGCAAACTGAAATGTTGGAGCGGGGAATGCTTCTCATTCTGCCAAGGGGGGAACAAGAGATGAACGTCCGAGACGGCAGTAGTGGAGAGCTTGTGGCGGATATCATCGAGGGACGGGAAGTTCGAGGGGAGCAGGCACAAACAACTTTGCGACACATTGGCTTCGCTGGGTTGGCGACGAAATTCTTAGACGTAACGAGACCCGAGGACTGTGACAATGTAAGACGGACCCTGGTTGAGCGAGTCCTTGGAATTCGCCGACGAGTGGAGGATGAGATTCGTGTGTTAACAAGGACAGTCAACCACCTGATTGTCAACAAGGCCGATGAGGAAGTGCGAGCGGTATTCGAACAAGCCACGCACCGACTGCGAATCTGGTTTGCCAATCATAGGAACGTTCCGGAGGGTGTGCCGCCGGTTCAAGATGCCCTACTTGAGGAAATGGAGGGCCTCCATGCTTCGACGTTGCGTGCATCCATTAACCGGTTTGGCGATTATGATAGGTTCGATTATTGGCATGGCCTTGGCTTCGGTGCTCGACGAGGCACCAAGAGACGGACCGACAAGCTAATAGCCGAGCTTCGAGGTGTGATTCAGAATGCGATTGACGATGAACAGATGTCTCACGCGCACGATTTTCTGAGACATTTTAAGGCTCAGGTCGAAGAAGAATACAAGAGCTTTCTGCTCGGAGTTCAGGCCTTAGGCGAAACCGCCTTCCACGACCAGCTCCGGGTTGACCACGACTATTGGAGCAGGTGCCGGAGCCGTTGGGGAACAAGAGTTCCTGGTTACAAGCTGGAAATTAAGGCTTGGACTGGAGACTGGTTTGGACAGGATCCACCTCGGCACCGGCAGAGGTTCATAGAGGAAGAAATCCAGCAAAAGTGGGCAGCAATCCTAGACCAGCTTGAGATGCAGCTCGAAACTGCTGGCCCGAGTCCTGAGGTACTTGGGACTCAACTGTCTGTTTTGACTGCGAAGTGAATCACGGGTTTTGAAGGTCGAGACATTTCGCCTTCCTTGATCTTCGCGAGCATGTCATCGTCCCGAAGCTTCGCCGTCCTGTGTGCAGATTTCCGGTCATGGATTCCTGTCAGACCGCGCGGGGCCAACGTGCGACTCCGCTACATCGTTGAGATGAATTAACCGAACTGCAGGCGTGTCGGTTTCGAATTGAAAAGCAGATTCCAATCCGCCAAGGTCTGATCAGAGACTCGTTGGATCACGAGACGGAAGCCATTGGCCGCTCAAACTGTTGTCCTGGTTTTGCCAAGCGATATTACCTAGACCCGGTCTTATACACATCATCGGATCATGCCGCTGGCGACTGCCGTCAGCGGCGTGGCCAACGTGGTCCATGATTTTGGTCAGGACCAGTTGGCAGTTGAGATCGCAGACGCACTACTGCAGGGCACCTTCGGACTGTCTTATGATTGGGGCAACCTCAAGACTAAGCTGCTTGGCGGATTCCTTTGGATGCACCGCTTTGTTGTAGGCTCTCGCCATCAAAGCTGTAGCTGCTGGATGGTCAGTCGCATGAATCATGTAATACATGACAACCCCACCGCCCGACTTCCTCTGGTAGATCGGCCAAGGCACGACAAACTGATAACCAAGCTCGTCTCTAACTAACGCGTTTCGATAGGTGCTCCGCTCGCTGATCCCCAGTAAATTTTCTAAGCTTTTCCCATCCTTCATTACCCCACCAGTCAGTCAAAATCTCGCGCTTCTTGACGGCCGCGAGAGCACGGTCCAACCAAGAATTGCAAAGAAAGTAGAAGAGTTCGATCTTGTGACCGCTCGTCTTGTAGCCGGCCAAAGCCTGGACCGTTGACCATTTGCATTCAAATGTCCGCTGGTCCAGAAGGCAAAAAGTCGCTTCTTTCTGCGAGATTGACCTCGAATCAAGTAGCTCAACCAACAGGACGTTAGAATCGCCCTGCTTTATCTGAACATCCAACTTTGGAGCAGATACAATCACTTCCTTTCTCAAGGTGTTGAGCGACTTGATTTGTTTGTTCCCCTTATCGAAGAGGTGGAAATGCCTGAACCATCGCGGCTTGCTTTCCAGCATGAGCTTAGCGGCCCAGGTCTAAAGCTTCTCCGGGTCTTGTGGCCCGGCAAACCCATCTATATAAGTCCCATGCTTCGTCACCATCACGAAGTAGTACAGATAGCGTTCGATCAGCTTTGCTTTGTTCTGAGTCCAAAGCGGATTACGGAGGGGTTTGATCAGGAGAGCGGTTTCTACAGGGCGAAGAGGCAGGTCGGGAAATAAGGGCGGCGGGGCTTGTTCATGGCCTTTCGGCCTTTTTGGCATTTCGTTAGTTGGGCGCTAAGCTAGTCCAAAGCTCAACTGAAACGTGTTCCCAAGTTGCTTTGTGAGTGAATCCCGTCTTTCGCGGCTGGGTACCACACCGCTGTGGCGCTCTGGAAATTCATCGTACAACTGACCATCAAGCAAGCGCCCAGTCTTGCTCTTATGAAATCCACCCCACTGCTTGAAGAAGAACGGAACCCCAGCTTCGCGACATTGGGCACGAATTGACTTCACCCACGATGCCCGCAAAGGCCGCGCGCCGGGGCCACTTTCCCCACCCACGATCACCCAACTTATGTCTTTCAAATCGATCTGGCCCAGATCCTCTAACAGAGGCTCAATGGACAGAAACCGCATATTTGCGGGAGCCTGCTGAAGATGCTTGACGCGCGGCAATCCATATTTAGTGTCCTCAACACTGACGCCCCACCAGATGTGCGGCTGATCCTCAGCAATCATTCTAAGTTTGGTCGAAAGCAAGTGTTTCAGCCTATCCGATCGTTTAGTTAGGACCTGGAAGGTATGCCAGTTTGCCAATGACATGACCGTCGCGACGGCAACAATAAAGTAGTCGGGTACACCCGCTTGAAAAAGATCACTCATGGAGTTTACGAAGACCGTCTTTGGTCTCGCCCACTGAAGAGGCTCCAATAGCTTCTCGGGAACCAGCTTCAAGTCAAAACCCTGCTCGTAAGGATGACCGGCAACACCGCGAAAGCGCTCCGCAAATGTCTCAGCGTAGCAGTGCCTACAGCCAGGGCTTATCTTCGTGCATCCGCGAACCGGATTCCAGGTGGCGTCTGTCCATTCAATTTTTGAATGTTCGCTCATCAGAGTTTCAGCTCACTTTAGATTGTTCTGAATTGGCGCAAGCTTACTCCAAAAGCGACTCGTGACGGAAGAGTCATTTCGATCGCTCTTGTTCACACTGATGTCCGTGTTTCGCGCACGAATGGAAAGGAGAGATTCCAATCCGTCAAAGATCTGCTCAGAGACTCATTGGATCGTGAGACGATTGCTTGACCACGCAGTCTGTTGTCCCTAATATCTCCGAGGGAGGAATTATGGCGGCTAACAGAAAGACACGAAAGCAACTCACGTTTGATTCGGGCAAACTTCGCAAGGCCAAGCGAATTCTGGGTGCCAAGACGGATGCTGAGGCCATTGACCGCGCCCTTGAGGTCGTCATTGACAATGAGCAGCTCGATCGCGCCCATCTCGAGTTTGCCGATTCCAAGGTCGAAATCCGGGATGTCTTCAACCGGACAGGTGAATGAGACGAATCTTGTTCGATTCCACCCTATACATCGAATCGCTGCGGCGCGGGGATGGATCACTGCTGCTGGCACGCAGTTTTGGCGGGTCATTACTCTGGCTGAGCTCTGTTGTTGTCGAGGAACTCTTTGCTGGCGCTGGGGACAAGAGCGCCGAAGGGGCAGTGGAGAAACTGCATTTCAGCTTTCAGAAAGCTGGCAGGCTCGTCACTCCGTTGGATTCTGACTGGACAGAGGCTGGGAAGGTTCTGGCAAAGCTTGGCCGCAAGTATGGATATGAGATGATCCGACGGGCAAGGCTCACCAACGATGCGCTGATTGCCATCTCAGCCAGAAGGCATGGCGTCATTGTGGCAACTACGAATACTAAGGATTTCGAGCGGATTCGCGAGTTTCATTCCTTCATGCTTTATGGCGTGTCCTTCCCATAAACGCTCCTGATCTTCTCTTCCTACCTCCCTTTCATCAGCCTCTGGGAGTGCCACTCTCCCGATCCCCCAAAATCTGCTGCTCCCAATACTCAGCGATCAGCAAGCCGCTCGGGTTGAACTCCGTTCGTTTCGTCACGGCCAGCCTTAGGGTGTAGCGGCTGACGATGCGGTCCGTGGTTTCTCTTCCATTTTTGACTTGGCGAAGTTCTCGCACCCCGAAGGCCATGAAGCTGTAAGGGCTTCCTTTGACGGGCTCGATACTCCGGATCTTGAAGGTCGAGACCATGCTTTCTTCCTTGATTTTCCCGACGACATCATCGTCCCGAAGCTTCGTCATTGTGTAAGAGCGCAGATTTCCGGTCATCATATTGAGCGCCTCTGCAAAGCGGTGCTCGGCGATTCCCGGGGAATAATTCAAATAGGCTTCCAGAAATCGTCGAACACACGCCCTCGCCTCCAGTTCGGTGGGTTCCGTCTCATTGGCGGCGGCCACGTGAAAAGACAACTTCGCGTTGTTGGGGTCTGCGTTTGACGCGGTCCTCACGGCGGATGCTTCGCCGTTGGGCTCAACACGGACGACTGTGGGAGGCTGCAAACGTACGTAGATCGCAAACGACAAGGATCCCAGGGCAATCACGCCAAACATCATTGCCAGGACCATGGTGCGGTTCGCATAAGCGCGCAGCAGGCCGTCGTGCTCGTAATATTTGGTGTCGTGGAGTTTTTCGGGAAGGTCTTGGAACGGTGGAGGCTTCTTCATTAAAGACAACCCCCTGTGCCCTCTTTTCTAAGGGAGAATATGTTTGGAGAACCCTTTGTGGGCTCCCGCAACTGAACTTAACCGAGGGGACACCAAGAACTATCGAAACCTGCGAGCGATGGCTCCCACTGTTCTGCCCACAGCGTAACCGGTGGCATGGGCTACGCTGAAACCTTGATACCGTCCTGGTGTCGCTCCTTGAGTGGGCGTGGCGCCCGCAACCGGCGCGGGAGATGAGCCGCCCAGGCTTCGGCCGAATCCGCTGCTGGCGCCAGACATGGCTGCTGGAACCATCTTCGTTGCAGTGATCGCGGTGGCCACCATGGTGACCAGAGTCGTACCCACTTCGCCTTTGACGATTCGACTGGCTATGAACGGGATCAGGCAGATGGCCAGAGAATAGAAGATGCTGACTAGGCCCAGCAGGGTATTCGTTCCGAGCCCCGCAAACTGGCCGAGAAAGCTTTGGTCCGCCACCAGGGAGCTCACCTGATTAATATTAATGGCTGTGATGAGCGCTCCCAGGATCGCATAGATCACGCCCCAGCCATTGAAGACCATCAAATTGATGAGATAGGTCCTGGCCATCTGTCCGATTCCCCAAACGGGATAGAGAGCAAGGATGAAGGGACCCACCACGTAAAGGATGCAGCCATAGAGCGCATAGAAGAAGGCAAAGAGGGTATAGCTGATGGGGAAGATGATGAATCCCACAACGACCAGTAGCGCGTTGAGGAGCGCGGCAATGGTTGTCGTCAGCAGTTCCCAGCTCATGATCGATCCGTTGGTTGCCCAGTAAGTGAACAACTGGTCGAGCCAACTCTTGAACGCATCTGCCGCTCCGGAGCGGGTGTCGATGAAGCGCGCCACGTCATTGAACATGCCGTTGACCGAGCGAAACGCGGCAGGATAGGCGAGCAGGGCCAACCCCATTGACAGGTACTTGAGGCCCGTTACTCCGAGATGCCTCACGTCACCGCCTCGGGCAAAGGACTGGTACAGGCCAAACAGGAAACAGAGCAAAAGGATCGCGTAAGACACATTGTGTTTGTTTACCGCCTCAGCAGGCGCATGAAATCTGGAATTTGTAGGAAGGTAGTGGACAAATGCCGCGATTTCGGTTACCGTAGGCTGGATGAGTGCGC
>JAKEER010000358.1 GCA_022616615.1 Acidobacteriota bacterium
AGGCTCACTTCGGCACTCTTGACACCCTTGGTTTGAGTCAGCGCCTTCTTTACACTCACAACGCAAGAGCCACAGGTCATTCCCTTCACCTTGATCTCAGTTGTGACTTCTTTGGCCATAGCCATTCCTCCGAGCAAAAATATGTTCGTCAGGACGATCAGAGTTCTCCTCATTGTTCATTCTCCTTTTCGTTAAGATTTACTCAGGACGCGGTATCCCGCTTTCTGTACAGCTTTCTCTAACTGTTCGATAGAAGCCGAGCCTGTCTCGTAATCCACTTCTGCGGTGCCCTGTTCGAACGAGACCTTGGCTTCACGCACTCCCGGGACTGCCTTTAGCTTGTTCTCAATGGCTGTGGCACAAGACGCACAATCCATACCCTGAATTGCAATGCTGGCGTGCTGGAGCTTGGGCCTTTCCTGGCCAGGCTGAGTAGTCGCGGAGTTGCCCTGGGAAAGCAGGAACTCTGCAACTGCCCCCGAGAAGTAAGGAAACGCAGCGAAAAGAATGACGGCAGCCGTGGCAAGCCAGAGCATCAGACGGCCCGAACGCTTGGGAAGCGGCCTCGCACAAACGCCATCTGGCCCGCAGTCCTCCTTTGCCGGGCGATAGGCGAAGTAAAACCCCAGCCCGAGCAACCCAGAGGTCAGCGTCAGTAGGTAGGCCCGCCACTCCGCAAAGGCCGCCGAAGCGCCCATGATAGTGAACCCGGTGAGGGCGAAAACGATAGGCAGGATGCAACAGAAGCTCGCCAGAACCGCGGCAACCACCGAACTCGCCACGAGCAAACCCGACCGATTCGACTTTTCTGCGCTCGCTGTCGATGGCCGTGTCGCCGGCTCGCAGCATTCGCTGGCGCTGGAGTCTCTTGGCAGAGCGTCTTTGATTGCAGCACGAATGAGATTTCGGGAAGGCCGGCCTTCCCGCCGGCCGTTTTCGATGTAGGTTCGACAGGTCATTCCATAGTCGTGGCGGGATCGTGCGGAGGGCTCGATGTCGAGTTCATCCACTCGGATGGTTGGCGACCCCAGAAACCTGACAGCCTGCGAGGTTGCATGATCAGGGACGTTGACCTTCATGATTTCGGCCGTGACCCCCTCTTCTCTCAAAACCCCTTCCAACCGTTCCACGGTGGGCTCGTGGTTCGGACATCCATCAAAGTACAAAACCTCGATTTTCATTACTTATTTCTCCTGGTATTTGGTTATCCGTCCGATCTCTTCCAAGACTGGGCAGCATCCCTCATGCGAAGCGGTTTCTTTCCTTATTTCTCGATTGCATTTCCGCAAGGCAACTTGCAGCTCTCGTTCAAGCTCTCGGAGCTCCTGGATTTTCTTCTCGACTGCGGCCAGCTTTTGGCCGAGCAGGTCACGGACATGCGAGCAAGCCTGTGTTTTCCCGTTGCGCACAATGAGCAATTCTCGAACCTCGCCCAACGAGAAGCCCAACTGCTGTGCCTTTCGAATGAAAATCAGGGTTTCGAGATCATCGGGGCTAAACAACCTGAATCCCCCTTCACTGCGTCGAGGCTCTTTCAGTAATCCTTGCTTCTGGTAGAACCGAATCGTATCGGCGCTGAGGCCAGTCTCTCTCGCCAACTTGCCAATTTGAATCCCCTGCGACATGTCGTCCTTCCTCTCACATGCAATAGAATGCACCCTCGACTGGGCTCCAGAGTCAAGAAGAATTTATTGGCAATAATTAGTGATAACAGCTGCTGTGTGATGGCTAGGACCCGATCAGCCAGCCCGATGTGGCGGTTTTAGGTTGCTGGCCACCATTAGCTCGTGTGGTTCTCTCAGGTTCAATCGGCAGAGTCTGTTTCCGGAGATTTGTAAACTAATCTTCCAGAAATCCTCGAAGACCTCTTAACTCACTGAAGTGGACTCAGTCGGAAGAACCGCAGACGAACCCCATGCTGCTCTCCAAACCATCCATACCGGGCGAGCCCGCCACGCCAAGAGGTGGAACGATTGATTCGTCCTGGCATGTCGACATCCGGCTGGCCAGTCTTCCCCATCGCTCCGGCGCTCTAACGGGTGAGGAGTTGTCTGACTTTTTGCTCGATCAAGTCCCGAACGGAGCGAAACTCATTGCGTGGCATTTCTTTTGGATCTGGGATATTCCAGTCTTGGCGTTGCCTCGCTCGCACGAGAGGGCACTCGTCTCCGCAGCCCATCGTGATCGCATAGTCGTATTCGATGTCAGGAATCTCGGATAGCCCTTTCGAATGGTGCTGGCTGAGGTCATAACCCAGCTCACGCATAGCCTCAATGGCTTTCAGGTTCACCCGTCCGGAAGGGCGCGAACCGGCGCTGTGCGCCTCAACGAAGCCCTTACCGTGTATCCTGGCAAAGGCCTCAGCCATTTGGCTTCGATTGGAATTTTCCACACAGACAAACAGGACTTTCAGGGGTGCCTTTGTATCCGAAGATTGATTCGGCATCGGGAACCTCTCTTGCCAGAATAATCTGAGTATGGCAGTCCATAGAACAGTCGCTGCCGCACTCGAGGCCGGGCGTCAACCGTTAGCACGGGATATGCCAACACTGTGTAAACAAAGACAGTGAAAACAACTATGGGCAGCGGAACACTCAGAGCCTTGGCGTCAACATGCCGTACCATCAAGGCGCCCGCTGCTGAACCTAAAAAAGTAAATCCAACTCCCAGTCTAACTTCGCGAAGTTGAACGCTGCCTTTTGAGATATAGATGTAGGCCGCTGCAAGACTACCCAAACTCGATTGAAACATGTTTGTCCCCATCGCAAGATGAGGTGGCATTCCAGTGGCCAGCAGTACTGGAAGGGCGATCAGGCCACCCCCGCCAGTTATTGAATCCACTAGCCCAGCGGCCATACCTGCTACGAATAAAGGACAAAGCAACCAGATCGAGTCCGCGAACATGATTAGCCGTAAACGATACTTGAGAATCGGACCTTTCGACAAGATTGGTCCGGATGGATTTCGAAGGCGATTGGCGGAGGATCATGCGACCACCATAGTCGACTGAGACCACGCCGGGCGAGTTTGCCTATGGTTGTCACATCAGAAGCTCACCCGCAGTGCAAACTGAATCTGGCAGGCCGGCGTCGCGGCTATCGTGATGATGCCGAACTACGGTGTATTGACACAGCGCTGCGGCACATCGAGGTTGGTGTAATTGAACGCATTGAAGAACTCCGCTCGGAACTGTAGTTGCCGGGCTTCACCTAGCGCAAACTGCCGCTCCAGAGCGATGTCGGCTTTGTTCAATGACGGTCCTGTCAAGGTATTCCGCGCTAGATTGCCAAAGGTGAAGGCAGCAGGCGTCGCAAACGCGGCCGTGTTGAACCAGCGGTCGGCGCTCCTTACTCCACCAGTTCCGGTGAAATACCTGCAACAATGTTGGCGCGAACCGAGTTGATGTTTAGGAGTGATCCAGCATTGGCCCTATCGCCAAACACTCCGACGGTAAGCGGGAAGCCCGTTTGATTTTGATATTGATAGATGGTCGCAACCTGCCAGCCACCTAGAACGTACTTCATCCGATTCCAGAAACCGCTGGAGAACTGCTGACTCGACGTCAGCGGGAGTTTGTAGATCAAGCTGGTGGCAAAGCGGTGGCGAATGGCGCAGCCCGCTCGGCCCATTCATTCCTCAAGTCAAAACTGTTCTGTGGCACTTCCGAATCCATCGCCGGCGAACGGAAGGGCCGGCGCGTCGGGCAGACTCTTGGCGTAGGTGTAGCTCGAAAGGAATGTGAGGGCTTTTGAAAACCGTCGCTTCGCGAGAATGAATCCAGACTGATAGGAGGATGATGCTGCTGAATTCTTACCTACTCGTAAAAAAATCCTTGACTCTGTACCTAGGTACAGAGTGTAGGCTGCGGTTTGAAAGGAGGGAGCCAATGAATCAAATGACTCCATTGACCACGGGGAAGCTAGCCAAACAGGGTCGGGTGAATCTCGAAACCATTCGCTACTACGAGCGGCGGGGACTTCTACCGAAACCGCCCCGGACAGATTCAGGATACCGCGTTTTTTCTGCTAATGACGTCCGGCGAATTCGCTTTATCAAGCGTGCTCAGGAACTGGGCTTCTCACTTAAAGAGATCCAGGAGCTGCTGGCCTTGCGCATTGATCCCGGCAGCAGTTGTGCCGAGATCCGGCAGCGGACCGAGGTGAAAATCGCCGACATCGACGAGAAGATCCGAACGCTCAAAGCCATGAAGAGGGCTTTGCTGCGCCTTACCAACGCTTGCTCGGGTCGTGGTCCGGTCAGCGACTGCCCAATCCTAGAGAGCTTGCAGGAGGAGAATTTATGAACAGCAAAGAACACCGCAGGCTTGGGTTCATGATCGGTGCTGTGGCTTTCGTTCTCCTAGGTGCCTATTTCGTTGCGCGCAGACCGCAGGAAAAAACGAGAGATGTAATCTCGAAGGCTCCGGCGAAGACCATCGCGATCCCTATAGAAGGAATGACCTGTGCATCGTGCGTCGCGCAGGTAAGGCAGAAGCTTAAATCCATTGATGGAGTCTCGGAAGTTGAAGTGAGCCTGGAACATCGCCGGGCGCGGGTTCAATGCACCGAAGCACGAGTTTTACAGGAACGACTCACGGCTGCAATTAACAAGCTTGGGTACAAGGCTGGAATACCGACAATCGAGAAAGCCAAATGACTCTAGAAGAATTTCTTCGCCATTTCGGATCAGGTTTATCGGACGGATCTCTTTGGGCCATGGGAGTGGCCCTGCTGGCAGGCGTCTTGGCGAGCG
>JAKEER010000359.1 GCA_022616615.1 Acidobacteriota bacterium
AGCCACGATTGGCGTGCTTTTCGCCAATCGTGGGCCCGGTCCTGCCTTAAGTTGACATCAATGCGCTGCGCGGCACTTCCCCTCCTGATCTCAGGAGGGGAGCCCGAAAAACGTCCAATCTCCATGCGGTTTCGCAGAAACTGCGCGGAAGTTGTCGTGCCTCCGGTCTATGAACTGCCAGGACAACTCCCAAGGCCTGCAGCCTTTGCCCCCTTTGTTAAGGTTTGTTAAGGGAGACTTGCTTGCAACTTGATCGTTCTGTGCGTCATTCCCGCGAAGGCGGGAATCCAGCCCCCTCCAGCGACACTGGATTCCCTCTTTCTCGGGAATGACTGGCCTCTTCCCGAATGACGGCCGAATTCTTCTGGAAAATCACAATCGCCAGCAAGACGCAAGCCCCACCGCCGAGTTGGAATCCCGTCAGTTTCTCGTCCAGAAAAATCCAAGCGATGACAGCCGCAACCACCGGTTCCAGCGTGCTGATGATGCCGGCGTGGCTGGCCGACAGATGCTTCATGGCGTGCATGAAGAGCAGATAGGGAAGAACCGTTCCGAATGCAGCGACGTACAGGATAATCCAGTAGTTGAAGGGTTCAATCTGTGACAACGGCTGCCAAGACTCGGGACTAGCGCTCCAAAACAAAGCAGAGAACAGCAGGCTGTAGAAGAGGACCGTTAGATCACGATGAGACTTCAAGGCGTGCCGGGACATCAGGGCGTAGAACGCAAAGCAGACGCCTGCGGCAATTCCCAGCAGAACGCCGGCGCTTCCCCAGCGCAGATTCCCGCCCGTTTCTGCAGAAACCATT
The DNA here is from genome assembly GCA_022616615.1 of Acidobacteriota bacterium. GTDB lineage: Bacteria > Acidobacteriota > Terriglobia > Versatilivoradales > Versatilivoraceae > VFZK01. The sequence continues at coordinate 810 of JAKEER010000359.1, forward strand.
CCGCAGCCCGCCAATGCCAGTACCAGAGCGGTCATCCGCGCGCGAGTCAGCGGAACTTTCAGCCAAAAACGCTCAAAGAGCAGCATCCACAGCGGCGCCAGGTACTGAAGCAGGATGGCCAAGCCGACACTTAACGACTGGATGGCAGCGTAGTAGGTGAACTGGGTCAACGCCAAGCCAAGCGTGCCCAACGCCAGAAAAAAGGGGAGATCTTGGCGCCGCAGCCTCAGCAGAGTGCGATCGCGACACAAGAGGAAGACCAGCAGCAGCAAGGAACTGAGCGTGCAGCGATAGAAGACCAGCCGGCCTGGGGATAATGAACCGCGCATCAGAATCTTGCCGCACACGCCGGAGACCGCCCACAAGTGAGCGGTCGCGACCGCAGCCAGAAGCCCAACCCTGGGCTTGGATGCTTCTTGCCCGGAGCCCTGAAGCGTGCTTTCTTGATCGCTCCGCGCCAGTTGTGTCATTCTTGCCCCGGCTGTTTCACAGCGTGATTCATTTGATCTACGGAGAGTTCAATGGCAGATACCAAGATAATCGTCAACAACAACGGCTCGCTGAAAGTGGAAGGGGATTTTACGGTTGTCGACCCGGAGGGCAATGCGTTCGACCTCTCCGGGCGGAAGGTGATTTCGTTCTGCCGTTGCGGGCATTCAGAGAACAAGCCCTTTTGCGATGGCAGCCACCGCAAGGTAGGATTCCAGTCTGAGATTAAAGCCCGCGTGCTGCCGCCGCCTGCGCCGAAAATCTAATGCGGCTGGCTCGCGCGGGCGGGCCAGTGAGTGTCCTCGATGGCGCAGTTTTGGCGCAATCCCATTCTTGAATTGAGTGTTTCAGGAGGCCAGCACGCCCTCTTTCGACACAACGCGATTCCGCCCCAAGCGCTTGGCGGCAAACAAGCGGCGGTCGGCCGCATCCAGAAGCTGCGCTGCAGCAGTGCCGTCCTCGGGAAAACAGGAGAGGCCAGCGCTGATTGTCAGGCGCTCGGCGACGCCTTGCTTGGGAATGTGGATCCGCGTGCTTTCAATCGACTGGCGAAGCTTTTCAACCTTCTCCGCAGCCATGGCCATTTCGGTTTCCGGCAAAATGACCACAAACTCCTCGCCTCCATAGCGCGCGGTAATGTCGCTGTGACGAAACGAGGCCCGCATGACCGACGCGAGAATGCGCAGCGCCTCGTCTCCGGCAGTATGCCCATGGCTGTCGTTGAACGTCTTGAAATGATCGATGTCCATCATGACGAGAGTCAGCGGCCGGTGGTAGCGGCTGGCGCGACTAACTTCAGCGAGCACGCGCTCGTCAAAGTATCCCCGGTTGAAAAGTCCCGTCATTCGGTCGCAGGTGGAAAGCCGCAGCAGCCGCTGCACCCGGAAGACCACCGTCGTGCTCAGCACCGTCGCGGTAAGCATTAAGATCAGGCGGGAAACCTGAACGCTCCAGTTAAAGACGCCGTAAGGAAATGGAGCAAACTGCGGCGAGTTGAGATCCCACATCGCGCTGGCGCTGGTGACGATCAGCGCATATTGGCCCATGGCGCAGAGGCCCGCCATCATACAGATGCGGACATCGTACCGCAGACAAGTGGCCGCAATCGCCAGAAAGTACGCTTCGAAGGTTACTTTGCTGTTGACGGCCGTGTGGGGGCGGGCCAGAAGGATGAACACGAACAGCGCCAGGCTAACCAGCGTCACGTCGAGGAGGCTGCTGGCAAGACCCAGGTAGTGGCGGTACATACCTTGCTGCACCAGCCAGAACCAGAGAAGGGCCACCAGAAATGCAGTCAGGGTGACAGCCAGCCCCACCAGATTTTCCCAGGTCTCCTGTTCGTACCAGAGACTGGCCAAGGGAATCAGCAGCAGAATGGCAGTGAGCAGCAGGCGTATGCGTGCCACCAGCATTTCACCCGCGGCTCCAGCCTCAAGCAGGAAGTGCTCAGGAGATTTCCACAGTGATTTCCAGACCCTGCCTGCTTCGCGCGATGAAACGAACTGGCGCATTCGAGTCGGTAGTGCCGAAGTAGAATCGGAGTTGGCGGCGAGCTACTACACAGAGCTAATTCTATCGCACACTCACCCGGCCTTCGGCCACGCTCTCCCACGGGGAGAGGGGAGCTGTGAAAAAATGACCGGAGCCTGCGGTTGCGAGAAATTCCCCCTCAAAAAAGGGGGCAGCGCCGAAGGCGCGGGGGTTGTCTCGCGAGGCCGGAAGGCCAAGGGAAGAGCGTGGCGCCATTTGAGATACGACGCGCTGAGGTGAAGTTTTCCCAGTTCGCAAGACAACCCCCGGGCGCCTGCGCCGCCGCCCCCTTTGACTAAGGGGGAATTTTTTCACAGCTTCAGAGGGGCTGGGGGCGAGGGGGCAGCCGCAACAGAGCGGCAATCATGCGAATTTGCTTGTGTCGCGCTGTTTAGAACGAAAAGAGCAGTCCGATGGTGCCCTCGACAAAGTTCAACGTCTGGCTGAAAACGCCCGGAACCGAATAGCCGCGTACGTCAACACGGAAGCCCACCGGCCCGCCCAGGTTTCTGAACTTAATCCCGCCTCCATAATTCACCGTAAACTTTGTGCCAAAATCGCTGAAGTTGAGGATCGAATCGCCGAACGTCGTGATTAACCCGACGCCGGCGGTGGCGTAAGGCACCACCCGGCCGGCGGGAATTCCCACCAGAAGATTGGATTGCGTGTTGAACGCCCGCTGATCAGATTCCAGAAACTTTGGACTGAACCCGAAGGTTTGCTCAAAGCCAATCGCTTGACCGCCTGAAAATCGTGCGCCGAAAACCCCTCCAAGTTTTGTGTCCCTGACCACATTGTTAATCGTCAGCTTGCCGGGGTTCTGGACCCCGGTAAACAAGGTGATGTCTGCGGCGAAACCATGTGGCGACCACAGAGCAGCGCTCAACAAAGGCACGACGATTGCCAGCAACGACGATCTTTTCATCAGACATTACCTCCAAAGAGATTTGCCCCCCTTTGAAGTTTTCGTTCACTGCGCTAACGCCCGCCAGTTTATCTTTTCTGCCTTTTCCGGTAGAATCCGTCTTCTTTTGAACGGCCTGCCCCTTCGGGCGCGTCACCACACTCCGTCAGTTGCATTTCTATGAAGGACCTTCTTTCCTCGATCAAGCCTGCTGTGCGCCAGGTTCAAGCCTACACGTTGAAGCATTTTGAAGCACGGGTCAAGGTCAATCAAAACGAGAATCCTTTTGACATGCCCGAGACTATCAAGAGAGCTGTGGCGAACTCGATGTCTGGCAGAGCATGGTCTCGCTACCCTGCGTTTGTGCCCGCCGAACTTGGCGCGCGCCTGGCTCGCTTTGCAAACTGGAAAAGCGACGGCATTCTCGTGGGGAATGGCTCCAACGAACTCATCGAAGCCGTTCTCATGGTGACGGTCGAACCCGGCAGACGCGTCGCCATTCCACAGCCGACCTTTACTTTGTACAAGATGCTCACGACAATTCTGGGCGGCGACTCTGACGAGGTTTGTCTGACGCCAGAGCTGGCTTTCGATGTGCCTCGCTTAGTCGAGGCCGCGAATCATGCCGATGTCACCATCCTCTGTTCCCCGAATAATCCAACGGGCTGCAACCTCAACCTGAATGCACTGCGAGAGATCTTGAAAGCGGCCACCGGCATGGTCGTTGTCGATGAAGCCTATCACGAGTTCAGCCGGCAGTCGGCCGTTCCGTTGCTTGAGGAGTTTGAGCATCTGGTGGTGCTGCGGACATTTTCCAAGGCGATGGCGATGGCCGGCTTGCGCGTGGGGTATCTGCTCGGCCATCCTCTGGTCGTGGAACAGATCGCCAAAGCCAAGCTGCCTTACAATCTGAACATTTTTTCAATGACTGCCGCCGAAGCAGCCGTTGAGCATTTCGCTTTGCTGCAACCGCAGATTGAGTTGTTGATTGAGGAACGCGAACGGCTTTTGGGAGAACTACAGCGAACGCCCGGCGTGACCGTCTATCCGTCGCAAGCAAACTTCATCGCGTTCAAAACAGAATCGCCTGCGGCAAAGGTATTTGATGCATTGTACGCCGGCGGCGTTTTGGTGCGCGACATCAGCCGCTATCCGATGCTGGAGAATTTCCTGCGCGTCAGTGTTGGCGCCCCGCAAGAAAACGATCAGTTTCTGGAATCGCTGCGGAAGTTTCTGGCAAGCAGAAACTGAGTGGCAGTGTCGCAGGACCGAAGGGATGAAGACGGTCGCGGGCCGTCACCTTTCAACATCATTCTTGTCTCACCCAGCATTCTTTCGGGGACGATTCTCAGAGGAGCACCCACACCGCTCGGCGCGGTGTGATGTCGGTTAGAAAATCCCGCCGAATCCCCTCTCGGGAGGGGAAAGGGCCGGCAGGCCCTGGGGTGGGTTGTGACTTCGACGCGACCACCCACCCCGTCTGGCTCCGCGACCGCCGTCGCTGCACGACCGCCGTCGCTGCACGACCGCTGTCGTTGCACGACCGCTGTCGTTGCGCCAGCCACTCCTCCGAGGAGGGGATTTTCTTAGGAGTTTTTCGTGCCGCGCGGCGCATTGATGTCAACTTAAGGCAGGATGGGGCCCGCGATTGGCGAAAAGCACGCCAATCGTGGCTACCCAAGCCCACGTCAGTCGTTTTGGTAGCCCCGATTGACGCGCTTTCTGCGTCAATCGTGGACGAAACCGCCTTAAAGTTGACATCAATGCGCGCGGCGGCGCCACGTTCGATGAAGACATTCCCCCTTAACAAAGATTAACAAAGGGGGGTGAAGGCTTGAGAAGCCTTCACCGAACCGCCAGGGGTTGTCCGATCAGCCTTCCCAAATCCGTCACGACAACCCTGAAGGCTGCGCCTTCTTTCCCCCTTTGCTAAGGGGGACTTTCAAGGGAGCGCCTCTTGACCAAGAAACGTGCTGCAGAAGTCTCCCGCAAGACCAAAGAGACCGATATCACTGTGAAACTGAACCTCGACGGGAAGGGAGAGTCCCGCATTGCGACAGGCATTCACTTCTTCGATCACATGCTGACGCTTTTTTCCAAGCATGGCCTGTTTGACGTGGAAATCGCGTGCGCCGGAGACGTCGAAGTCGATGGCCATCACACGGTAGAGGATGTCGGAATTGCTCTGGGGGAAGCGTTCCACCAAGCACTGGGTTCGAAGGAAGGAATCACCCGCTACGGCACCGCGTATGTTCCGATGGACGAAACGCTGACCCGGACCGTGGTGGATATTTCCGGCCGGCCCTACCTAGTCTGCAAAGCGGAGTTCCCTTCAGAAAAAGTGGGTGCGATGAGCACGGAACTCGTCGAAGAGTTTTTTCGCGCCTTGGCCGTACATGCCCGCGTGAACCTGCACGTCGAGGTGCTCTATGGCAAGAACTCGCACCACATGGCGGAGGCGATGTTCAAATCGGCCGCGCGGGCGTTCTGCATCGCGGTCAGCAAGGACCCACGTGTCGCTGGCATTCCGTCGACCAAAGGAGTTCTTTGATGATTACCATCGTCGATTATGCCATTAACAATTTGCGCAGCGTTGAAAAGGCCTTTGCGAGCATGAACCTTCCGGTCGAAGTGTCTGACGACCCGGAAAGAATCCGAAGCGCTGAGAAGCTTGTGCTGCCCGGCGTGGGCGCGTTTGCTGATGCCATGAATAACCTTCAGACAAAGAATCTCATCGCAGCAATCCGCGAGAGCGTGCGCGCCGGAACGCCGTTGCTAGGCCTTTGCCTGGGCCTGCAGCTGCTGTTTAGCGAGAGTGAGGAGTTCGGGCGCACCGAAGGATTCCGTTTCATACCCGGAAAGGTGAGACGTTTGCCTGATCGTCTTCCGGTTCCTCACATCGGGTGGAACCAACTTCATCTGCAGCGTTCCGATCCTTTGCTGGAAGGCATCCGCGAAGACAGCTTCGTCTACTTCGTGCACTCGTACTATGCGGAACCCGAAGACAAAGAAGATGTCTTGGCGACAACCGATTACGCCATCGAATTTCCAGCCATTGCGCGGCGAGGGAACGTCTGGGCAACTCAGTTTCATCCGGAGAAAAGCCAAGACGTTGGCCTGCGGATGCTGAAGAACTTTGCAGCAATGTAGGGTCGTACGAAGCGCGACGTTCGAAGTCGAGGTTCGCAGTTCAGGCATTAGCATTCGTACTTCGGCCTTCCTACTCACCAAGCGAGGATCGTATTTGTTGAGCGGGGTGGCACGGCCCGTGCTGGTGGCAGGCTTGGTCGAGCAGCACTGTGCGAGGACCCGCTCGCTACCGCTCGCGGTACTGTCAGCGTCCGGACTCTGAGGCGAACAGTACCGCGAGCGGTAGCGAGCGGGTCGTGAGGTGCGCAGAGGCAGCGTCACCCCGCTAAACAAATACCGAGGATCTTATTCATGCGCACAATCAAGGTGGGCATCATCGGGACCGGCTTCATCGGGCCGGCGCACGTCGAAGCGCTGCGGCGGCTAGGTTCCGTCGAGGTCGTGGGTTTGGCGGAGAGCAATCCTGGCCTGGCGAAGGAAAAGGCCAAACTCCTAGGCATCCCGCGATTCTATGGCGACTACAAAGATCTGCTAAAAGATGGCAGCATCGAAGCCGTGCATAACTGCACGCCCAATTTTGTTCACTTCAAAATCAACAAGGATGTGATCGCCGCCGGCAAGCATTTGGTGTCGGAAAAGCCTCTGGCGATGAATTCGAAGGAGTCTGGCGAACTCGTGCGCCTCGCGAAAAAGGCCAGGATTCTCAACGGCATTAACTTTAATTACCGCTTCTATCCCCTCATCCAGCACGCACGCGCCATCATCACTGACAAGAAAGCGGGTGATGTGCGCTTGGTGCACGGATCTTATCTGCAAGACTGGCTGTTGTTTGACACTGACTATAATTGGCGGCTGGAGCCTGCTGTGGGAGGCAAGTCGCGCGCCGTGGCCGATATCGGTTCGCATTGGTGCGATCTCATTCAGCACGTCACCGGTTTGAGGATTGTGGAAGTGATGGCCGATTTGTCCACCGTGATTCCAGTTCGTAAGAAGCCGAAAACAGCTATCGAAACCTTCGCCGGCAAGGAGCTCAAGCCGTCGGACTATGACCATATCAAAATCGCGACAGAGGATTATGCTTCGGTGCTGCTCCGCTTCGACAACGGTGCGCGGGGCGTCTTTACAGTGTCTCAGGTCAGCCCAGGCAGGAAGAACCGGCTTTATTTCGAGATTGATGGTTCCGATCACTCGATCGTGTGGGACCAGGAAAAGCCGGAGGAGATGTGGATGGGCTATCGAGACCGCCCAAATGAACTCCTGATGAAAGATCCATCACTGCTGCACGCCCAGGCAAAGCCTTACGCGCACTATCCTGGCGGCCATCCGGAAGGCTATCCGGACGGACCGAAGAATTTCTTTAGGAACTTCTATCAATGGATCGCGGAAGGCAAGGTGCCATCGAAAGGACAGGCGGATTTCGCGACGTTCGAAGACGGGCACTGCGAGATCCTCATCTGCGAAGCGATCCTCAAGAGTTCGAAACTGAAGAAGTGGGTGAAGGTGTGAGAGTTAGTTTAGTCGGAAAAAAGCAAAAGGGGGAGCCCAGCTCTGGGAGATGCGAAGATTGGAACCGAAGTCTCTCAAGGCCGGCTCAGGGTGAGTGCTCCCGATCCGGTGGGTTTGATAGTGTTAGAATTGTTCGCAGAGTAGCTTTCGCACAGAGGCTTCTATGAGCGCACCAATCACTAGCTACGGCAGCCTGGTGGAGCAACTGCCCGAAGACAGCACGCTGACTCTTCGCAATGTGAGCTGGAAGGAGTACGAAGAATTGTTGGAAGCCGTCGGCACTGCCATGCACTTGAGGATCAGTTACGACGAAGGGACGCTTCAAATCATGACGATCTCATCCCAGCATGAGAGCTACGCAGACCTCATTCAGAACTTCGTCCGCCTGTACACCCTCCGCCTGGGCATGAAGCTGCGCTCGTTTGGTTCTGCCACAATGAAGAAGGCATCTGAGAGCAAGGGTTCTGAACCCGATACCTGCTTCTACGTCCAGAATGCGGAGATCATTGGCAACAGGAAAGAAATCGACTTTGCGACCGACCCCCCGCCGGATGTCGTGGTTGAAGTGGACATCCAGCACGATTCCCGGTCGAAATTTCCCATCTATGCTGCGCTGAGGGTCCCCGAGCTCTGGCGCTACGATGGCCAAGCGCTCAACATCTATCAGCTGCGCGAATCAGATTACCTACCTTGCCCTGCGAGCCTTGCCCTGCCGTTGCTGACTCCTGAACTGCTGGGAGGTTTTCTGGCACGCACGCAGAAAGAGGATGAGAACGCGGTCCTGCTGGCTTTTGAAGAATGGCTGAAGGCCAGCCAGCAGCAGGTATAACAATCGCTCGCTGCCTATCCGTAAGCCTATCCGCAAGCCTATCCTGGTATCCAGCTCGGGTCGTCATCTGGTGGGCTATTCCGAACGACTTTCCTTGGCAACTCCTGACCATTCCAGTGACAAGCCGCAAGCGACCGAAGTCGCTGTTGCAACTTCAGGCGTCTGTTGAGCCCTGATCGGCGCCGCTGGATTGTCAGTGGAAGGCTTTCCGTGACGAGGATCCCAGAATTTCGTTTGTCCTCTTGTCTTCTTGTGTTAACCTTGCCGCCATTATGAAGCTTGTTGTTACTAGCGCTCGTTCGACTCCATCCTGGCATTGGCCCCATTATTTTTGGGGGGGCTCCCCCGCCTAGTTCTCCTTTCACCCCAACTGTCTCTGTTTTGATTGACCCTTCGGACCTCTTGGTCCTGGAGACTCCGGAATGATTATTTTTCCAGCCATCGACATGCGCCAGGGTAAATGCGTGCGCCTGCTGCAAGGGCGCGCCGACCAGGAGACGATCTATTTTGAAGACCCGGCTGCTGTCGCCCAGCGCTGGGAAGCCGAAGGGGCTGGCTGGCTGCACCTGGTGGATCTGGATGGTGCGATGTCGGCAAGTTCAGGGAATCGGGTGATCGCGAAGAAGATCTTTTCGGTGTTGCGAATCCCTGTCCAGTTTGGGGGTGGCATCCGCGCAATGACAGACCTGGAGGAAGTGCTTGACGCTGGTGCGGCGCGAGTCGTGGTGGGGACGGCGGCGGTACAGCACCCGGAGTTCCTTGCCGAAGCCATACAGCGGTTCTCAGAGCGAATTGTTGTCGGGATCGATGCGCGGGACGGGCGGGTGGCGACACACGGATGGAATCAGGTAGGCTCATTGGAAGCGGTTGCGTTCGCAAAAACGCTGGCCCGGAGGGGCGTTCGACGAGTGGTTTACACTGATATTTCCAAGGACGGAATGCTGGTGGGGCCAAATGTTGAAGCGACACGGCGTTTGGCCGGAGAGAGCCAACTCAAGGTGATTGCCTCCGGCGGCGTTGCTTCACTCGAACACTTGCGCTCTCTACGGGCTTTGGAGAGTCTTGGAATCGAAGGCGCCATTGTGGGGAAGGCGCTTTACGAACGACGCTTTACGTTGCAGGAGGCGATTGAAGCGGGCGGCGCCTAGCCGCAATGACGAATGACTAAGCACGAATGACTAAAGAAGCCCAAAGCCCTAAGCCGGGACGAGCTGGAACCAGAATCGACCACGGGGAACATAGGGAAAAGCTAACCGCGAATGGACGCGAAGTCTAAAGAAGGTTGAACTGCGGGTGGAATCGTTGTCGTCAACCCTCTGTCCATAGGAGTTTCCAGACACGTCGTAACATTTCTGAGCAAATCAATTCCATTGTTAAGGGACTTATGACGATTCGGAATCTCTGGTTCACTCGAGCCTATGTTTCCTGGCATCCAGAAAAGCCTCACGGGAATCGATTTTGCCCAATAAGCGTCCATTCGCGTTCATTTGCATTCATTTGCATTCATTTGC
>JAKEER010000041.1 GCA_022616615.1 Acidobacteriota bacterium
AGTGGCGAGTGGCTTGAGTGCCAGAAAACGCTTCGCTCCAGATGGCGCGCTGTCATACACTGCTCCGCAATTGAAGGTTCGGAGGCTGTAACCATGTTGACCAAAACCTACGAAGCCCAGGTGCTGGATGACGGACATCTTTCTGTGAGCGAAGAAGTGCGGCAGGAACTCGGCCTGAGGAGAGGTGACCGGGTGGAAGTCACCATACGGCATCCCAAGCTTCCGGCTACTGTTGATCCCAATAATCCCCTGGTACGACTGATTGGAATTTGTCAGGGCGGCAACAAGACTGATTTGTCTCTGAAACACGATCACTACCTCTACCACGAGGATGAGCCTTAATGGTCTTTGTGGACACCGGCGGCTGGATTGCTGTGGCGGTGACATCCCATTCTCTTCATGAGCTTGCGCTGAACTACTATTTGGATTTGGTTGCCAAGCGAGTCCGGCTCTTTACCTCGAATTACATTCTCGACGAAACCCTTACTCGTATCCGTTACGACTTTGGCCATACTCAAGCCTGCCGCTTTTGTGCGCTCTACGAAGAGGCAGAGCAGCAAGAGCTGGTTACGACTCTCTGGGTAGACGCTCCGGTGACCAAGGAAGCGTTGGAGACGTTTCGCAAATACTCCGACCAGCGTTTTTCATTTACGGACTGCACGAGCTTTGCCTTGATGCAGCGCCACGTGCTGAAGGAAGCCTTCACGTTTGACTCGCACTTCGAAACGCTCGGCTTTCTCCGCCAGCCCCAGCATCTTCCTCAGAAGTGACTGCCTCGCGATCTACCGTGGTCGAATCTCACTGACATCGTTTCCCAGCTTCAGATAGAACCGCTTCCGATCCTGGGCTGATAGAACCCGGTGGACCGTGTAGAAGTCTCCTTCATCGGTGAACTTCACTGGTTCCAGCTTTTTAGCATCGTCACTCTCGCCGATGTAGACGACGGGCCGCTCCTGAGACTTGGCCAACTGGATGTAGGTGAAGATCCGGTCATCGACGACCCGGGTGATCGAAAATTTTCTGTCCTCGATCTCATAGTTGGAGTTCAGTGAGAACAGAAGCTTCTGTCGAATCTCTTTGGCCTTCTGTTCCTGGTGTGCCTGGCACTGCGTTTCTGCCGCCTCGACGCGTTCTCTGGCCAACCGCTGGGCCTCACTTCTGACTTTCTGGTTGAAGAACTGCAGATTGCTGCTTTGGATCAGAACCAGCTGGTCGGCATAGTCGCTGGGCTGAGAAGAAACGCTGAACACAAACAGCTTTTCGTTCTCGGTGAAGATGCTGACCGAGGTGGTCTTGTGGGGAGCCAAGGGTGTGACGATCCCGATGGTGCCATTTGACTCTGCGTGGAACGACTTGGGGTCGGTCACGACGAAATCAGCGACCTTCCATCCGTCGGGAAGGCGGAATGTGGTACCCACTCCCACAGCGGCCATGACGCGGTACACCTTGTCCTGGTTCTCGCCGTCGAAGTCGCATTTCAAGGTGCGTGGTTCGGCGGCCCAACACTGCAGAGAGAAAGAGAGGAAAAGCAAAGAGGTGATTCGTCTCATGGTTCCTCCGGTTTAGTGGCGGCGAACTGGCTTTGACGGTACTCCATGACAATTAATCCGTGCGGGTTACGCTGAGAGCTTGTCTGCCGCCTGTGGCCAGATGGTGAAGAGCGCGGCTACGAAGAGGTACTTGACCAGTAACTTGGGTAACTCGCTGTGTTCACCGGTGGCGACGCGGAGCCCCTCTTGAAGGAATCCTTTGAAAAGCACGAAGCCCCATAGAACGGCTCCAAGGGCGGCGTAAGTCAGCACGAAGTCCGGCATCGGCCCGTCGCCTCGAAGGGCTTTCCAGATCTGATCAAGAATGGTAGCAACCGAGAGTTCACTCATAGTGCCTTTCCGATTCGGCGAACAAAGAAAGAGACTCGTTGGCCCAGCGTATCGCCTGAGATCTTGAGTTCTTCGCCTGGCTTTAAGGGTGGGAAAATAAGATAGAGCGACGTGATTCCCCAGAGCCTCTCCGCCCGTTGTTTGAGTTGTGGGTACTTCTGAATGAAAGTGAGGCGGTCATAGCGCCGGAACTTGACGACCTCTAGTTTCGGAGAATTGAGAAGTTCAACACGGATGTTCTCCAGGCTAGGAAGCGCCAGCAGAACTTCCTCTCCAAGAATCTCGAGATGGCAGCCCACAGTATGAGTTCCGAACGAGTTCGCCCGTTGCTGGAGGACTTCGTAGTCCCGCCAGCGCCCATCAAGCAGCAAGTCCACGCGGGGACAAGTGGATCCTGAGGCTGAGACTCGCTTCAAAACGGCCGGCTTGCCGTCGAGTTCAAGACGGAACTCTTGACCAGGCGGAAGATGAGACAGCTTGATGCCGCCCCAAGGGTTCTCTCCTCCCGCACGGAGGTTGGCTGGCAAAATCTGCGGCAAAGGCGTGCCGGCCTTCGTCTCAACCCACCGAACGGTCTTAACCGCGGGATTCGTTGTCCAGGAGGGATCGCTGAAGACCAGGAAGTTGCGAGAGACGTACTGGAAGACACTGCGGTCTCTTCCATCCAACTGGATCTGATAACAAAATTCCTGTTCCTGACTGATGGCTATCTGCAGGCAAGCCGTTGCAACCAGGAACAAGTTGAGGCCTACGAAGAGCCCACTGCGATGTCGAGAACGTATAGGGTTTCTGACAATCATCGCTGTCTCCTTCACTGGTTGCGTGTCAACTGCAAGAGCTGCTCAAGGTTTTTCGAATCGCCCTTCTGGCTCTCAATCTCCAACTGCTTCATACGCATGATCAGATTCCGCGCCTCCTGCTGCTGCGTCAGCAGCCGCTGCTGGACGACCTTTGTCTCAGCCTGGATACTCGCGATCTCGATCAGAATGGCATTGAGCAGGGCGACCTGCTGAGTGAGGGCGACTTCGTTTCCCGGCGAGTCTTCGCCCATCACCAGGCCGGCGTTTCTGGACTTGAACCGCTCCAGGGCGTCATGGTGGGCGGCGTCCTGCGCCTGGAGCGTCATCAGGTGAGCTTCTTCCTTCTTCAGGTGGTCTACCTGCTGGTCGGAGAGCGCGACCAGTCTGTCCACGTAGTCTTTATACTCAGTGGACCAGGTGTAGAGAGGACTGAGCTTGAGGGCAGCCACCTGGGTGTCATAAGCGATTGGGTCGAAGGTTTTCCAGATGCCGATCACGTGATCGTAAAGCTGGCCCCAGTTGGCCGGAGTGAAATCTTTCCAATCGGATGGGGACAGGCGGCGGTAGACGCGCTTGAAATTGAGGAAGTACTTGTCGAACTCCTTTTTGTAGTAGTCGAACTCGCCCTGATACTTCTGGAACTCTTCGAGGTGCTTGGTGGCATGGCCGATCATGACAATCCGCTGCACTTTCGCCACCAGATCGGTGAATACGAAGGCGTGTGCTTGGCTCGTCACCATCAGGAATAACAATCCGGTCAGCAAAAGTCTTTTCATGGTGCTTCCTCTCTTCAGGTCTTCTGTGTTGGGTTGTCTGGTCTTGCACTCAGTTTTCCCGCTCGCTCGCCGTCCACTGTCGGCTAAAATGCCACCAGAGTTGGCAGACCACATTGGAGATTGCGATGAGCAAAGAGTATGCAGAGCAACGCGACTCGGGGCTATTGGATTAAGGGGAGCCGTGTCTCTTTGGATTCCATCGTCTATGCTTTCCTCCGCGGGGCCTCGCCTGAAAGCATTGCGCACTCGTTTCCGTTGATTAGCCTTGAGGAGGTCTACGGGTTTGAAGCGTCGGAGTTACCGTTTTCGATTCGAGACAACTTCGGCAAGTATGTTGGTTGTTTTCAGAGAGGGCCATCGCTATCGGTCGAGTGCTGTCGCCTTGTAGATGCCGTACAATGAAGCAGAGGATCATTTCCTATTGCTGACTCTCCGAGAAAGGAGGAGAAATCATGAAAGCCGCTGTTGTCCCCAAAATAGATAGCAAGTGGGAGGTCAAAGAGATTCCGGCGCCGGAGCCCGGTTCCAAT
>JAKEER010000042.1 GCA_022616615.1 Acidobacteriota bacterium
CACCAGATTGGGCTTCAACAGCACTGACTTGCCGCGAACATCGAGACGGAACAAGTCCAGCCCGCGCTGGAGAACCATTTCCAACTGCTGTATGTAGGAATTCGCATGAAGAATCGCTACGCGCGACTCGGGCCGCTTGCGAGCTACTTTGTACTTGGGTTTGAGGAGCAATGCCGTCATCGCCCCGCCGGCGGCCAGTCCGACCGAGCCTGCAACAAAGGTTCGCCGGTCAAGTCTCACGTGGACTCCTGGAAGACGTTTCGTCCATCGGCGCAGTCGAGAGCGAGAGCAGCAACAGCCAGAGTGCCGCAATCTTGAATGTTGTTCGGGTCAGAGGTGTCAGCCAGACGTGCTAGTAATGGCGCAGGCAAGCAACCATACGCGTGAAGGGCGAGAATGGCCCACGAGAGGCTCCAAGTCGCAAAACAGGTTTGGCTGCGTCGATGGAGCCATTCCAGACTCGCAGCCACGAGTTTGTTGGCGGGCTCATTTGATAGGGCGAGAAGGGCCAGCGCAGTTACGTCAAGGTGCGGCGTCATTGGCTGGCCGTAAACGACTCCATTCCCCGAGTTCCATCCTCCGTTCGTGCAGGCGCGGTCGAGCAACATTTCGACTCCGCGCCGGATACGGAGCCGAAGCAGGTCACCCTGCTGTTGCGCCGAGAGATGCTGGAGTGCCAGTAGCGAATATGCAGTTGGCACAACCCAACTCACGGTTTCCGGAGTCCACGGCCAACCGTATTTCTCCGGATCGAAGCGAACGCGGCGGTCGGTCGTTCGGAACTTCCACTTCCACAGCCAGTGAGACTCCCACCCTTTCAGATTCAACAGCCAGCCCGCAGCCATATGAGTCCGCTCACCGATAACCCGACATCGCAGGAGTGCGAAAAGAGCCAGCCCCGTAAGCCCGCAGCCTTCCGCGTCGTCACCGACAAATGCCGACCAGCTGCCGTTCGGGTTCTGTGCACCAAGCAGAAACTGGATGGCACGATCTCGGGCCGCGCCCCGCCCCGAGTGCAGCGCCAGCAATGCCAGACACGTTGGCTCAAGAGCTGGCTGGCCGCACGCTGGAGTGAATGACCATCCGCCCTCTCCAGTCTGCCGGCTGATCAGCACCGTCCTGAACAAGGCGCCGACGTCCATAGCCGCTTGCATGACGCGGCTTGTAGGTCAGGTTCACGAAGTTGTCAAAGAAAGGAACCCTGGATGCTCAACGAGGCGCTAGCCATGAGTCTTGTAACCGGTGCAAATACCCCCCAGGAGATGATGCGCGGCCTCGTCGCAAAACACGGGTTAGCCAGAAAGCATGAAATCGGCAGGAAAAGCTCAGAGAAATCTCGTCGATCATGCCTCGTACTGCGACGTCCTCCCAGCATTCTTCCGCTTTTGAAGGTGTTTAGGAGCAGGCGAGTCACCCAGCGTGATGCTCCGCATTACCATGACATGCTTATCCATGTACGAAAAGTCGAACGAAACAATGTCGACGTGAGTGCACGCTGTGTGGTTCTGCGCTATGTTCCCGCCCCACACGAGGCGGGCTCAGTGTTCAATTCCGTCCAAGAGCTAGCTCAAAGGCTGTGCGAAGCCAAGTACGTGATCGACCCAATCACGCTGCAAGTTGTCTACCTTGCCGCACGAATGCAGAAGCCTCTTCTGGTAGAGGGCCCGCCAGGGTGCGGCAAAACGGAGCTCGCCTATGCCATCGCCGCGGCTGGTGGCACAACCGTGGAACGGCTCCAGTGCTACGAAGGGATTACCGAAGAGAAGGCCATCGGGAAGTTCGATGAGTCCCTCCAGCAGATCTTCCTGGAAACCGAGAAGGAAAACCTCGGGCAGAACTGGTTTGTCATTCGGGAGCAACTGCACTCCTTGGATTTCTTCTCCGAGGGGCCGCTACTGCGAGCACTCCGTCACAAGGACCGACCGTGTGTCTTGCTGGTGGACGAGCTCGACAAGGTGGATCACGCCTTCGAGGCGTTGCTGCTGGAAATTCTGAGCGCGTGGCAGGTGACCGTGCCTAAGCTTGGCACAATCAAACCGGTGACCGTACCGTTCGTTGTTCTCAGCTCGAACGAAGAACGGCGATTGGGTGACCCGCTGCGTCGGCGCTGTATGTACCTGCGTTTCGACTATCCCACCGTCGAGCGCGAGGTTGAAATTCTCAAAATGCGGAGCGAAAGCCAGGAGCCGGCCCTGCTAGGACAAATGGCCGGACTCGCTCACGCGCTCCGGGGATGGAACATGGAGAAGCCACCATCCATCGCGGAAATGCTTGACTTGGCAGAAGCGCTTCGCCTCCTGGGGGTCAAAGAGATCATGCCGGAGCAACGGGATGTCCTGCTGCCCCTTCTGGCAAAGACAGAGGCAGACCGCGGGCGGCTTCTGTTGCGGGAGGGATTCGAGGGGCTGATCGTGGACTCCAAAGTCTATCGCGACAAACTGGTTCGTCCCGCCGCCGCAAACTAGGAAGCCGCTTGATGGGACTTGCCAAACTCGCTCTTGCTTTCCTTGCGCTGGCTGGATCGTCAGCGTTGAGCGCGCAAGGGACGACTGTGCGTGAGGTCGCTGCGCGGCACGTGGAGAGGTATTCCCGCGCATACAAGGTTCCTGTGGAGCTCGCCGAGGCCATCATCGAAGTCGAGTCCAACTGGTTGCCACACGCGGTCTCATCCAAGGGAGCGGTCGGCTTGATGCAGCTCATGCCGGCCACCGCTGCTAGGTTTGGTGTGAGGAATCGCTTCGATATCGAGGACAACATTCGAGGCGGCGTGGCCTACCTGGCTTGGCTGATTCGGCTTTTTGAAGGTGATCTTCGCTTGGCGGTGGCGGCGTACTTTGTTGGTGAGTCACCGATCCTTTTGCGGGGACTAGCATATTCCTCTCCAGAAGTTTTTCGGTACGTCAGCCGGGTCGCCAGCCGATACCGCGCCAAGCGCTTGAAGACCATCGCGAGGCGGGGTGCATCCGTTCGTGCTCCAGGAAAATGAGGTGAATCGATGAGACTAATTCCAGTCGCTTGTATGTTGCTCGGGCTCGGTTGGAGCAGCGCAGCGTTCGCGCAGTCACCACAGGTGCAGCCCCGAATCGTGACGCGCGCCGAACTCCAAGGCAGGATCGCGACGGTCAAGGTAGCACCACGCTTTGTCACAGCAATCCGCGTGCCCGAGGTCGTCAATTCCGTGGTTGTGGGAGACCCTGCGAAGTTTCAAGTGGAGCATGCCGAGCGAGAGCCGCAACTGGTCTTCGTCAAAGTGCTGACGATAAAACCGGCACAGACGAATCTACTCATATCCACCAGAAAGGGGCAGCACACCAGCCTGCTTCTCGTCAGTCGGGGCGATGCGAGCGGGGTTGAGCCGCTGAAGGTGGATTTCCTGGTGAGGTATGAGACTCCGCGCGGATTTCTGATTGAGCCTGCAGGCTATCCGTTTCCCCTAATCGGTGAAACCGTGGCGCTTTCGCAGCACAGCCCGAATGTAGGCAATGGCAGTCAAGTTCCGCGGCCTGCTTCACTGGGCGCGAAAGAGGCATTCGCCGCCAGCGCAGAAACAGGAAGCACAATGTGCAGGTCATGTGGCAACGGTGGGGAGACGGTGACCGATGACCTCGATCAACTGCTCGACCGCCAACAACGCGCCCCGCTGCCGCGCTTGTACGGGGAACGCATCGCCGTAGACCAGAGTGAAGCCGACCGGATTCGTGCCGGAGTGAGTGAAGTCATCGATGGGGGCCAGCGGGTCATTGTGCTTTTCTCGATCGTGAATCCCACAAAGCAAACCATCCTGTTGATGCCACCGCAGGTCCAACTGGCCGGAAGAACGAAGTCAGGAAAACTGATCAAACGCTCGCAGTGGTCTACGGCGGACCAGTTAGCGGTGCTGGATTTCCGGCTGACAAGGCGACGAGTAGGGTCTGGGGAGCGAGCCGATGGCCTTGTGGTGTTTGAGCGGCCCCCTTACAAACGGTCGAACGAGATGTTGTTATTGCAGATCGCGGAATCGGGTGCGGTTGACCGGCCGGCACTGGTGCCAGTTGGCTTTGGCGTGAGCACTTCAACGGAGGTGGAACATGGCCGTAGAGACTGAAAAAGTAGAGCAGATAGAAGCAACGGGCGAGGTCGCTGAGGAAGCGCTCGAACCCGACAAGAGTCGCGCGGGGCGGATCCGGCTGCGCGAGATCTTCCGGCAAGCCTTCGACAAGGCGCGGCGCGAACAGCAGCCCATGGCCAACAGGCGGGAGCTCGGTCGAGACCGGAGTCGCTCGCTCTTTCTGCTTATGGGCGCTGCGGTGGCGATACTCCTGCTTTTCCTCGGTGTGTATTCTTCACCGAACAAGGAGAAAAGGCCCGAGGAAGCGAGGCGCGTGGGAACGCCGAACTTGGGCCGAAAAGTGACACCCGGACAGGAGGCAGCACAAAGCGGCTCGGTCACTCCGTTGCTGAGCGCGGACACCGCGTCCAACGTGCCACCGCTGAGCCAGGACGTCACACCGGACGACATCAGCAAGACGGCACGTCTCCCTCAACCGTCACAGGAGATCAAACCGAAGGTCAAGAATCCCGATCAGTACGCTCTCGGACGAATTGATTTCTCTGATCCGGCGCTCGAGCAACAACCGGGTTACGGCACGCCACCTCCACAGCCGCCAACGGCGAATTCGTCTTCGAACCGTTCAGAGGGAGAGGAACTTCGTAAGCCATCGCTGGTTTTCGTCCGCGCAGCACTGAGCAATGCGTCCGGAAACCCGCCTCCACCAGTCGCCACTTTCATGGCTAACCAAGATAGGTTTGCGAGTCTGCCTGTGGGCACGCGCTTGGTTGCTCGTCTTCTCGCGCCCGTGAGCACAGCGGTCTCCGCACCCGTTGTTGCCGCGATTGAGTACAACTACGAGCGGGATGGAGAAATCCTTGTGCCGGCCGGCGCAAGAGCGGTCGGCACCCTGCAACAGGCGGACAGATCCGGCGACGTGGCAGTGCACTTCGACACTTTACAGATGCCAGACGGAAGCACAGAAAAAATCGATGCCACTGGAATGGGATTGGATTACGGACCGATCAGGGGCCGTGTCGATGGAAAGCGAACTGGGACCCGTTTCTTGGTACGGGCACTCAGTGGGATTGGCACTGTGGCCACGTATTTGGTCGGCGCAGGCGGCAACGGACTGAATGGCCCGCTCTCAGAGAGTGCGCTCTTACGAGACAGGATCGCCACCAACATCGGCATGGCCGCAGACCAGGAACTGAATCGGCTGGCCTTCAATCAGAACATCGTGGTGACGGTGCCCGGCAACACGCGCTTCTATGTGGTCTTTCAGAAGGCAGCGGGTGGGTCAGGCGGGGAATCGAGGACGGCGAGCGCGGCAGCGCGGGACTCAGGCACTGCGCGGCTACCCAGCATCGAGGAGTTGCGTGAGCTGATGCAATTGAAGCGGGAACTGAGCGAGATGGTTCGCCAGTCGAATGCCCAGAACCAGGCCCAGCAAAGCCCGCAGCAGTGAGGAACCGTAGTCAAAATGACGCCAAACTGGAATCCGCTGGAGACTAGGCTTGGGCCTGAGCGTTGTGTGGGCTTCATGTACATGGGCCGCGTGAATGGCATCAATCTCTACAAGCACGGCATCGCTCGGATGTACCTCAACCTCGATGATGCAGGCGCGTGCTACGTGGACCGAGGGAATGGCACCTACGAACTTGCGGACTTCGCGGTCGAGCTTGCCAAGATCAAAGCTGTCCTCGCAGAGCTAGACGAGACTCTGGAGAGTGTGTACGACGACGCCTACAAAGCGCGAAAAGAGAAGGCGCTGCGCGTGGCCGGCATTTCTCTATTACGGATCGAAGTTGGACCCGAGAACCGGTCCCTGAACTAGGCTTCGAAGCCGAATTTCCCCTCAAAAATGGCGTTTGGGCCCTTTGGGGCTTGTCCCCTCGTCGGCTACAGTGTGGCCGAGAGAAGAACTCAGTGTTTCCTCGGCACTATCCCGGGCTTGGATTGCGCTTGGCCTACCGGGTCGGTTGGCTGGTTAGCGACGCCCTGCGCCGGCGCGGCCGCCAATCGCACATTCCATGGCTCGCAAAGAAGATCCTGAGACTTGCGATTTCGACTTGCTTGCTCTACGGCTTTTGGATGCTCCTGAATTGGGCGCCGCTGTGGAGCTTGCTCAGGCCATTCGGAATGAGTCGGAATCGAACTGGCTTCTGGCTGATTCTGACGGCGATCCTGTTTTGGATGATCGGCCTCGTCCGCATTCTGTTCTCACGACCGAAGGCGCAAGCAACGCCCGGGCCACATTCTCCAACGACGCCAGCCTTCCAAGAGCCACCCCGTAGCGTGCCTGAAGTCCGGTTTGCGGATGTCGGCGGACTGGAAACGGAGAAACAGCTTATCCGCGAGCTGGTGGAGAGCCGCCTCGAATTCAACAGGTATCGCAAATATGGAATCACAAGGAACGGAATCCTGCTTCACGGCCCGCGCGGGAGCGGGAAATCGTTCCTGGCAGAGGCCACGGCCGGCGAATTCACCTTGAGTTTCCTGCGAGTACCTGCCAGCGAATTGTTCCTCGCGTGGATTGGCGAAACCGAAAGGAACATCCGTGCAATGTTCGCCGAAGCAGCAGCGCAGGTGCCTGTGCTCCTCTTCATCGATGAGCTGGATGCGCTCGGGGCAACCCGGCAAGCCATCAGCGTCGGGAGTGACCCGGGAGGCGCTGGCCGTTCCTTCAACAGCGCGGCCACGCAGCTCATGGATTCCATCGCTCGCTATCGGGAAGTTCCGCAGTTCGTGATCATGGCCGCCACAAACCACCTCGACGCCTTGGACCAGGCGCTAATCCGCGAGGGACGCTTTGATCTCAAGATTCGCCTCGACCTCCCTGACGAGCCCACTCGCCTCAGGATTCTCGAAACGCTTTTCAAGAGGAAGCCATGGGAGCGATTTGATCTGCGCGAGTTCGCGCGCGGGACACCCGGGGCAAGCGCCGCCAAACTTCGGGCCCTGGTTGACCGCGCCGCGAGCTTCGCGGCTACCGAGGGGCGCTGGATCGAGGAGCGTGACATGCGACGGGCGCTGGACGAGGCTGGCGGGAAAGACCGGCCTCTGTTTCAGCCCGTCTACTGGCACGAGTTGGTGCTCGAGGAACACACGGAACAAGACTTACGGATGCTCATCCGGCTCCTGGGGGAGCCTGCGCTCGCAAAGCAGATGAAGATTGAAGCCCCGACCGGGGTGCTCCTCATCGGGCCGCCGGGAACCGGCAAGACGATGATTAGCCGCCTCATCGCGACGGTAACCGGGCGGAGCTTCTATCCCATCACTGCTGCGGACGTTTTGGGCGGATTGGCCGGAGACTCTGTGAAACGTGTAGCCCAAATCTTTTCACGCGCCAAGCAAGAAAATCCGTCAGTTATTCTTATTGATGAAATGGACGGCCTTCTGCCACGAGCGGCCAGGCAAATGAGCCACCACGATGTTCAGGTCGTGGAGCAATTCCTGATTGAGATCAGCGACTTGCTGCCCGAACACAATGTCTTCCTGGTTGGCACTACCAATGATTCAGATGCCATCGACCCGCGCGCGCTGCGGGGCGGCCGATTCTCGGAAAAAATCAGAATCCACGTGCCCGGAATCGCCGACCGAGAACGCTTGCTTCGAAAGTATTTGGATGGGGCCCCGTTGGAGCCGGGGTTTGGAATCAGCCAGATTGCAGGCCGCCTGGAGGGTATGGCCCCTGCCGATATCGAAGCAGTATGCCAAGCAGCGAAGCGGTTTGCATTTGTGCGTGTTGGAGAGGGTCGGAGTTTCCCTTCGCTCACCCTCAAAGACTTTGAAGCAGGAATCAAGCGCGTTTGCGTGTGAGGGTGCGGTAAGCGACGCTCTGCCGTAGTGCGGGGTGGCTTCCTTCGGGATGATGTCGAGTAGGGACTCTTACCTCGCTGGGCCATGACGACATACAAAGCGAACGTCACAACCGCTGCATTTCCTCTTTCCTGGGCGTGCTTCAAACTCAGCGGAACGGATACTTGCGATGAGCTGATTTGCCCTTTGCCGAGCTGAATTGGTGGTACGTGGATCAACCGAAATTGGGATTCGTTCTCCATCCCGGAGGTCATGGACATACGCAGCTCGCACTGTCAGGCCCTCGCCTTGACCAGCAGCCGCATAAATCGCGAGTTGAAATTCATGAACATCCTTCGATTCCTCGTCACGCGCCGTCTTGTAATCCACCAGAGCGAGTGATCCGGGAATGCCTCCTTCTCGATCCAGAATCACATCGGCTCTGCCGTTTACGCTGCCATGTTCCAGGTGAAGCTCGAAAGGCCGTTCCGTCTGCCAAACGCGGAATAGGTCTTCTCTGTACTCGCTCTTGCCGAGGTACTTATCTACGAGCTTCTCTGCTGCAGCACGCAGCTCCCGGTATGCGGCCTGATTAGCAAACGGCAGATAGAACTCTTCGTCGAAAATTGCTTGGATATTGTTGGGGCTCGGAATTTTCTGCTTCTCTCTGACAAAATCTGCTAAACGCCGAAGAATGTGATGAACTGCCTTACCATAACCAAGCTCAGGTGCCAGTTGGGGTTGGAACCCCAGCAGCGAACTCAATCGGTATTGCAAAGGGCATTCGTCAAACGCAGCAAGTTCTGAGAACGATAGGGAAGGCTTCTCTCGGTCCGTTTCGGCTTCAGTTGGGACTCGGACTGGCATCAGTAGTCGCTTCCGCGGTCGTGGATCACTTTTGGTGACTTCAAGCAGATACGGGGACGCCTGAAATTGGTTCTTCTTCATCTTAAAGCGAGACAGGTACAACATGTCTCTGGCGCGTGTCATTGCGACATAGAAAAGCCGCCGTTCATCTGCATCGCTTCCTTCGTAGCGCCGCCGTGTGGCTGTCGGAAAAACGGCTCTCGGAAGCAACCAGTCCTGTGGCTGACCTGTGTACTTGGATGGAAACCTGCTTGACACAAGGCAGGGAGCAAAAACGATTGGCCATTCCAGACCCTTAGCTTGATGCACAGTCAAGATATCGACGGCATCGAAATCGAATGTTTCTTCACCTTCAAAATCCTCATAGGCATCCACCGCGTAGTACTGCAGGTAGTTGAAAAGGTTCTTGTACAGCCACGGGCCACGATCCTGACCACCACGCCAGACTTTGCCCCCGTCTTCTTCTACCCGCCGAGCACGGCGCTTCACGTGCTCGAAATCCGCTAGGAGTTGCGAAAAGCGAGCCAAAGCGCCCAAGCGAGCCGCACCTGCAGCATCGCCTAGGTCCCACGAGTCGACCTTCAGAAGCTTCAGAAGCCTGTAGTAGTCGCCGACAAGGTTGGCGGGCTCGTCACTGTCGTGGGAAGCCCCATACCAGTTCTCCAGATGTGCTTTTAGTTTGGACTGGATGCCTGCCGGGATTTGGAATTCCCGCCGAAAGTCCTTGAGGAGGCTGAGCAGATTGACTTGAACCTGTTGGGCAAAGCGCTCCTGCTTCCAGCGATTGTCTGACAACCAGGCGTAGGTCTTTCCGAGTACTTGCGCCTCAGGCTGCAAGAACAAACCTGTCCTTCCCGCACACCGGAAGGGAATTCCACGCCTCCGCAACGCAAGGATTATCGGCGGCGACGAAGTGCGTACAGAACGCAACAAGATCCCAATGTCTCGATAGCGAAACCCGCGCTTGCGCAGGGTGGAGATTGTATCCGCCACGACATTGGCCTCATCTTCTGCGGTTGTAGCTGACCAAGCATGAATCTCTGGGCCACCCGAAGCAGCCCGGCTACTCTTCATCTTCTTGGCTAGGCGCGGCCGGATCGACGAGCTAAATTGATTTGAAATGGCAATAATGGCTGGTCGCGAGCGGCGGTTTTCAGATAGGGGCAAAGAACCCGACTGCTTGTAGCGTGTGCGGAACGTCAGAATGTTCTCCACCGCTGAGCCGCGCCACTGATAAATAGCTTGATCATCGTCTCCGACGACGCAGAGCTGCGCTGGAGGGCATGCGAGCAACCGAATCAGCTGCTCTTGAGCAGGATTGATGTCTTGATATTCGTCAACAATGAGATGCCTCAGCGACCCACGAACTCGAGCGTAACTGGCTGGCTTCAGCAACATCTGAACGGCGCAGGCGATCAGCTGCCCGTAGGTCAGAAAGTGATACCGCTTCAACATGTCAAGATAACTGCGGTAGCATCGTCCGAAAGGAGATCTTAGAAATTTTCGGGGATCTATCAATTCATTTTCGACAACGTCTGCGTTACGAAGAAAATTGTGAATCGGAGCCCAATGCCGATCTCCCAATTGGCCCAGCCCAATCCGGCGGTATTCACGGCTGAGCAGCCCCGCCTGTCGATGATCATCAAGGACATCGAAATTAGCGAATTCTGGGGCATGCTCTTGTAGCATCCGCATGCAGTAGGCGTGAATGGTTCCTACGTACAGTGGTCCCAATCGGTCCAAAAACGCCGAGCCTAGCCTTTCGGAAACCCGCCGGACAA
Source organism: Acidobacteriota bacterium (assembly GCA_022616615.1). Taxonomy (GTDB): domain Bacteria; phylum Acidobacteriota; class Terriglobia; order Versatilivoradales; family Versatilivoraceae; genus VFZK01. The sequence goes on from JAKEER010000042.1 coordinate 10,477, forward strand.
TTCGGAGTTTGAGACTTGCCGCGGCACGCTCGGTGAACGTGAAGGCGATCATCTGCTCAGGCAGGGCTCCGTCGGCAAGGAGTGACGCTACTCGGCAGGATATGGCCTCTGTCTTGCCAGAGCCCGCACAGGCAATCACTTGCAGGTGGCCCTTTCGAAATCTGACGATTCTCTCTTGTTCAGGAGAGAGCTTGAAATGGGGCTTTGATGCGGCGCTCATGATTGCCGATTCCAAAGTATAGCCCGGAAGATAACTGGAAGGCAGACTATCAAAAGCGAAGCTGCACTCACATTGTTCCACTCTGGTGAGGAGCCCAAGGCCGGCACCCCTGCCTCGCAGTTCCTCCGACCCCGCTTTCCCGATCTTCAACGGTGAACCCCTACTTTTTTGACAAACGAGAGGACTGGTTTTAGGGTCTGCGGCGCTTCGGCCGTGTTTTCTCGGGGTGACTGACCCCGGAGAGAAGGCGTGAGGCGGAAAGGGGGCACACGGAATGAAGCTGAAGATCGACGAGGCGTGGAGGCGGCCTCTCGCCGTGTTCGCCATTTGCTTCGTCATAGCAGGCCAGGTCGTCTGGGCCCAGAACCTCGGAGGTCAGCCGCAAACGAATGTGGCCGTCCAAGGGCAGACCGGGGCCCAGCCGGAAGGCGCCTTCCTGAACTTCATCAACTGGATTGGTAACGTGATCGCGCCCGTGGGCGCCGGCGGAGCGGTTGTCGGTGCGGTGGTCTCCTGGCTCCATGGCCGGGGCGTTGGACGCTGGCTCGCGGCCGCCGCGGGACTATTGGCCGTTTCAGGGATCACTCGGTTGATCGAGTTCTGGATCAGCAGTGGAACAGGAGGTGTGACGTAGAGCAAAACGGCGCGAATGAGCACGACGGACGTGGCAGGCAGTCTCTGTTAGCGAGCCTGCCTGCCAATGTCCGAACGACCCTGAGTCTCAGTCGAATCCTGCAAAGGAAAGGCGATCGCATGGCGGTGCCGCAATTATTGAACGACATCATTCAGGTCCTTTTTGGCCTTGCCTCTGCGGGTGCGCTCGTCGCCCTCATGCTGGCCGGATTGAGTCTTCGTCTGGAAGGGACAGCGGTTGTGCTGGGTGGCGGATTCAGCAGGTGGATGCTGTGGGCGGTTATTTTCGTGGCGCTGCAACCTCTGCTTGGTTGGTTCAGTTCGTTCGGCATCGGAGCTGCGACGCCTGCTGGCGGAATCGCATCATCGTGGTTGAACACCTTTCAGTCCAGCGTGTCGAGCTTTGTCTCCAGCTTTGTGGTTGGCCGGTTGGGTACGGTGCTGGCGGCCTACTTTGTTCTGCGAGCCATCCTAGATAGCGCAAAGGGCGGCCACCCACTGCCTTCGATTCTCGCCGCCATGTTCTTGCTCGGCGTACAAACCACCCATGCGCTGATTCAAGGGTTCAGCACAGGGACGCAATTTGCGTTGGCCGACATCCTGGACAACCTCTGGACCTACATGGCTGGAACCATCATGCCCATCGCGGCAGGGCTTGCAATCGTTGGGGCCATCATCAATTTTGCGACCCACCGGCCGGCCATGCGCCTGATTGCCGTGTCCCTGGCGATGTTGTGCGTCTCCGGGATTTGGAGACTCGTGCTGTCGATGGTGTGAGTAGAGGAGCGCAATGTCTTTCACCAACGGCATCCTCAACCTGACGAACTGGGCGGGAAACGTGATTCTGCCCACGCTCGCGGGGCTGTTCTTCGCCATCGGTGTGTTGCGTTTTTCTCGCAATGAATCCTACGCCCATTCCATGTACGGCGGCTTCCTCTGCCTGATGGCTTCTGGGCTTTTGCGCGCGATGGAGACGTTCGCGTCGCAGCGGCCGTGGAACGACCCGGACGTGTACTGGATCGCCCTGCTGACGCTGGTGAACTGGATCTGCAACGTATTGATGCCGGTGTACGCGGGGCTGCAGGTGGCGGCGGGTGCCCTGCGAATGGGGATCGTCACGCGCATTCATCCCACGGAAGGATGGATGCGGCATTTCGCTGCGGCGGCTCTTTGCCTATTGTTGTCAGGAATGCTGCGACTGGCCGAGTTCTTCGTGGCTCAGGGGGTTGGAGGAGTCACGTGAGGGATCGAGGGAAGGTCCATGGCGCTTGAGGTGAC
>JAKEER010000360.1 GCA_022616615.1 Acidobacteriota bacterium
GCTGATCCACTCTATCGGATTCCCCCTCACCCCCAACCCCTCTCCCGCGCTGGGGCGAGGGGAGCCGAATCCATTGTGCTGCCGCAGCGAACATGCACACACGGGACTTGTCACTATAATTCGCGAGGTTCAGTAATTTCCTCTGCACTTCGCAACTATCAAAGTGATGTCGTCATACTGTTCATGAGGGCTGAACTGCTTGACTTCATCGACGATCGACCCAAGCAAGGCCTGTGAAGACAGTTCCCGATGCCGCCTCAACGCTTCAATCAGACGCTGCTCTCCGAATTCTTCTTCGGCCGCGTTAAAGGATTCAGTAATCCCGTCGGTGTAGAGGACGAGTGTGTCTCCGGAGAAGAGTAGGGCTTCCGTTATCGAGCAAGCCCATTCTTTGAAGAGCCCCAGTACGGTGATCATGAAAGTCGAGCCTGAGGGCCCTGCCGAGAGAGCGGGTGTGATGCTCGGAGACGTGCTCGTGGCTCTGGACGCGAGTCCCGTGCGTGACATCGACGACGTCCAGGCCTACCTTAGTGGCGAGCAGATCGAAAAGCCAGTGAAAGCGTCCATCATTCGCGCTGGTACATTAGCGGAAGTAGTCATCACCGTGGGAGAACGTCCCGCAGCGAGTTGAGCGCCCCTTGCTCAGCGGAGCCAGCGCCGGCCCAGTCAGTTCTCCTGGACAGTTCCGCCTGTCACATCGCGCAAAGGGCCTTCAAGAGCGAACTCATCCGTGACCCGCTTGGCCGTTTGGAGGCCAGAGTAGTTGAGAATCAAAGTACTTATCTGTGCCAACTCAACCGTTGAACTCGACCGGCTCGGCGCCCTTGACGCGGTATGCGCATCGCCGCGCACCCGAGATGATGTGTTCCTCCCGCTCAAGTTCGACGTTGGGCCCAAGCACTTTGCGGAAAAGGTCAAGTTCCGCCGTGCAAAATCCCTGGCACTCGGTTGCAGCCACGCAGATGGGGCAGTGATTCTCAATGAAAAGGAAGCTTCCTTTCTCGCTGGCCTTGACTTCGGCCATGTATCCCTCTTCGGTTCGCACGCGAGCCAGTTGCTGAAGCTTTTCCTTTAGCGAGGCCGAAGGGTTGATCCGTCCAGCATAAGCTGCCTGCTGACGAGCGCAGCGAGTTTCCAGTACGCGCTTCAGACCCTCAGCCCCAAACGCATCTCCCAAAGCACCGATGAGTGAGACGCTCAGCTCGGAGTACGCGTCCGGGAAGAAGCGATCTGCTTCGGCAGTAAGCTGCCAATGCTTGGCGGGGCGGCCGATGGGAACACGGCGCTCTTCGACCGTCACAAACTTCTCCGATTGCAGCGCATAAAGGTGCTGCCGCACACCCATAGCCGTCAGTCCCAGCCGGTCTGCCAGTTGTGCGGACGTCAGAGAGCCTTCCGTTTTCAGCAAATGAACCAGCGCGCGACGGGTCTTTCGCTCTTCAGGTTGTCGACGCTTTCGAACCATGGTCTATATCTAAACATTTTACTTTACAAAGTCAACGTGGAACATTATTCTGACTTTGTAAAGCTAGTCCTTTAGAAAGTCTGAAGGAGCCTACACATGACAAACCGAGACGATGTTCCACTGAACCCATTGGCTGGTTTGAGAGTGGCTATAACCGGCGGCACCTCTGGACTGGGGCTGGCTCTGGTCCGGGAACTGCTCAATCGCGGGGCTCAGGTTGCCTTCGTGGCGCGCGGGCGGGACGGTGCGGAGCGTGTCGTGCGCGAGCACAGAGCCGCGCATGGCATCGTCGGCGACGTATCGAGGAAAGACGATATCTATCCAATCGCCCTCCAGATCGTCGGCGCACTCGGAGGGCTCGACGTCCTGGTCAACAACGCCTCCGATCTGGGACCCGTCCCGCTGGCACTCCTGGGTGACACCCATTGTGAGGACTTGGAGCGGGCGCTCGCCACCAATGTCCTGGGCCCTTTTCGCCTGACGAAAGCGCTGCTTGGCGCGCTAGCGTCGTCGGCGCGTGAGGGCCGGGGAGCAGTGGTGTTGAACGTTTCGAGTGACGCGGCAATCAATCCCTATCCGCTTTGGGGTGCTTATGGCGTGAGCAAAGCCGCGCTGCATCACTTGAGCAAGGTCTGGAACGCAGAACTTGCGGGCGACGGCATCAGCTTTCTTTCGCTTGATCCCGGCGATATGGATACACCATTGCACGCCCTAGCGGTGCCCGATGCGGACCCGCTGGAACTCAAGCGTCCGGAAACAGCCGCGCGCGAGCTTGCAGACGCAATCGGCAGCATGCTCTCGGGCCGCGGCGGGAGCCGGGACGCCCACGCCGAAGCCGTGAAGGAGACGCTCTATGATAGCCGCCAGCCTGCCAATCCATCGCCCAGCGCAAGCGAAGCTGTTGGTAGTTGACCGGCGCGGGAATATCCGGCACTGGGCGCGGTCGAAGTTCGCCGATCTGTTGCGACCCGGCGACCTGGTGGTCGCCAACGACGCTGCCACTTTGCCGGCAAGCCTTTCAGGGCAGCATCTGCCCAGTGGCTGCCCCATCGAAGTGCGTCTAGCAGGCCGCCGCTCACTCTCCGCCGATGAGATTAGCCACCTTTCCGCAGTAGTGTTTGGCGAAGGCGACTTCCGCATGCGCACTGAGGATCGGCCGCTGCCGCCAGCGTTAGCTCCCGGTGATCAGCTTGCATTAGGACCGCTGCGTGCCACAGTGGAGGGCCTGTTGAATCATCCGCGACTCGTGTCTCTGCGTTTCGATGGTTCCCCTGACGAAATCCGTGAAGGGTTGGCGCGCCACGGTCGCCCCATCCAGTACTCACACGTATCGACGCCGCTTGCGTTGTGGGACGTGTGGACGTCAATCGCCGGCCCGCCGGTCGCGTTCGAGGCGCCGTCCGCAGGTTTCGCGCTCGACTGGCGTGCGCTGGCATCCATAAGCGAGCGTGGCGTGCGGTTCGCGACGATCACACATGCTGCCGGCATCTCGTCCACAGGGGACCCAGAACTGGACACGCTCCTGCCGTTCGATGAGCCGTACCGCATTCCTGAATCAACCGCTCTCGCCATCTGCCGCGCGCGGGCGCGCCACGGACGTATCATCGCGATCGGCACGACCGTCGTGCGTGCGCTGGAACATGCGGCTGCATTCGACGGTTCCGTGCGGGCCGGCGAGGGCTCGGCGACGCAGCACATCGGCGGTGCAAGCCGGCTGCGCATCGTCGATGCGGTTCTCTCCGGTATTCACGAGCCAGGTACGAGTCATTATGATTTGCTGCGCGCCTTCACTGACAACACAACTTTGCGCCGCGTAGACCAGGAACTGAACGCGCTCGACTATCGCACGCACGAGTTCGGCGATTCCGTCTTCATCGAGTGGAAGGCGCCAACTGCGGGTAGAGGAAGATGGACTAATGAAACATGAGCTGCTGGGTGGGAGCGGTCTTGGAGTGGCCGAAGACTTATGAGCCGGTTCCTGCGGCGGCGTTAGGGTATCCAGTCGACCCGCAGATCCTGCCGTAAGGACTGCGACAGCCAGAGCTGGTGTACGTTTGTGTCCGGGATCGTACCCAAGCATAAATAATTTCCTGGCGGAGTGTCGATTCGGGCACCCGCCGTTCGATTTACTGATGGAGGCACACACATGAAATACATCTTGCTGATTCACCACGATGAGAAGGCTTGGGACAAGCTGAGCGAAACGGAGCGGCAGCAGATTGTCGGGCAGTACAGGCAGTTCACCCAACAGATCAAGTCGAGCGGGCACTATCTGGGCGGTGCCCCGTTGCAGCCGACATCGGCGGCGAGCAGTGTCAGGGTCCGCAGCGGCAAACGGCTCGTAACTGACGGTCCGTTCGCGGAGACCCGGGAGCAACTCGGCGGCTACTTCCTGATCGACGCTAAGGATCTCGACGAGGCGATCGGCATCGCCACCCGGATTCCAGCGGCACGCTGGGGCACCGTCGAAGTGCGGCCGGTTGCACGTCCCTGCGACGACGACAGCATAGACAGTTGAATGTACTAGAGGAGGAGCCGGTGTGGGCAGCGTGCGGCGCCCCCGCAGCCGCTGGTGGTCGCTGGAGCGACCCCTATGGGCGGGCTGACCAGTCCCGCCACTTCGCGTGCGGGGACACCGCGGGCTTTCACTCCAGCCGGATTGATTTTCTCAACCCGTGAGAGGGGAATTAGAGCCATGAGTCAGGTAATTAACGAAGAAAGAAAGCAAACACTGGATCTCGAAGAAGGTTCATCGGTAGGCCGGGCTTTCACCTATGATCCGTCAAGAGTCCCATGGTTGAACGTAGACTTCCTGGATTTTCTATCGACGATTGACCTTCGAGTCGCATTGTTTCTGCCCAGGGAACAAACTGGTAGCTCGTCGTGAAGAAACTTCGATGCGATCAATTCGCTTGCCCTCTTAGAAGTGTGTGACAGGAGGACATGGTATATTGAGGTTGTCAAAGGCGGCCGGGCTTGAAGATTTTCTTGGAACATGCCAACCGCGCTGGAGGACATAGCCGGTCCTCCAAAGAAGCCTTATCCAATCGTCGGGCAGGTTGGCCACTACGCATCGAGGTTTAGTTTATGGGTGCGAACACGGCTCAGAAGGCGATCATCACAGTCGGCGAAAGTTTAGCCGAGCAGAGCCAGGCACGCGAAGCGCTATCAAACAACGACGGTTGCTGGCAAGAAGTCGCTCAGAATTCACCGATCGGCATCGCGGTGGCGGATCTCACCGGTCGATTCCTGGCTGCCAATGCCGCCTATCAGAAGATCCTCGGTTACACGGAGGAAGAACTTCGAGCGCTCTCATTCCTGGGTGTTACTCACAAGAATGATCGTGGAGCTAACGGGACACTTGTCCAGGAACTCTTGGAGGGAAGGCGGCAGCAGTTCCACATTGAAAAGCGCTACTGGCGCAAGGATGGCAGCCTCATCTGGATCAGAAACCATGTGTCCCTCGTTCCCAGCGCGGAGAAAGTGTCGCGGTTTCTGATGGCGATTGTCGAGGACATCACCGAGCGCAGGCAAGCGGAAGAGCAGCTTCAGAAGAAGCAGGCTCATCTCGAGGAGCTGTTTGAACAGTCACCAGGAGCTGTCGCCCTACTGGACGGGGACCATCGAGTCGTGTGGGTCAACAAGGAGTTCACTCGGCTTTTCGGTTATCTGCCGGAGGAGGCCGTTGGCCGAAGGCTTACCGACTTGACTGTACCTGCCGAGTTACCCGATGAGGTTCAAAGATACCACGACTTGATCAATCGCCGGCAGCGGGTGGAAGCGGAGGGCATTCGTCGGCGTAAGGATGGCACGCTTTTGCACGTCTCTATCCTCGGGGTGGGGGTCTCGGGGGGCTGCGGACGGGTTGTGACGTACGCGATCTATCAAGACATCACCGAGCGCAAGCGGCTGGAAGAAAAGGTCAAGGCGAATGAAAGGGAGCTTCGGTTGCAGACTGAAGTGATTCCGCAGCACATCTGGAGCGCGCTGCCGGATGGCTCCATCGACTACTGTAATCAACGCCTGCTCACTTACCTGGGCCACACGATGGAAGAGATGCGAGTCGGTGGTGACAGTTTCATTCATCCCGACGATCGGGATCGCGTGCTGACGGCATGGCACGAGGCGATGTCGCAGGGAACGGCCTACGAAGTTGAAGCACGCCTACTGGGTAGCGATGGGCAGTATCGTTGGTTTCTGGAGCGCGCCTTGCCGCTGCGCGACCACCAGGGACAGATCATCAAGTGGTACGGGACCAACACCGATATTGAAGACCGCAAGCGGGCAGAGAACGAGCGGCACCGCAGTCAGGCCTACTTGGTGGAAGGGGAAAGGTTAAGCCACACGGGCAGTTGGGCCTGGAATGTTTCCGCTGGGCAGACCTACTGGTCCGAGGAAACTTTTCGCATCTTCGGCTTCGATCCAGCCCAGACGAAACCTTCCTTTGAAATGTTTCTGGAACGGGTTCACCCCGAGGACCGGCCGAAGCTCGAGCAAGCGTGCAACGGGATGACAAGTGAAACCAGGGAGGGTGAGTTGGACTTTCGAATTGTTCTTCCCGACGGCTCAATCAAGTACATCCACGCCGGGGGGCACGCGTTAATCAACGAGTCTGGCGAAGTCACCGAACGCTTTGGCGTGCATGTGGACATGACGGAGCAGTACCAGGCACGAGCGGCGTTGGAGAAGGCCTACGAGGAGATCAACAGGCTGAAGGACCAGCTCTACAAGGAAAACTTGGCGTTGAGAGAAGAAATTGATCAGGCCTCGATGTTCGAGGAGATTGTCGGCTCGTCGCCGGCCCTGCAACGGGTGCTTTCGAATGTCGCCAAGGTCGCTCCAACCGATTCCACGGTTCTCATTACGGGGGAGACAGGGACGGGAAAAGAACTCATCGCCCGCGCAATCCACAAGCGTTCGCACCGGGCAGAGCGCGCGTTCGTCAAGGTCAACTGCGCTGCGCTTCCGCCCTCCCTAATTGGCTCGGAGCTTTTTGGCCATGAGAAAGGAGCCTTCACCGGGGCCCTGCAACGACGTCTGGGTCGTTTTGAGCTGGCGGAAGGCGGCTCGATCTTCCTTGACGAGATTGGAGACCTTCCTGCCGAAACTCAGATCGCCTTGTTGCGAGTCTTGCAGGAAAGAGAGTTTGAGCGGATCGGAGGCAGCGAACCCATTGCTGCTGACGTGCGGGTCATCGCCGCCACCCACCGCGATCTGAAGGCCGAAGCTGCCGCGGGCACCTTCCGAGCCGATCTGTTTTACCGGCTTAACGTATTTCCCATCGAAGTGCCTCCCCTGCGGGAGCGCCTAGAAGATATCCCGCTGCTGGTGGAGTATTTCATCGGGCGGTACGCCAGCCGGGCCGGCAAGAAGATCCGGAACATCCACAAGAAAACGCTCGAGCTGTTTCAATCCTACGTCTGGCCGGGCAATCTTCGCGAGCTGCAGAATGTGATTGAGAGATCGGTGATCTTGTGTGAGGGCGAGACGCTTTCGGTTGACCCGAGCTGGATGTCCACAGAATCTGATCCAGCGCCGCAGGCATCACGCCCCCTTACCGAGAGGCTGATGGATCAAGAAAAGGGAATCATCGAGTCAGCCCTGGCCGCGAGCAGAGGCCGGGTAGCCGGCCCATCCGGCGCAGCGGCCAGGGTTGGTATGCCTCCGTCGACGCTCGAGGCGCGGATCAAGGCTCTGAAGATTGATAAGAAACGGTTCAACTCCGGCTAGCGGAGCGATTCCGAAGCATTCTTACACCTCGGCAGTCCAGCGCGGCTCATAACGTATAAAAGCCACCACAGAGTTGAAGCTGTGAGACTGCTTCAAGAGCCACGGAGAAAGCGGTGAGAAGCCTGCAATGCCGCGCCATTTTGTTTTCACCCAGACGGTGAAGGAAAATCGAATTACCGATCGTCGAAGTCCGTGCTTCGGTTTCTTTAAATCTAAATCCCGCACTGATCGCAGTTCTCAGCAAAGACCTCTCCGTGCCTCTTGAAGCTGTCTCACAGCTTCAACTCTGTGGTGGCTTTGGTGTCGTTTCTAGGTTAATCCGCCAAGCAGACGCAGGGGACTGCCTCCACTACGGATCGCAGAAACCCGCGACCATTCACCAAAATTGGTGAGTTTCCTCCGGCGAGATTCTTGGCAGATCCCTACTCTTTCGAGTCCGGATCAGGCTTTCGCGGATGCTGCAGATTGATCGCGCATCTGCTGCATGAATTGCCGCATCGCCGCTACATGACCGGGCGTGCGGCGTTCCGACCAGGATTCGTAGCGCTGGGCGGCTCCTTCCAGGTGCGCGAGGAACTGCTTGTCCGCGAAGCGCTCGCGAGCCTGCGGGACGATGGGCTTGACAAGCTCCCAAACCCCGAAAAACTCGCCGCTCGTCTCAAAGAAGAGATCTTCGTGGAGAAGGCCGTAGTTGAGCAACGCGCAGGCTTGTTCCCAATAGCCAATCACCATTCCCGCGAGCGCTCCGGATTCCGTTCCGGGCGCCGCGACGCGCATGGCGTCGTCAAGAGTCTGCACAATGTAGTTCTTGAAGAACCAATCGCGTGCCTGGCGCAGCCGGGCCTCGCGGCGCAAATCATAGACCTGCAGGTGGAGTTGTGCTTGTTCGTGCGTAGGTTTTGTTTCCATTGTTCCTTTCTCCTTTTCTATTAATTGACTACCATGAACTCGGGCTTGCTTTCAGAGCGTCGCGAAGACTAATCGGGCAGACCCTCGATCTCCATCACTGGCCGGATTTTGACCGTGCCCTTGCATGTCCCAGGGATCCGGGCTGCAAGGCCGATGGCTCCGTCGAGATCCTCGTCGTATAGTCGTTTCATCCGACATCCCCCGCTGATCCGTCCGGGCTGGCTAGAACGACAGTGTAGCCCTCAGGATCGCGCAACCAAGTGCTGAACATGTCCTGGCCGCCGAATTCCTTTGGCGCGCGCATGCGGACCAGCGATGTGCCACCCTCACGAACATCCATCCTGGCAACAGAACACGTAAAGCCCTCTGGGTTCCAAACAAAGATGTTCCTCTGGGTTTCGGCCAAGTCCGCCAGCATTTCCAAGATGGCCCCTGTTACCCTCTCTCGAAATTCAGATTGTCTGAAATTGCGATCTGCAAACATTGCATGTTCCTTATAACGAGTTCTGACTAGCACGACTCTGTTAAGTTGAGGAAGAATCCTTGGGTGGCGCGCACATGGCGCGGTTTGCCATGTGTGCGGAGAGATTCGCAGACATCGCAAAATGCGCGATATCTGCGCCACCCTGAACCTACTTAACAAAGTAATACTAGCCAAGGGCTTCGCCCTTGATATCCCGGTAGGCTGGATTGCGCTTTTCAACGCGCCAATCGGCTGCAGGTGGTGCGTCAAAGGCGCGACGGACTTTGATTCTTCCCGGAAACGATTGATCCAAATCAACCGACGCGCCAACGTTCACAGCAGCGGAAGCGCCGAGAAACGGGGCCAGCCGTTCTGTTCCGCGATGTGCCTGCTTCTTCTTATGCATGGCGTTGTGGAGCGCCGCGACGCACGGCGACGAGCGACATATCGTCGGCCAGCGGGCTCGCAGCGGCGAAATCTTGAACGGCGCCCAACACCGAAAACAGCACGGCTTCGGCAGAGGCAGTTCGTGTGCGGCGCAGTTGCGCCTCAAGGCGCTCAGAGCCGAACTCCTGATCTGCGTTATTGCGCGACTCCAGGATGCCGTCGGAGTATGCCAGCAGCACGTCGCCGGCGTGCAGCTCCACGCGTCCTCTAGCGTAGGAAGCCGCAGGGAGGGCGCCGAGCAGCGGTCCACCTTCGGAAAGCGATTCCAGCCGCCCGTCCGCGCGCAACAGCAACGTGGGAGGATGTCCGGCGCTGCAGTAGTCGAGCCTTCCGGTGGCCGGATCGAGCCTTGCCAGGAACAAGCTCGTTAGCGGCACCACTGACGACCTCCGGCAGAGGTCGCGGTTCACTCCGGTAACGATCACCTCCGGCTCAGGGCTCGCGGCTGTGTGCGTGCCAACCAGCCCCACCAGATGCGTGGTCCACATCCCGGCTGCCAGACCTTTGCCGCAGATGTCGCCCAAGGCAAGGACTACGCCGCTGCTCGACTCCTCTACGGTGAAAAAGTCACCCGGCAAGTGGCGAACGGCGAAAATTTCGCTGGCAATCTCGCAGTCGCCGTGCCGGACCAGACGCGGGGCGCACAGGCGCCGGTGCACCTGCGCAGCTTCGAAGAGGGCGGTGCACAGATCGGCGTAATCCTTCTGAAGTGCGGCGAGCTTCAGCTCCAGCTCCCGCTGGCGTGCCCGCTTACCTGAGTTCTGGCGTGGCGGCGGAGAGGCCTGGACCTCGACCGCACCCCCCGTCCCCAACCCGCCCTTGGATCCTGCCTCACTCATGAAACCCCTCATCCGACGAACTTGTAGCCACTGCCGTGCACGGTCAGAATGAACCGCGGCTCCTCGGGATTCGGTTCCAGCTTCTGCCTGAGGTGAACGATGTGGGTGTCAACCGTGCGCGTGTTGGGGTAATTCTCATAGCCCCACACCGCATCCAGCAGACGGTCGCGGCTGAGCGTTTCCGCAGGATGGGAGATGAAGTAAGCCAGCAGCGCGAACTCCTTCGCCGAAAACTCGACGGGTTTGCCGGCGCGTCGCACCTCATGGCTGCGGATGTTGACCTCGACATCGCTGAACCGATAAACCTCCGGCGCTTGCGCCTGCGGCGAGACCCGTCGCAGCACCGCCTTCACCCGTGCCATCAGTTCGCGGACGGAGAACGGCTTGGTGACGTAATCATCGGCGCCCAACTCCAGCCCCACAACCTTGTCGATCTCCTGGCCGCGCGCGGTCAGCATGATGATGGGCACGGACGGCCGCTTCGCCTTTAACTGCTTGCACACGTCGAGACCACTCATCCGTGGCATCATCACGTCCAACACCACCAGGTCGGGATCATCCGCCAAGGCGCTCTCGAGGCCGGCCACTCCGTCGCCGGCGCTGATCACCTCGTAGCCTTCGTACTCAAAGTTGTCGCGCAGGCCGCCCACCATGGCAGGATCGTCCTCGACGATCAAAATGCGCGTTCTCTGGTTCGCGCTCCGTTCAGCGTTGCTTCTGCGCGCGGGCTTCGCAGTGCCTGATCGGGTGTCGGTCGCGCTGCCATTGGGTCGCCCAGTGACGTTCAGTTTTGTTTTCATGATGCCGTTGCCCCTGATGCTTTGTAGTTCGTCGGCTGCTGCGTGGCCGCTGCCAGCGGCAACGAGAGAGTGAACTTGCTGCCTTTCCCCGGCGTGCTTTCCACTTCCACCTTCCCCCCGTGCGCGTGCGTGACGTGGCGGACCAGCGATAGGCCCAGCCCGCTTCCCCTCGTGTTGTGCACCAGCGGGTCGCCCGTCCGGTAGAACTTCTCGAAGATCTTCGCCTGCTCGCGCCGCGTGATGCCGATGCCGCGATCGACCACTTCAAGTTTCAAAACGCCATTGGCCCCGTATACCTTCACGCCCAGGAACTTGTCGTCAGCCGAGTATTTGAGCGCGTTGTCGAGCAGGTTCACGAGCGCGCGCGCGATGGCTTCCCGGTCCACACGCACGGCTGGGAGGCTTGAGTCGATGCTCTGCTCAAAGGCGAAACCTTGTTGCTCGATTTGGTAACGATAGGCATCGAGCGTGTTGCGCACCAGTTCCGCGATGTCCGTCTCACGGAAGTCGTACTCCTTGCGTCCCGCCTCGATGCGGGAGAAATCGAGGAGGTTGTTGATCAACGCGGTCAGCCGCTCGCTTTCCTTGCTGATGATGCGGTAATACTCCTCCACCTTTTCCTGGGTCTTGATGCGCCCCAGCTCGAGCGTTTCTGCGTACAGCCGGATCAGCGCCAGCGGCGTCCGCAGCTCGTGCGACACGTTGGAAACGAAGTCGGACTTCAGGCGCGCCAGCGCCACTTCCTTGCTGACGCTGCGGTATGTCAGCACCAAGCCGCCGACCAGCAGCACGGAGAGAACCCCGAGGATGAGAAAACTGCGCTGAACCCAGGCCCGGCCGAGCGCCTCCACGCTCGTGCCTTGGAACTTGATGCCCAACGCCAATCCACGAAATGCATCATCCAGGTTGCGCGAGACCTCGGGCTTCCCTTCTCTCCACCCAGCCGAAGCCGCCAGCCGCTTGTCCCCATGCTCGCCCGCGTAGTCCGTGGGATAGACCACCATGGCAAGCTGATTTCCGCCCTCCTCCGTCAACTTGCGGGCGATCAGCTCCTCGAGCACTTCCGGAAAGAAGGTCTGCTGCAGGTAATTAGGCTCGAAACTGACCCCGCCCAGCACCACCCGGTCCTTGGGGAGCTGCGGTAAGACGAAGAAGGCACTCGTCATGTAAGCGTCGCCGCCGGCCCGCTTTACTTGAAAGCTCTGGCACATGACGGGTTGGTTCTTCTTGTGTATCTGCTCCACAAACATCTTGCCGTCGAAGCCAAGCCACCCAGCGAACATTTTGGCCAGGTGCTCATGCTCCTCACGGAAGTCGCCGTCACGCATCTGCTGCGGCTGCGAACGAAACAGGAAGTCCCTTTCAATGTCGAAGAGGAACACGTGCGCCAGCCACGGACTCTTTGACAAGATGACGTCAAGCTTTCTTCGTTTCTCCGACTCCGTGTCGGTGTCCGGAGATGGGAAAAGATCCCTCGCCTCTTCCGTCATCGTGTAGGCCTTCTGGTTGATCTTCTTCTCGGAGATGGCCAGCATCTGCTGGAAGTCACGATGGATGGCGCCCTCCAGGTGTTTGTTGCGCTTGATGGATTTCAAGTGGTGGAAGTTGACATATATGAGGGACGCCGCCGGCAGCACAACTGCCAGGACCATGAGCCGGAACCGGTTGTTGCCGCTCCAGAACTTTGTTCTCTTCGACTTCATTCCAACCTCCCCAGGGCCACGCCGCATACAGAGGAAAACATAGCACAGTGCATGTCAAGTCGTGTTAAGGGCAGGCAAAAAAATGTTAAGAAATTGTGAACTTACATTCACAAATAGCGCGCCGATCGGCGCTTCGCACGAGTTGTCAAAGCACAGCATTTCACTCGGAGTGCGGAGTACCACTATGAATGGCGCAATGGCAAACAAAGTGTCACGATCGGACCTTTTCCAAGGCTAGACCGATGATGGATGAAATCTACAGGCACTTGGGCTTTGCGGACAGATCGGGGGATGCGCTGCCTGGCGCCTGCGAGGCACTCAAGTACTACAGCGAGCGGGCCATGACGTTCCGGTTCGTTTCCAATATTGATGGCACCGATTTCGCTGAAGCTGTGCGTGATCTCGACCCGGCGGAAACTCTCTTCATCGTCTCTTCGAAAACATTCACGACGCTGGAAACAATGACCAACGCACACACGGCTCGCGCTTGGTCGCTCGCGGGGCTGGGCGGTGACAAAAGGTCAGTCGCCAAGCATTTTGCCGCCGTTTCGACGAATGCAGCTGAAGTTTCGAAGTTCGGCATCGATCCTAGCAATATGTTTGAGTTCTGGGATTGGGTAGGCGGGCGCTATTCGATGGATTCGGCCGGCTGCCACTGAGTCGTGGCGGGAATCGGTTGTGGCACCCATGCCGTATGCGGTTTCACCATCCTTCTTGCAGCTAGCCCATCTGAGCCGGGAAGTCGCTGCTGAGACAAGCCGCCTGGTCTGGCAGGAGGCGGTCAGTCGAACAGTCGACGCGATCGCTGGACTGACCGCGGTGGACGGAGCAATGGTGATGACGGATCAATACGAACTGCTCGGCTTTGGAGCAAAGATTATCCGCCGAAAAGGCTGGGGCCGGGTGGAGCAAGTCACGATGACGGAGCCGATTGAAGGTGGAGCCGCTGTCCTTGCCCACCCAGAAGAACTCGGCGGGACTCGACATCAATCAGCCGCGCAGTTCGTTCACGATCAGCGCGATGCTGCTGCGCTAGTGGCATCCCAGGACGGCCGCTTCACTATCTTTGAGTGGTCCCCAGCCGAGACAATGGTTCACGCCCACCGCATCGAGGCGCTATTGCTATGATTCCCATTCCAGCTCGCGCAGGAAGCAATCAAGTACAGTCGTTCTTGCCAGAATCCCTACTCGCTCGATTTTGACTTGCCTTTGGTCCTGGCTGTCGTCTGGAAGCCCGAAAAGGTCGATGCGCAGATCCAATAAACGCCGGTCTTTGGCGCAAAGATCCCGATTGCGTGGAAGAGAACTCCTGATCTGATCCAGACCATCCGCGCTGTCCTCAGGACGCTGAGCAGGGCCTGGGAAACGGTCCAGATAATCGCGCGCTCGGACTACTATCACTGACCACTGTTCAGGCAGTCGCCGGCAAGGCTCTCAGACTGCGGCTTGCGGGCCTAGTCAGGTAAGAGATGATCAGAAGGACTAGCAGCACCAGTGGCATGCCCCATACTTGCACGCCATCGCCCGCCGAGTAGTGGGCGACAAACGCCATCACCCACGCGAAAGCCGCGCCCGCGTAAGCCCATTCTTTGAGCAAAGCAAACCCGGGCAACAGCAGAACGATTGCGGCAGCCGGTTTTGCAATCCCAAGAATTATCCTGAGGTGCTGCGGGTATCCTGCTTTCGTGAAGCCGGAGACCACCTGCGGATTGCCGGTTAGATAGCTCAAAGAAAATAGCAGCATTACTGCGACAATCACAGTGCTGGTCCAGTAGACAATCTTGCGAACCATGTATCCTCCTGAATGCAATTGCTGCGATTATTGACTGAATTCCACCGGCAGCGTTGCAGAATTTTACCGTGTGTGGCACGAGCTTCTCAAGGAACGATGGCCATCGTCGAGACTGGTCCACACGCCCACGCGCACAGTCGCGGCTCAAGAAAAGAGTAACTCCAAAAAATGCCGTCCGGGCGTTTGATCTCAAGTGGCCCGGTTAGTCGTTTTATACCGGCCAATGTTGCGAAGTTGCCTTGCCACTGTGGATCGAATCTCGCCGGCTATCTGCCAGGAACAGCATCCTCCAAATTAATCTCCGAGCCGCGACCTAAATTAGTTTCTCACTGATGTGATAGCTTCTCGCCCTCGAGTAGGGTTCCATATTTCTCATGAAGCCGTCCCAAATCTCGAATCTCAGCCAGTGGAACTAGGCTCCTAGATGGAGACCCGGCCATTCGTTGGCAGGTCTTGCGGGATTTGATCGGGGCTGCAGAACGCCCGTCGAACATGAGCGGCGAAAGGTAGGGCACGAGAGAAGCACACTTCCGCGGCATAGACTCGCTGAGCACTCCTTCGCGCGCTGAACGCGATTTCGATTCGCCGCGGCTCTATAGCCGGAGTAGTTGTTCTCGGAGTATGCGCGACTGGATACGGCTGACAGGTAGTCGTTGGTCGTTCTTCAAGGTTACCACGCAGGTGCCGCCTGGCATGGCCGTAACTCGGGTGATCAGTTCGAGGCGGGCTAGCGCGCCGCGCGAGAGGCGCACAAACTGGCTGGGATCGAGGCGCGCCTCCAGATCCTTCAGACGATAGGTGATGGAATGTATCTCTTTGCGGACCGTGGTGATGTTGAGCACTTCGCCGTCGGCTTCCACTGAAGCGATGTCTCGGACTGGCAGGAGAATGACCTCGTCTTGTTGCCGGACCGGGATGCGCTCCAGATACACTTTACGGCTGCCGGCTTCGTAGGCGTTTGCGGCGTTCTGGATGTGGGCGATGTCTTCCCGACGCAGATCGGCTTGCTCCAATCGATCTTGAGCACGCTGCAAAGTGTCTGCCAGCCGCGGCCGATCAATCGGTTTCAGCAGGTAATCGACCGCATTCATCTCAAAAGCTTTTACGGCGTACTCATCATAGGCCGTGACGAAGGCGACCAGCGGCATGCGGCTTTTCCTGACGAGTCGAACCACTCCCAAACCATCCAGTTCCGGCATCTGCAGGTCTAGCAGTGCCAGATCGGGACGCTCCCGCTCGATCACTTCCACAGCCTGCGCTCCGTCTGCAGCTTCGCCGACGAGCTCGACGTAATTAAAAGATCGCAAGAGAGCGGCCAGGAAAGGCCGAGCCGGGCGCTCGTCGTCCGCGATCATGACTCGCAGTTTGGGATTCATTTTCAGGTTCCAGGCGCCAAGGCTCCAGGTATCACAAACCAGACGCTTGACCTGGAACCGGCGCCTGCCTTCAAGGCAGATCTTGTTGCCTGTCGTTGGCTGCGCCAACGGCAGGAGTGCAGGCTGCTTCCAGCGGCGGGTTCACCGGCAGGCGTGCCTTCACTTGAAGGCCAGCTCCCGGAGAGGTCTCGATCCGAAGGGACGCCGATGGCCCGTAGTAGCGCTCCAGCCGACTCTCGACATTGGTCAGACCCACTCCTCTCCGCCGTCCTTCCTCCAATTCTCTTTCGGAGGCTCCCTTGCCGGTGTCTTGCACCCGAATGCATAGAATGGCTGTGTCTGCGGCTGGGCCTGCTGAGACTCGTTCCAACTCTGCAGCGACGACAATCTCTCCGCCACCTTTCGCGGGAGAGATGCCATGTTTAACAGCGTTCTCCACGAGCGGCTGCAGCAGCAGCGGCAGGATGGGCAGCGCTCGCAGTTCGAATGGCACATCGATTTTCACCCGCAGGCGTTCTTCGAAACGAGCGCGTTCAATAGCCAGATACATCTCGATGAGCTCCAGCTCTTCACCCAGGGTGACGAGTTCGCCCGTAGATCGCTTCAGGATGCGCCGCAACAACCCAGTCAAGCCCATCAAAGTATCCATAGCCCGGTTGGGAGCCGTCTGGATGAGATATCCAATGGTCGTGAGGGCGTTGAATAGGAAGTGTGGGTTTAGCTGTGCCCGCAAGGCGCGCAGTTCCGCTTCAGTGGCCAGGCGGCCGATTTCCTGTTCTTTCAGGTCGCGCTGGCAGCGCTCATGAGTCACCCGCAAGGCATCGATGCGGCGAGCCACGATATGAGCCAGTGATTCCAGCATGGCGATATCGTCAGACAAGAGACGCCGCCCTCCCGCCAGTTCACCGACGACGAGGAGGTACTGCGGCGAATCGGCGGTAGGAATTAACAGCGCCGCAGCAGGATTATCGATTCCAGAAAGGGCTACGTGACCGGAAACTCTGCTTTCCGGCAGACAGACTTTCAGATCTTCCTGGGAAAGGAACCATGCGTGAGCCACGCTGCCGGAACCTCGAGGGCCTGCGGGAACCGGAGAGCTGCCAGCCACATCGAGCCATCGTACGTCCTGGGCCGTCAGAGCGATTTCCAGACGCGCAACCGCGGCGTCCAAGATCACCTCAGTGGACTCTATGGTCACAACTTGCTGTGATAGTTCGCCCAGCAGCTGACGATAATCGACGCGCCGCAGCACAGTCTGATCTACAAATCGGCGAGCCAGCCACCTGACCCAGGGATAGAACAATGCCACAGCGATGGACAGACCGAGAAAGAGCGCAACCTCCCGAGGCTCCGTATGAACCCGGCCATCCCAGCGCGACAGCAGAGGGGCTGCGACCGTCAGGTAAAGGGCCGACGCCAGCATAACCAGAGCAATCAGCAAGAGCGCACGCTTGAGGAAAATATCCCCCAGTGCGAAACGGTAGTCCTGGTACAGAATCGCGAGCACCAGTGGCAGTGAAGCGTGATGTCCCAACAACTCGGTCCACCACGGACTGTAGCCGGCATCGTGGTAGCTGAGATGCAGCGCCGACACAGCGAAAACGGCCAGCGCAGAAATCCAGAAAGTGCGTTGGCGGCCCGCTTGGCCACGGGTAGAAAGTAGCAGAACCAAAGAGAGAAGAATGAACCCGAATGTCAGCATTCGAAGGGCAGAATGAGAAGGAGCCCTCGCATTGGTCAGGGCACCGGAGAAGTGCATGACACATGACAGTCCACTGAGCACATAGGCTGTTACGATGGTCCAGCGCTTCGACTGTTGACCCAGCAGAGAGTCGGAGGTGTTGACAACGGAGTGAACCATGACTGCCGGCAGGAAGCCGAGCGCCGAAAAGGTTAAGACGGGCAGCCAGGGAGAGGTATCAAAGATTCCCAGATTGGTCAGGCCATAGGCTGAAAGGGACCCCACGTTCCACAATAGCCCCAGAAACGCTGTGAGAAAAAGCAGGAAGCTGGCTTGCACTCGCTGGTCCTTCACGCTCGCTGCGCGGGAACGGCCGGGGTGAAGCGTTTGGAAAGCCATCACCAGAAGCATACCGTAGAGCATACTGCCAGTAAGGAAGCCAAGCAGGTTAACAAGTAGCGCTGCAGAAAGAGGAGTCATCGAGGTCAGCTCAGATGGGTATGCCTTTTGTTAAGTCAGCGTAAAAGCGGCTATCCGACGAGGCATTGTAGCGATGTGCCCAAGATGGTGGCAACTGTGGAGCGGCGCCAAACCCAAGCTTCAGCAGTCTGAAAGTGGCGGAGGCTGGATGGAACAGCTCAATTGTCAGCCTCCGTCATTGCCAAGAAAAAGCCGCGCATACTAAGACCCTGTCCTTAGCGCCACGATAAACCAGCAGACTTTTGACCAAGGAATGCAGGTCAGCCGGGCATCTAGCTTAGCTGCGCTAGAAGAACCGAAGCGTATAGGTAAAGCGGACGCCGCGTCCGATCTCGGGCGCGAATTCCTTGATCAGAGAAACGTGATTTCGGTACAAGCGATCTCCGAGGTTGAAAGCGTTCACTGAAAAAATATGGGCGGCGTGCTTTTGCGCTACCGTGTATGCAGCGATCAAGCCAAAGGTCGTATACCCTGCCGTCCGCGTCTCTGTCGGAAAAATCCGATCCTGGTCCCTTGCCATAATGACTTCCGGCTTGACGTGGAGCCCTTTGTAATCGGCATCGATGCCGAAACGTCCTCGCCAGGGTGGAATGCGGGGCAGCGGCGTATCGGAGGCTGTCAGGTTAGCCTTCACATAATCAGTCGCGAAGTTGAGCCAGATATTCCGGTGCACTCCAATGTCCAGTTTGGCCTCTGTTCCCTGAAAACGGCTGGTGCCTTGACTGTAGTTGGCGATCTCAAACCCAGACTCCTCATCGAACTCCCCGGTTGGCGCCAGGAACACAAAGTCCCTGATGTGATAGTAATAATAGTTAACCTCGGCTCGCAACCGGCCAGTCGAGTGACGCAACGAGAGATCGATTCCGTCATTCAATTCTCGTTTGAGGTTGGCGTCGCCGATTTCAAAAAGGAGTGTTCCATCATGTGGACCGTTGTTGTACAGCTCTTCGATCGCGGGAGCCCTATAGGAATGGCTATAGTTAGTGACAAAGGCCCCTCCTTCCCAGAGGGGAATACGGACACCGGCCGCTGCGGAAGCTCCATTAAAGGAACGATCGGACAGGCCTTCCGGCTTAAAGCCGTTACGTTCGATGCGGCCGCCAAACTGAAAAATGATTCTCCGCAAATCAAAGGTCTCTAATGCGAATGCGGCCACGGCGTTCTGCAAGGTCGGAGGAGACAAGGTTTCCTCACCGGTTGCAGCGTAGTCCCGATGCATGCCCCAATAGCCGAAGCTGCCTGACCACCGGCCCTTCTTTCGCTGGTCGAACATGCCGTCGTAAAGGTAGGTCTTATTCTTGAAGACCGCGCCGATCACGCCGTTGGGAATTTCCTGGTGTTGATAGTCGTTGTAGTTGAACGAAGCTCGGAAACTCAAAAAAGAGTCGAGATCGTGGAAGCCTCCAGTGGCCCGGATATTGTGACGGCGCATGTTAAGCACTCTGACCTCCTCGGGCTCCTCGGGCTCCAGCGGTATCCCGTAGCGCGGGTGGTCGTAGCTATAACTGGTGTTCACGAAGGCTTTTCCGGGATACCAGCCCAAACCTACCGCACCGTCATAGCTACGAGTGAAGGAGTTGGTAATCGTTCCGGTTGGAGTTTTGTAATCATTGGTCCTCTGACCACCGCCGTTTAGCCACAGCAGCCAACTCTGAGTTCCAAATTCGAGCCCACCGCTGCCACCAGCCTGGGAATTGTTCGTCCCGCCGACGCCGGTAAGATAACCATGCACACCTTCGTGAGGTGAATCGTGCCCCGTAATCACATTCACGACGCCTCCGGCCGCATTGCTGCCGTATAACAGGGTTGCAGGCCCCCTCACGACCTCCACTTTCTCTGCCGCCAATACATTGATGGGTTCGCCATGGTCGCTGGACTGCGACGCCAGCGATCCGATGCGGCCGCCGTCGACCATGACCAGCACTCGGTCCCCGTCAAAACCTCGTATCACCGGACGCGTTGAACCCGGGCCCAAGCTGCGCTTTGCCACTCCGGTCTCATTCTCCAAGGCTTCGCCCAAGGTGAGGGGGTTTTTCTGAGCCAGCTCAAGTGATCCGAGCGTTTCAACGGACTGAATGGAATCAAACGTAGTTTCCTCGCTGCCCGATGCAGTGACCGTAATCTGCATCTTGAGGGGCTCGAGTTGAAGCTTTAGGTCGGCGGTTCCGGTAGCACCGGCTGAAAGTTCAACCGTAGTGATGGCGTCGGGCACACGGTCAAGATGGGCCACAACGGTGTATCGTCCGGGAGGAACATTGGAGAACTCGTACCTCCCATCCTCCTTAGTCCACACCGCTCGCTTCAGTTGGAGGATCGAAACCTTGACGTTATGAACTGGTGAACCAGAGAGCTCCAGCGTCACTACACCCCGCAAGGTTCCACTGGACTGTGCAAAGCAAACGCTCGTCAGCAACAGAAGCGTGATTAGAAGCGAGATGTTGTATCGGAGTGTCATGTTCGCATCCTCCAGGATGGCCTGCGTGCAAGGTATTCGCTCTGCTAGACTTTGACTCTCTTCAGTTTGCAGACACGAAGCTATCCTGGACGAAGGAATGGGAACAGTGGTTTTCAATGAATGGAACCCGAACGTCAATAGGTGGATTGCATTAACGAATGACTGGAAGTAGGCGTTATCGTCTCAACTCAACGCTTTCATCCCTCCTCACCGCTCGTCTGACATCGAGGACTCACGAAAAGAAACATCCGGCCTGTTCGCAGGGGGCGGCCATCTAGATCAACTGGTCGAGCCTCTCGCGAGAGTTGAGTGTGCCGTTGAGCCGGCTCTCAGGGAGTTTGCCCCGAGCTATCGAAGAGCAGCAGTGCTGCAAGGTGCATTGGCGGCGATTGGTTTTCTATCTGCGATCGCAGCGTGGTTCATGGGTGCTTCTTTCTGGTGGTCAGTAGGTGGCTCAGTCCTCGTCTTGGCAATTCCCTTCATGCTTGCCGTTATTTTCCCTACGAGCAAGAAATTGTTGGATCATGCTTTGGATAGGAGTTCCGAGTCAGCGTCAATGCTTCTGGCGCGGTGGGCAAAACTTCATGCGGTGAGAAGCGTACTGAGCTTAATTGCTTTTTTGATTTTTGTCGGCGTGCTTGGTCGTGGTGCGATGACGTAGTTTCATGAGACTAAAACATCCTACAGATGAGGAGACGCGTATGAAACTGACAGAGTTCTTACTGGCAGAGCTGGACCGTGAGGTGGAGCGTTCGCGCCGCGCTTTCGAGCAGGTTCCCGAGGGTAAGTACGACTGGAAGCCGCACGAGAAGTCTATGATCCTCGGATATCTGGCGAACATGGTTGCTACAATTCCTTTGTGGATTGCGATGGAGATCAATCAACACGAACTGGATATAGCGCCGTCGGACGGGTGGCGGGCGGGGGAGTGAAGGCTTGAGAAGCCTTCACAAAGAAGTGTGGCTGTCGCGCGCAGGTGCGGAGGGCCCTGGCGCAGTGTCAGCCGAGCCAGGACCGCAGCCCGAGCACGCAGACACGGCCTTATCCACCCTTATTCACGGGGAGCCCCTTGGGGGGCGGACGAGGCGACAGCGGTCGCACGCGGAGGGGTGAACGCTTGAGAAGCGTTCACGAGGCGGCGGAGGCAACAGCGACCGCACGAGCGGCGGGAGCGCAGCCGGCGGGAAGGTGACATAACGCCTGAGCGTTATGTCTAGCGGAGGGAGGGAAGCCTGACGGCGCGGGGCTTGCGGGCACAGCGGTTAATGTTTAATGTTGAGACCTGGCATCATTTTCTCGGCCCCACTTTGTCTGGCCATTTTCTTATTTTCTTGCATTTTCTTCCATACTTTCCCCAACCTGCCCAAACCAACCTGCGACGCCCACCTGCGACCCCAATCAGAATCAACTCGAATCCACTCCCAATCAACTCACTTCGCACTGATCGCGCTTCGCTACTTCAGCTCATGGATGATCCTTCTTTGAGCGCAGGCGGGAAAGGCCGAACCAGGAGACTGAAAAGAAAAACGCAAACACCAGTCCAGAAAAGGCCGAAAGCAAGGCATTCGCTAGCCAGTTGCCC
>JAKEER010000361.1 GCA_022616615.1 Acidobacteriota bacterium
AAATCGACATCGAGTGAATCTCGCAAGCTGTCGTAAACGATTTCACTCTTCTCTGGCTTCCCGTCTACGTACAGCTTGACTCCCGTAGCTTTGCCCGAGCCGTCGTAGCTGGCCACCACGTAATGCCACTGACCATCAGTCAGCGGCTGGGCGCCAATCACTTTGATCTCATTTCTGGCGGGTACAGCGGGCATCACCAGGCGCAACACAAAAGGATTAGCCGGATCGGGGCGGTTATCCAGGAGCAGGTGATACCCTCGGAATTCCAGGTTCTGCTTTGCCAAAATCGACTGGTTAACCGGTTCGGAAGTTCGGATCCAAGCTTCCAGGGTAAAGGGGGTCAGACGGTCCAGGATTAGGCTTGGTGCATGCGGGTGCTTAAGAAAGCCTTCTTTGCCGTCAAACTGCAGACAATAGCCGATCTTTCCGGAGACCCGAGCCGTTGCGGCCGTTCCTCCTTGGGTACTGCCGTGGTTCTGGTTAGATGTGCTGTCTTTCATTTGGGGGGAGGGTCCCAAAGGGCCCTCCCCTAGATGCCAGACGCCGCGGAAACCAGAATCCCAAACGGGCTCAGGTCGCTGTTCCCCAACTGCCGCAGGATTTCCATAGTAGAGCCAGATGTGGTTGGGAGTCGCCGCAAGCCGATGTACTCGAACCCATATGTAGGACAAGCCCGCCGGGTTCCATTCCTCAATCTCATAGGGCGAGACCTGTCCCTGTGCATCAACGAAGCGGAGATCCTTCCCTTTACTCTGCATCGCCGCGTAGTCGATGCGAGCGGAGTCCAATACGACCAACGCAGGAAAGCCACGCAGCTCGGGACCATCGGCTTCCAAGGCGAGCAAATGACGGTATTTCCAATCTGCTTTCCACCACTCGCTGCTTGCGTGGGTGACATCCCAAAACGCAACCAAGAAAACCATGATCAAGATACGATTGGCCCGCACTAGAGAACTTGTCTGTCCGCTGGACGCTAGGAGCATCGGGAAAAACCGTAGTCGGGGAGCATGGAGAAGACTGAGATTCTTGCTCATAGTGCTTTTCTTAAGAGTTTCCATGCCGCTGCGGCGGTACCACGACCCATGAAAAGGTGGGACCCGCTCTCTTAGCGGCGATGGTGGCAGGAAGCGGCCAGTTCGCCGCTGAGGACAGCGGCTCCCACATTCAGGCTATTTTCATCGGAGTACCCAACACCGCTGGGGTGCGCGGTGTGAGATGAGAAATGTTCCCTAATTCCCCTCTCGGGAGGGGAGAGGGCCTTCAGGCCCTCGGGGTGGGTTGTTGGCGACGAAGACCCACCCACCCCGGCGGCTACCGCCGCCACCCCTCCGAGGAGGGGATTTTCTTAGCATTACCGGGAGAGTCTGACCGCGAATCCGATGGACCCTTTGACCCACACTTTTGCTCTTGCTCCAAATCAACCACAACCAACCAAATCTTGAGATTCCAGCCCCTGTTTGCACTGGAGGAATCCATATCCGAGTTAAGCTGTGCCGTTTCGCGTGAACGGCCATTCTCGTGAAGCAGACCAAGTAGATGGCTTCGTTGGATCTGCCGACAGCTATCGACGAGTCAGGCTAGTCGCTAACGCCTGAGGCTGCTGGCCCTGAAAAAGGTGAACCGGGATATCGAGAAAATCGATTCCGGTGCTGGCCACCTTGCCAAAAGACAGCATGAGCCCGTGCCCGATGCCAGCGACAAAGCTGCCGTTACCGCCCCCATGCGCTCTCAATAACTGAGTGTCGCTAATCAGGCGTTTTCCTTTCCAGACCCCCCGTGTTGCGATCAGCAGGCCAAAGCGCGCCAGGTCCTTTGCATTCATGACCACCCAACCTGGTCCGCCTCGCACCACCACGCCGTCTATTTCATAAGGAAGATCCAGATAAAGCCCGTATCCTGGCATGGCGGGATACCAACTGGCATCTTCCCGCACGCTGCGACCCGCCGTCCAATCCCAGCGGTCCGGCGGAATTCCCATCTTGCTGAAGAGCTTCTCGTCCATTACTTGTTTCAGGTCCTTCTTCCAGATAGCGGTCAGAGCCTGGGAGAGTCGCCAATAGCCGCCGCTGCTGTAACTCTTTTCAACCGTACCTGGCTCGGCATGGGCGTAATTGTCGTGGTCCGGATCGGCCGTGCAGTTCGCCCAGGGAGGGGCGACCCGGTCGTAGTTTTTGCAGCGCTGCCACGTGTATCCATTGGTCACCGGAAACCCGCCAGTGTGGAGTGCCAGATGTGAGAAAGTCAGGCGATTGTGATGGCCCTGATTCAGATATTTGTGGGAAGACTTGAGTTGCTCCTCGCCCGTCCAGTAGTCCTTGATTAAAGCATCAGCGCTGGCAATGCGCCCTTCGTCGACAGCTAGCTGCAGACAGGCCATCGTGAAAGCCTTGCCGAGAGAAGCGGTTTGAAAGCGGTAATCCGGATCGCCAAAAGTTTGTAACAGATATCCTCCCCAGGCAATCGCGACGCCCCAGCGATTGTTGCTGTGATCCTCTCCCTGCCAGGTGGCTCCAGTGACTTTCTTGTTCATGGCTGAAACCCAGGCGTTCCAAGCATCCCGAGCGCTTACCGCGGCGCTCGCGGTAATAGAGCTGGGTGCTTGATCGGGAAAGGCTTGTTCAGGTGTCAGAGTCAGCCAGTCCTTCTCGGGAAACACCACCCAGTCAGGGACGGAGCGATCAAGCCGGCTTTGTTCGACCACATCCTCTCCTTTCTGCCTTGCACAAGAAGCCAAAGCCAAGAACGCCACCAACAGGAGACAGCCCATCTTCATTGGGCACTCCTCCCGCTGCCAGACAGCACGGCATCTACTGAGTCACAGACCCCAAAGCTCCAGCCTGCTATCCACCCCTTATCCGAGCGGCAAACGGCAACCAAGTGACCCAACAAGGGAAAAATCGGGCCTGCCTGCCGGGTGCTCTCCAGCACAACTGGACTAGGGAAACGATGAACCGGGAAGTTCAAATTCCAGACTACGCCGATGTCCAATTAAGTGTCTACCCCGGTTTGAATCTGGAATATCCGTTTTTGTGAACCACTCCCTTTAGGAGATTTCTCGAGTCTGGGAGAGAGTGACAGCCGTCGGGCCGCCTAACGCGAGAAGCCTCTCAGAGCGTGTCTTAAAACCCGACTAGCGGGCGGGTCGGCAGGGACCCTGCGTCATTCCGGCCAAGCGCAGCGCGAGCCGGAATCCAGGCTGGATTCCCGTTTTCGCGGGAATGACGAACCAACCACAGGGTGTAGGTTCCTGCGCCCGCTCCGGTCCAGCGAGTTTTCAGACACGCTCTCAGCTGCCGCTTCGGACGTTCCTGATGAGCCTGAAGCTGTGAAAAAATAGGGACGGGCACCAATGGGATGAGTATTTTTATTATTGGCCTTTCACAAATAAATCTTGACAAATAAACTTATCGACTTATATAACAGGCCAGACCAATTTACAAGAGGAACTCGAATGAAGAATCTAGCCGTGGTCCAGCAGTTTCTGAGCCCCGTCAGGAAAGTTCGGGTGATCGAAGAGATCTTGGACAAGATGCGCGCGCTCGTGGATTCGGGAAAGCTGGCGAAGGGTTCCAAGTTGCCATCCGAGCGCGACCTGTGCGTGATGCTTTCGGTGAGCCGGCCTTCCCTCAGGGAGGCCCTGAAGGTCTTGGATATTCTGGGGGTGATCAAAACCAGGCAGGGAGATGGCACTTACATCACGGGCTCATTTGCCCGGCTCGTGGGAGATCCCACCAAGGTTAAGAATATCCAGCAACGATTCACCCTTTTGGAATTGCTTGAAACGCGCCGTGTTATTGAGCCCAGTCTCGCCACCTTGGCTGCCACAAGAGCTATCGAGGAACATCTTGGCGCAATGGAGCAAGCGCTGAAGGGCATGTACAGCAAGGATATTTCACTGGAAGAGCATCTTCGCTATGACGAGCAATTTCATCGAGCCATCGTCGATGCCGCAGACAATCCGCTGCTCAGTCAGATGATGGACCTGATCTGGGCGCCCCTGCTCGAAACTTTCAGAATCACCGACCATTCGACGGAACACCTTGAAAGGTCCAATGACAACCACAAGCAAGTCTATCTGGCGATTAAGGCCAAAGACCGGCAGAGAGCCAGAAAAGCCATGCTTGCCGTTTTGAAGCAAACCGAGAAGGACCTCTTGAAACGTGAGAAGAAATAGGTAAGTGGAAGCCGGACTGGAACTGAAGGACTGAGAATCAAACATTTATAGGCGGCGGAAAGTAATCTTTAGAACCTGAGGCCCCCTAGCTAGCATTACTTTGTTAAGTCTTGTGCCGATTCCTCGGGTGGCGCACACATGGCGCAGTTTGCTATGTGTGCGTACCGCCCGCATACATCGCAAGAAGCACGATGTATGCGCCACCCAGAAAGAGACTTAACAAAGTAATACTAGTCCTGCTACCAGGCCGAGGGCGCTCACCATCAAGATTCTCCGGAGCTCAATTCAACATGAAGGGAAGCAGAAGATCATTTCTCAGAACCTCTGGCAGCCTATGCCTGACAAGTCCTCTATTGGCGTCGAGGGCGGAAGCCAAGACAGCCCCGGGAAACAACGCAAAAAAGATCCGCATCGGCATTATCGGTGTAGGTGGCCGAGGCACGGGGTTCCTCAAAGCGTCCTTACAAATGGGTGCAGTGGATGTTCCTGCCTTATGTGACATCAGGCCCGAAGCTGTTCAGCAGGGGGCAGACCTGGTGCAGAAATCTTTGGGTTACAAACCCGAGGCCTATACCAAGGGTCCTACTGACTACAAGCGCATGGTGGTACGCGACGATATCGATGCTGTCTTTGTTACCACTCCCACGGTGTGGCATGGTCCCATGGCCGTTGATAGCCTTCACGCCCACAAATGGGTCTTCAGTGAAGTGCCTGCCTGTAACACTTTGGAAGAAGGTTGGGAGATCGTCAAGGCTGCCGAGCAATCCAACGCGGGCTACTTTCTGGCCGAGAACTACTGCTTCATGCGGGACAACATGATGGTATTGAACATGGTGGAGAAAGGTATTTTCGGAACGCTGACTTTCGCGGAGTGCGGGTACATTCACGAAGCCCGAACGCTCCAGTTCAACGAGGATGGTTCGCTCACGTGGCGTGGCGAACTCAACAGCTCCAAGACTCTCATCGGGAATACCTACCCGACTCATTCACTCGGTCCGGTCTCTCAATGGTTAGGCATCACTCGGGGTGACCGCCTGACGCACTGCACCTCCATGATGAGCCGCTCCGCCACTTTCCGCGAATATGCCACCCAGAGGTTTGGGCCCAATAGCACTGGGGCAAAGGCTAGCTGGAATGGGGACACCTGCAACACTTTGATCCAAACGGAGAGCGGTATGGTCATTCATCTTCGCTTCGACATTGCCTCGCCACGACCTCACAACTTGACTTTCTACACTCTACAAGGAACCGGCGCTTCCTACGATGATGAAGCCGGCATGTATATCGATGGTAAATCCAACGGTTGGGAGTCCATCTCCGGTTACTATGCCCAGTACGACCATCCCTACTGGCTCAAACATAGCGAACAGGCCAAGAGTGCAGGACATGGCGGAGGAGACTATTTCATACTTCAGCACTTTTATCGGTGTATCAGGGAGAATTCTACCCCCGGCATTGATGTCTACGACGCGGTTACCTGGAGTTCGCTCATCCCTCTTTCAGCCAAATCCATCCTGGAGAAAGCCGCGCCCCAGGAAATTCCTGATTACACTCGCGGGAAATGGAAGGTGCGAAGAAGGTTTGAATGGTCAAAGGCATGAAAACTAATCAAGAGCT
>JAKEER010000362.1 GCA_022616615.1 Acidobacteriota bacterium
AACGTGATTCTTTCCTTTTTCCAATCGGGGTCGCTTTCGTCGCTGGATTCGATGGCAGAGTTTAGTGCGGTCTTGTCATAGGCATACAGATCACGGTAAACCCGGAAGATGCTCTCAGAGACCGGCTGTTCCTGCTCATAGTTGCGAACTCCCGGCGCCAGAGGCTCGATTAGCGTCGTCGACAGTGCGTTTGGGGAGAAGTACTTCACACAGCGAAATCCGAAAGTTGCGTGCCGTTGGAACGGAGAGCGGGCATCCGCCTCGTGAAACGTATAAGCCGGTTCGTCCCAGGCACCGCCCAAGATGTACCGTTTGTGCTGATCGGCTTCGTTCCAGCACCATTCCTTGACGTTGCCTGCCATATCATAGGTTCCGGAGCGACTCATGCCGTGATAGCTTCCGTTCCGAGCCGGGCCCTGACTCGCAAAATTGCTAAGCGGAAAAATGTATGAACTTACCAGTGCGTCAATGGTGACCGCAGCGTTATTCCAATGGTAAACGGTGGGGAGACTCTTGCCTGCATACTCAGCATAGGCCGCCGCCTCGTACCAACTCACGCCGCCGACTGGATAGTCGTCTTGTCCTTTGGGGTAATCGCCCGCTTCCCACGTCGACGGCCCGGGTCTGCCCGTCGCGTCGCGAAACTCAGCCATGGCACTTTCCCATGACACCACGCGCCCTTCTTTGAAAAACGGGTGCTTCCAGTACTCTCGTCTTTGATAACCGCCACCGTCGACAAACCGCTTAAACTGTCTATTAGAGACTTCATATCGGTCCATCCAGTAATCTTGCAGCTGGACGCGTTCAACGTTTTCAAAGCCAGGCATGATCAGTTGGACTATACCGGCCCGAGCGGAGACTCGCACCATTCCAGGTGGGGTGCTTTCTACAGCATCCAAGGTGAAAGAGATGGGAAACCAGGCCGAAGCCACGCCGTCCCCCGTTGTAAAACCGTTTTTCTCAACTTTCCATCGGAACAGGCCAATGGGGATCCTGATATTCTCGAGTGGCGACTTGCCCAGATATGCCCAAGCGCCATCGATGGCATCGTATTCCTTCATGTAAATCTCTGCGGCAGGAGGTGACGTCCGAATCGAAACGGATGCCGACAGGGCCCGCCACAATTTCACCAGCAGCGGGTGACCGGGAATGTATTCTTCTGCCTGTCGCGCCAGAGCGAACGCGGCCACGTACCTGTCTTCATCAACCAACCGGCTAATCTCTGGAAGTAGCTTCTCACTCGCCCACTGCACCTTGCTCTGGCGATGAAAGAGCCATCCCAGCGGCAAGCCGAGCATCAAGAGAATCAGAAGGGCGGGAATTGCCACACGTTTTTGTCTCATCCACGCCGAAATGAGTCTCCCTCCGCCCAGTCTCATCTGAGGCAGAGCCAGGGTGGACTGATAGTCAGTCAAGTCCTTCAAGACTTCAGCCGCAGAGGCATAACGTGACTTTAGATCTGTTTGTAAGGCCCGACAGATGATCCGCTCGATTTCTACGGGAGCGTCTGGGCGGAGTTGCTTCAGCGGTCTGGGTTTGCGTGCGAGAATGCAATGAATAGTCGCCTCGGCGTGCTCTCCGGGGCGGCTTATGGCTCAGCCGGGCAATCATAGGATGGGCGTGCTGAATGAAGGAATCGCCGGTAACAAACTTCTTAGTGGCATCATCGGCCCCAACGCCTTGGCCCGCTTTGACCGCGACGTGCTGAGCCAGACCGGGGTTACGCACGTGATCGTGCTTATGGGAAACAACGACATCCTCTTTGTGTTCAGTCCTGCCGATGTCGTGACCGTCGATCAAATCATCGAGGGCCACAGGCAGCTCATCCGGCGCGCACATGCGCGCGGCCTCAAAATCTATGGCGGCACCCTGACACCGTTTGGAGGGTTCTTCTTTTCTACCCCACAGAAGGAGGTCATGCGTCAGGCCGTCAACACGTGGATCCGCACGAGTGGCGAGTATGACGGGGTGATCGACTTCGACGAAGTCACGCGCGATCCGAGTTCGCCGACACGGTTACTGCCGCTTTACGACAGCGGGGACCATCTGCACCCGAATAACGCCGGCTACGAGGCGATGGGCAACGCCATCGACCTGAAGCTGTTCAAGAACGGGGAGGGTCACTAGGAGTAGACCGCGCGAGTTGCCGCGGCTGCATGGTCGAGCTCGCTGACATCGATCCACCACAAAAGAAGCCTGTGTGTCCTCTTTAGTGACTGGTCGGCTGTACGATCTTTACCCAGAAGTCGTAGCGCGGGACGAGTGAGGAGTAACGTCTTGGAGGTGACGTGTGGGATGCGGGAGTAGGCCGCCGCACTCTAAAGGGCCTTAGGCGCGAAAATGGCGGGTTAGATTGTAAACACCGATTCCAATCAGGATTAACGGCCAGCCACGCAGAACGAAATGCAGCGTCCCCGGAACGAATTGGTTCGCCAGAAAGATGCTGCCCGCCAGGATTGCAAGGCTTCCTACCCAGAGCTCCGGAAATCTCATCTTCTCAAACGGTGTGATGACCGCAATTCCTTGCACAGCCATTGTGCGCTTCTTGGCGACGTGGTAGGCCTCGAAAGGCATGTAAAGGTAGACTGCTGCCGTCAGGACTCCAAAGACAGGCCCGATGTCTCCAGCCTCGTGAGAGCTTGCCACAGAAACCAGGCTTCCAAAAACCAGAACCTGCAGGAAAGCTTTGAAGTAGTCTCCGTTGCAAATCGAACCGACTCCTGGAATGAAACCAAGCAACAGTGAGACACCCGGAGGGCAGTAGGGATAACCCTGGGGTGCTGGAATCGGCGGAACCAGGAAGTCTTTTCCTGCCGAAGGGTTCAGCGGAGGAACAACGGGTGGAGGTGCAGACGCCTGGCGAGCCCTGAATTCCTCTTCACACGGGGCGCAAAGAATTCTGGACTCCAGAGGAGCAATGCATTCCGGGCAGAGCGCCATTCCGCAGTTTGAACAGTAAGCCGTTGCGGCCGCGCCGGGATGTTTTGCACACTGCATGAAGCCTCCAAGGATGCCAGACCTTACCGTGCCGGACCAGCGCCGTGGTTAATAACGAGCCGCGCTTTCCAAAGGTTCAAAAAACCTCTACGGATTCTGTGCGGGGCCGCGCTTGCGCAGCAGCGCTTCCAGCATCTGATGCTTCAGGAGATAGAACTTCTGGCTATGATATTCAGCGAACAGCTGTGTCACATCCCGCGTCTGGTAGACTTTCTTGATTTCCATTTTCCGGTCCTGCGGAATGTATTCCAGAAACGACTCGCTGTTGATGCGGTATTTGTGCAGGACCACTGGCCCGGGACTTTTCTGTGTGCGAAAGAACCCCAGCACCAAACTGTCCGGCTTCATCTTGGCAGAGATGCGTTCTACAAAGATCCGGGCAAACTTAGGCTCCAGATAGCTCAAGAAATCCCAGCAGATCAAGCCATCGAAGAAATCGTTGGCATAATCAAAGTTCTCGCGGAAGAATTGAGGTTCGTCCAGAGTCACCTTGTCGTCCACGAGAACCGAATACTTCGGGTTGGAGTAGGCGGCTAGAAAATCTTCCATGTAGACCTTAATGCCGAGATTGAGAAAGAACTCGATGTTCGAGCCAATGACTGGGCCAAGGTCCAGAACAACCGGATTCTCCTTCCGGGTAATGGCAGCAATGAAGTCTTTCAAAATGCTGGTCTGATAGGCGGCAAAGGCCGGAGTTGCCGCACGAGCGCTCTTCGAACCGGAGGCGCCAGAAGCGTCAGCGCCGAGGCGCTTCCAGAATTTGAATGGGTCGAGAGGATTTTTCATGACATCCGCGGATGCTCGGAGAATCGGTGGCTATGCAGCCAGGACCTAATTGGCCGGTTCTGCAACTCTGCCTTTAGGGGCCTTGCTACCCAACGATGTCCGAAGACGGACGGCCTGAAGGCAGAATACGCTGAACGGGTTTAGTTTGCACAGCGCCTGATTCGTCGCCCGTCGGGCAGGTCGCACGCAGGTGGGTGCACCTGAACGGGTTGGCTGTCCAAGCTTCAGCGTGCCTGGGCCGCACGTGCTTCGTGCCCGCGCCTTAGTGTCAAGGCCTTTGCTCCGGCTCTGGATTCTTTGGTAGCGCAAGGATTGGAACCGAGCCAAATACTTTGGCTCAGCAGCAATGCCCAACGGTCATCCCGCGACGATGTTGCTGAACTGCAGGAGGGCTACTTTGCCTGGACTTTCGGCAAGGATGGCTCGGTATTCATCATCTTGACAGGCTCAACGCGCGGCAAGTCTGCCTTCTTCTCACTGGTGCGCTGCATGTCTACACTTCCCTTGAAATGGGCGCCATCCGCGATTGAGATTCTCGGGGCTTTGATGTCCCCCATGACCGATCCCGAAGTCTTGATTTCGATGATGTCGCTGGCGCTGATGTTGCCCACGACGCTGCCGATGATTGTCACGTTCTTGGCATTGATCTCGGCGTTGATTTTTCCGTTGGGACCGATGACGAGATTGTGGTCTTTCAGTTCGATCTTTCCTTCGACACGGCCTTCGATGGTGAGATCTTCATCACCCGTCAGCTCGCCCTTGATAAAAACCGATCTTCCGATGTTGATCACTTCCTCCTTGCTGGGGTTGGGTCTGGGTTCGAACCGTGGTTCCATAGGTTTTTTCTCCTCGAATGCATTCATTGGAAACTCCTCCTTTCGCGATGTGTAGGTTTCCCTGTCATCCTCGGGTCGTTTGTTCTTCCACATGGACGCCTCCTGAACGCAAAGCCGGACGGCTCTCCGTCATTCATCGAATTATGATGGCAAAACGGCCCCCCAACCGGCCTATACCTTAGCACAGGAAAAATTTGGGCGTGCAAGGAATTTTCCGCTTCTTTGGCGCAGCTGCTAGGGCTTTCGCAGACTTGATGACCCACCGTGTGCAGGAACTTGCTGTTGCGAGTCGCAAGCGTTATCGACAAATCAAATTGAAGAGGTTAGTTTTTCAAAGGGGCTAAGGGTTGGACAATTGAGATTTGAGCGGGCTCTAGAGTCAGGGCTGGGCCCGCTGACGCGCAGGCAGACGGGCGTGTCGCGGGTTTCCCGCGCAACACTGCGGCGGAAACAAGGTACTTCGACCTTCGCCAAGCGAAGGCTGCTGCAACTGTGGATTGGAAATTCGCGGTCAGCCGACCGGAAGTCTGCGCTACTTGTCGCGCCGATTTCCGACCAGCTATGCCGCCGACTTCCGGCCGGCTAGCCGTGCTCGAAAATGCAGAAGCAAAAAATCCGGAAGGCTTCGCAGCTTTCACACGTCCAGAAGAAGTCGCCGTTTCTGCGCCTTCAGGGGCTGCCCGGATCATCGCCGAATTCCACCGGACATCCCCGTTGGCGAGCACGATCCAGGCTAGTTGTTCCCCTCGGTTTTTCTTTGACGAAAGCGCTGGATTACTGGTCCTCCTTCCTCAACCTTGTAGTCGGCTGGAACTTCGAAAAGCGAGCGCGGCTGTTCGCTGCGGTTGATGCCGGTGAGGCGGTAGGTGGTCTCACCCATCCGCGGATCGCTATGTTTCGACATCACGACTGCTTGCAGGTCTGCGGAAAACCAGCTTTCGGAAACAACTTGGATGGGCAACTCGTTGCCGACTTGGCCGGCTGGGATCGTCATCATTGAGCGAGTACCTTCGGCTTCCACACCCTCAATCACCTGTTTTCCCAAAGCTTCGGTCTGCGGTTTGGGGAGCTGACTCTCGAAAGTCCCCGACGCCTGGAAAGCGATCTTCTCTCCCGGCCCGGCGATACGGCGTTCAAAGCGCATGGCGTTATGTTTTGCTGCCGCTATCCCCGCAGTGAACTCCCCTCCTTTGCCGGGGGGAACTGCAATCTTTCGCGCCGTGCGCTCTTTTGGATTCAGGATGTAATGGACGCCTGCCACAGAGTCATCAATGAAAATGGTCTGATGTGCTTCGCCTGAAGCAGCCCACGGCCCAATGGCACTCAGTGTTTGCTCTTTCCGCGTGCGGCCTTCGCTGTCGCGATAGATGCTGGCGCTCGACTTGCGCTGGATCCGGTTGCCGTCGCTGAGCGTCTGCGTGGACTCGGTGACGGCGTCAGCTGCGTAAGGCGCGCCCTTCACCGGCTTCCCGCTAAAGCTCATCTCGGAGGCGACCCAACCAAATGTCCCACCGTCCAGCCTGCCTGCTCCGTCCAGCCTGCCTGCAAGCACCTCCTGACTGAACATCATGCGCACACCCGCAGCAGCGGGTGCCGGGACACGTTCAGTCAGAACATCGGCTTCAACATGAGCGGGCTCCGTCGTCTTTGCGGGCTCCGTCGTCTTTGCGGGGTCCTCGGCACGTGTCATAACCCCTGCAACAAGCAACATCGCTCCTGCTGTCAAGGACAGTTTCCTGGTTATCATCACTTGTTTCCTTTCTTGATTAGAGTCATTCAAAGCGAACAATCTTCACTCCCTGACAAACCGCACAGCCAGAGCCCGGCCATCCTCCCCCAGCAGGACGTCTGCCTGCACGGGCTCGCGCGCCCGTTCCATATTCATCGGCAGTCCGAAAACCTGGAGTGCCGAGCGAGGCAACTTGACACGCACGAATTGCTGCTGTTCGGCGGGAAACAGCGGCCCCGCAGCCATGAACGGAAGAAACTCCGTCTCGACACCGTTATCGAGAGCGCTCTCTGTATCACGCAAAGGGTTTTCGCTTTGCCTGGACGGGCCGGCTGCGTAGTGCACTCGCGCCTCAGGCACAGGAGCGGAGACTCGGAGGGGGCGCGTCTTTGACTGGCGAATGGGTTTCCGGGCGGGCTCAGACGGTGCGGCTGGGGCCACTTCTCGTGAGGAGACCGGCTTGTCCCCCGCGGCAACAATGGGCTTGGGTGCTGGGGTGACCTGCGCTTCATCAGCTTCCCGAGGAGATCGAATCAGCATCCAACCCAGCAGAAGCAAGACGGAGGCAGCCAGGCCCACGTAAGCGGGAGTTTGCCACCGGGCCACTTTGACCGAATGTATCTCTGGGAGTGGAACCTGTGCCGCCACCTTCGACTGTCCAAGCTCACGGAACCTCTTGAGCAGCGCCGCTTCGACATGAGTAGGTGGCGTCTCGCGCAGCGGGTTGCGGGCCAAAGCGCGCAAACCTCCCGCCAGCGCCCGCTCATCAGCCAGCCGGGCGGCGCAGCGCGCGCAGACACCGGCGTGGCTGAGCGCCATGCGGGCGGATTCTTCCTGCGCACGACCACAAACGAGATCCAGAAGGCTGCCTTCAAATTCCTGGCAGTTCATGCGAAGCACCTCCTTGCGCCGCCGCGGTTTATCCCTGCTGAAGTCTCGTTAGGGTCGCGCAATTTCTCAACCAGCAACGCGTGGGCGCGGTGCAGACGGGAGCGGATGGTTCCGAGAGCACAACCGATCGACTGGGCCGCTTCTTCGTAGCTCATCTCCTCCAGATCACACAAAACCACAGCTTCGCGGTAGTGCAACGGCAGCGTCAGAATCGCCTGCCTTAGGGCCGTAAGGCCTTCCCGGCGCGTCAAGTCGCTCAGCGGATCTTCTGGCGCGATCAGCGGCTCGAGAAGGGAAGTTTCTTCGACGAAATCCTCGTCAATAGGGACGAGCACCTTCCCACGCTCCAAATGGCGCCGCACCTGGTTGCGCGCCACCCCGTAAAGGTAGCCGGCGAGCAAGCCTCGGGATGAATCGAACCGAAAGGACTCGCGCGTCAACGCCAGGAACACCTCCTGAGTAACATCATCAGCAACACTCTCGTTGCCGCTCATCTGGAGCGAAAACCTGTAAATCGGCCCCTGATAGCGGCGATAAAGCGCAGCAAACGCACTCTCATCTCCAGCTCTTGTCAGCCGCAACAGTTCGTCGTCGCCCAGCGTCTGCAGATCGGTCATCGTTTCTAAGTCTGCGTCATTATCCGGCTGATACCTATAATTCAGCCTCCAAGCGAAAAAGTTCCAGGAAATTTCTGGTTCTAAAAACTGAGGTTTTCTCAGAGGCAGTTGCCAGACTGACCGCCTGAAGACCGGCCAACGAGCGGTTTTGCCGGGCGCTGTTCAATCAGGCTGAGTTGCTTCAGGCGCTGCACGTCCTGGCTGCCTCGGTTCGGCCTTTTCTCTTGGCAGCCTATTTCATTCCTTTTACCATAACAAACGCTGGTCGTCAGCCTTGCCAGTCTCCATCGCTCCATGGCACGAGTTCTGATTGCGGGTTGCGGTTACGTTGGTATTACTCTCGGAATCAGGCTGGCCGCCGATGGTCACGCCGTGTGGGGACTCCGCCGCCGGCCTGCGCGCCTGCCAAACCCGATTTACCCCATCGGGGCAGACCTTCGTTATCCCAGCAGTTTGAGACAGATCCCATCCGGAATCGACTTCGTCTTCTATACTGCTGCCGCCGAAAGGCAGGATGACGCTTCGTATCAGGCGATCTACGTGGATGGAGTTCAAAATCTCCTGACCCATCTCCACGTTACAGGCCAGCAACCGAAGCGCTGCTTCTTCACTTCCAGCACCGCTGTGTACGCCCAAGCGGCCGGCGAGTGGGTGGATGAGACTTCAGAGACTAGGCCCCAGGAGTTTTCCAGGCGGCGGCTGTTGGAAGGCGAGCGATTGCTGCTGCAAGATCCGTTCCCGGCGACCATTGTGCGGATGGCCGGCATTTACGGGCCTGGGCGAGCGCGCCTGATCGATCAGGTGCGCCGCGGTGAAGCTGTTTGCTACGAGGGCGAGTCTCGCTACACGAACCGGATTCATCGCGACGATTGCGCCGGTGTGCTGCAGCATATGATGTCTTTGACTTCTGTGGAGTCATTGTATCTAGGCGCCGATC
Source organism: Acidobacteriota bacterium (assembly GCA_022616615.1). Lineage (GTDB taxonomy): Bacteria > Acidobacteriota > Terriglobia > Versatilivoradales > Versatilivoraceae > VFZK01. Next base: position 8,794 of record JAKEER010000362.1, read on the forward strand.
ATGAACCCGCCAGTCAGGTGACGGTGCTTCGTTGGCTGGCCGAACGACTGGGGGCGCCTGCGCCACGCCTTGAACCAGGGGCTCCTCTGGCCGGCGGAAAGCGGCAAGGCAACAAGCGCTGTCGGAATGCCCGCTTGCTGCAATCAGGCTATGTGCTTCGTTACCCGACATTCCGAGAGGGATACGAGGCGATTCTTGCAGCCGAGGGCCCGCGTCCGCCTTGACCCTTGCAAGACAGAAGCAACCCGCTTGCCCCCGCCTGCTGGCGCTGGAGGCGTCGAGCTGCAATCGGTTCGATTCAGAATGTTTTCACAGGCAGAGTGCCCCGTCGTGCTTTGACTTGTGTACTGCTGAGAAAGGCTTCTCCCACGACTACTAGGAGAAGTCGGTTTGGAACTGCTCGAGAAACTACCTGATGTGCCAGTAAAAGGCGACGGGGCAAGTTGAGTGAAACACGTTTTCCAGCTTTGTGCAAAACAAATCCATCCATTGCTGCAACTGTCTCTTGTGGTTGTCTCACGACCACAATTCTGTGGTTTACTTTCCGGGATCTGGTTGCGACTCTCGGTACGCTGGTTCGCGGATGGCTCAGGAAATCGATTGACACCCATTTAAACCTTGCGCTAGGCTTCGTTTTTCCAATTGCCCGCCAAATCTCGGTTTTCAGTCATTTCCTGAAAAAAGGACATCACTATCTATGAAGGCATTGGGCTGAGAGATTGGTTCTCAGCGGCCCTAGAAGCTGGAGCATCCAAAAACTTGAGAACAACCAGAAACCTATGAACAGCGGAAACGACAGCAGTACTCCAACTAACGCAAAGCGGCTCCTTTGGGCTGGCTTTATGGCGATCTTAGCGGCTGGTGTCGGCTTCGCCATCCGCGGTGGCATCCTCGATAACTGGGGCGCTGAGTTTGGCTTTACGGCGACCGAGCTGGGTAACATCAGCGGAGCTGGTTTCACAGGCTTTTGCTTCGGCATCATTATCGGCGGGGTCATTGCCGACAAGATCGGGTATGGCAAGCTCGTAATCGCCGCGTTCGCGCTCCACGTGTTGTCTGCGTTTGTCACCTTCGCGCCTGGCCCGGGCATGCCAAAGGAGACCATTGGAGAGCTTCTCTTCTGGGGAACGTTCATCTTCGCAGTCGCCAACGGGACCCTCGAAGCGGTGGCTAATCCGCTGGTAGCCACGCTTTTTTCTCACAACCGCACCCACTACTTGAACCTTCTGCACGCAAGTTGGCCGGCCGGCTTGGTGCTCGGCAGCGCGGCAGGCTGGGTGCTCGACGACAAACTGCTCCTCTCCTGGAAATTGCAACTTGGGCTCTTTCTTTTGCCGACCCTCGTCTACGGCGTCATGTTCTTTGGGCAGCACTTCCCCAGGTCGGAAGCGTCTGAAAAGGGGTTGAGTCTTGGCGAAATGTTCAAGGATGTGGGCATTCTCGGTAGCCTGGTGGCCTGTGCTCTTCTGGCGTTGTTCTTCGGCGGGGTCCTCACGCCGCTCTTTGCGAGCAGTCCAGACACTGCGAAGTATATTGGTTATGCCATCGGCTTTGGCCTGCTGATCACCGTGGCTGTCATCACGCACTTCTCCTTCGGGTCGGTATTGCTCTTCACATTGTTTGTCGCCCACTTGCTGGTGGGCGCAGTGGAACTCGGCACGGACAACTGGATCCAAAACATTACCGGCAACATCCTGACCTCCGAGCAGGGCAAAATCTTGTTTGTCTTCACTTCCGCCGCGATGTTTGCTCTGCGCTTTTGCGCTGGCTTTATCGAGAAACGAATCGGCCTCTCTCCGGTGGGCATTCTGCTGGTTTGCTCGATTCTTGCCTGCGTGGGCTTGAACCTGACCAGTGGCATCGTCTCTTTCGGCGGCGCGATGCTTGCATTAACGGTATATGGCATCGGCAAGACGTTTTTCTGGCCGACGATGCTCGCGGTTGCGTCGGATCGTTTTCCCCGGACCGGAGCAGTTGCCATCTCGATCATGGGCGGGATAGGAACGTTGTCGGCCGGTCTTATTGGCGCGCCGGGCTTGGGCTATGCCAAGGACCGCTTCGTCGGCGAAGAGTTGTACAAGGCCAGCCCGGCCCTGTTTGCGGAATACAAGGCGGAGAAGCCCAGCACCTTCTTACCGTTTCTGTTTAGCGACGCCACCGGGCTGGATGGCAGGAAGCTCGGCGCCGCGAAGCTCACTCCCGCCGAAAGACGCGACGACAAGCAGAAGAGTGTGATCGAAGCTGACCAAAGGGGCGACCGCAGGACGCTCGTGGCCGACTCATTCATACCGGCGGCGATGGCGGCGATCTACCTGTCGATCCTCCTCTATTTCAAAGCCATCGGCGGCTACAAGCCAGTGCATATCGGAGCCGGTGTGCGGGAGGCGAAAAGCACCGCCTAGGGCACAGCGGTTGCTGCAAGGCGGGCCAGCAGAATCTTGTTTGTCAGAGGGTGTTCTGGAAAGCGGCGGCTTGTTACTGTTCGGCCGACGACTTGTCATCGTCCAAGTCATGGGTTTGGAGCTCAGCCTTTAGGCTGTCGCGACTTCAGGCAAGCTAAGGCTTGAACTCCAAACTCATTTTCAAAGGAGTTTTTCTTGCCGCCTGGCGGCGCCACGTTCGATGAAAATGTTCCCCCTTAACAAAGGGGGCGGCGCGAAGCGCCAGGGGGTTGTCCGTTCAACTCTCCCGCACCCATCGAGACAACCCCCTGAAGGCTTCGCCTTCTTTCCCCCTTTTATAAGGGGGATTTTCAAAGGAGGGATCACTCATGTCTCACACCTACGAGGAACTCAAACACAAGACTGTTGTCCAATTACGTGAGATAGCCTCCGGCATTGAGCACGAGGCAGTGAAAGGGGCCTCCCAGTTGAATAAAGAACACCTGCTCGTGGCTCTTTGCACGGCTCTAGGGATTGACATGCATGTGCACCATGAGGTGAAGGGTGTCAACAAGTCCGATCTTAAAGTCAAAATCCGCGACCTCAAGAAGCAGCGGGATGGCGCCTTAGCCGCACATGATCACCAACAGCTGAAAGTTGTTCGGCGAGAAATCCATCACCTGAAGCGCATGCTCCACCGAGCCACGGTTTGAATGTCTAGCCGCCTCTCAGGCTTTCCAGGCCGCCGGATTCTAGAACCTTCCAGCAGCCGACAAGTCAGCCTGAAAGGCTGACCCTCGAGTTTGGGCATCTTGACTTTGGCGCCGCCGCAACGGCACCCGTCCGTCGTGGCGCCGGCTACCATCCTCCCTTCGCGGTTTCCCTCTCAGCCCAGCACCGGCCCGGCTGCCCGCACTTCGCGGTTGACAAGGCTGCTAAAGCGGTTGAAGTTTTCAGTGAAACGTCCCGCCAGGTCCATTGCTGCGCGGTCGTACGCTGCTTTGTCTGGCCATGTGTTTCGAGGTTGCAGCACTTCTGGGGGAACACCGTCACAAGATTCAGGAACCAGAACCCGAAAGATCGGATGAGGGGTCGCAGGCACATCGGTCAGTTTGCCATTTAAGGCTGCGTGGATCATGGCACGCGTATGCGCGATGCTCATGCGATGGCCGACGCCAAACGGGCCGCCGCTCCAGCCCGTGTTGACGAGCCAGCAGCGCACCTGGTGTCTCTCGATCTTTTCGCCGAGCAGCTTGGCGTACACCGTCGGCCTCAGGACCATAAACGGTGCGCCAAAGCACGTGCTGAAGGTGGCTGATGGTTCGTTGCCAAGGCCTTTCTCAGTACCGGCGACTTTGGCGGTGTAACCCGAAAGAAAATGGTACATCGCCTGTTCCGGTATGAGCCGGGCAATGGGTGGCAGCACGCCAAAGGCATCGCACGTGAGCATGATGATGTTCTGTGGATGTCCACCTCGGCTGGGGATTACGGCGTTGCTGATGAACTGCAGCGGATAGGCCGCCCGCGTATTCTCGGTGAGGGAGTCATCGTTCAGCTCGAGGCGCCGTGTTGCCGGATCGACAACGACGTTCTCCAACACGGTCCCGAATCGCTGTGTACAGGCGTAGATTTCCGGCTCGGCTTCCTGCGAGAGCCGGATAACTTTGGCGTAGCAGCCGCCCTCGAAGTTGAAAATGCCCTCGTCGCTCCAGCCGTGCTCGTCGTCGCCGATCAAGCCCCGTTCAGGGTCAGCTGAGAGCGTTGTCTTGCCTGTGCCCGAAAGCCCAAAAAACAAGGCCACATCTCCCCGCGGCCCAGCGTTGGCCGAGCAGTGCATGGAAAGCACCCCTGACAGGGGCAGCCGGTAGTTCATGATTGTGAAGATGGACTTCTTAATCTCACCGGCATAACTTGTCCCGCCGATCGCAACCAGCTTACGAGCCAGGTTCACCAGAATAAAGACGCCCGAGTGGGTTCCATCGCGGCCCGGATCGGCCTGAAAACTCGGAATGTCAATAACCGTATATTCCGGCCGTTGCTGACCGTGCGCTGGGATGAACAGGTTCTGCGAAAACAGGCTGTGCCAGGCTGTTTCGGTAATGATCCGGATGGGCGTCTGGTAGCGCGGATCTGCCCCCGCCGTGCAGTCTTGCACAAACAATTCTTTGCCCTTCAGAAAGCCGTAGAGCCGCGCGTACAGAGTCTCGAACTTTTTTGGCGAGATCGGGCAGTTCACCTTACCCCAGTCGACATGCCCTTCGCTGTCTCCTTCTCGCACAATGAACTTGTCGTTGGGCGAGCGGCCCGTGTGCAACCCCGTGTTGACGGCCAGTGCTCCACCTTGAGCGATCTGTCCCTCGCGGCGGCGGACGGCTTCTTCATAGAGTGCTGCCGCGGGCAGATTCCAGTGAATGGCTGCGACTCCGGCAATTCCGTAGTCTTCCAGCCCGCCAGGTCCTGGATGGTTTGGCATGAGCTTTCTCCGGCCGTCTGTTCAATGGAGACTCAAGTTTGGTGGCGACTAGCATAGCTTGCGGGAAAAGCGATTTCAAGCAAGTGGAGGGTGGGAAGAGTGGGGGGCGCGCTCCGTGCGGCGAGCGGTTGATTCCTCCGCTCAGGATCGCCGCGCGGAACGCACGCGAAGAGGACCCCCAGGACTTCGAAACCGCACTGCGCGTGGCGATCTCCAGGACCGATCACTTGGTCGGCTTTATGCGCAGCTTCGCCGGCGTCATCCGCCTGCCCAACCCGGACCCGCGGCCTACGAAACTCAAGCCGTTGCTGGAACACACGGCGCTCCTATTGAAGCCCGAATGCGACCCGCTTTGGAAGGCTATGAAGAAAATCACGCCACCTATTCTTGCCCCCATAATGCTCAACGTTCAAATCCTTCAGATCTATAGCCCGTGCCAACCCCTCGACCACTGCTACGTCGTCCAGACCCTCACAAAACACGAATTTTCGCCGCTCGCCTACCTCATTTCCCATTCAAACTCCTTTGCAGTGGCTAGAGTTTTTTCGTCGATGATTGAGGATTTGATTTCGTCGTCCACGCGGTCAAGCCGAATTAAATTGAGATCGTAAGACGATTGGTTACGCGCCGCTTCGTCCGCAGCCAGTACGCATTCCCAACTGTGTGTTGTGGCGAAGAGCTGGACTTTCTCGGAGTCACTCAGTGCCAAAAGACCTTTCCAAAAAAGAGGCAGAACCGTGTGATGAATTCCGTTTTCAAGTTCACTATCAGAAAAACTTCAGCCTTGGACGCTAGGATTTGTGAATAAATGTGGGGTATGCGAGTAAATCCCTGTCCCATCTGAGTCGAAGGTATGGCGCTATTCATTCCCAGATCTGCATATACGAGTGGCGTTGTGCAACCTGGCAGTTTGGAATAGCGCAAACGCTGGAGGCGCGGTTCAACTTTCCGCATCAAGTCTTCCATCTTCTTTTCGCCATTTTTCTGAAGAGAAGCCAAATTGTACAGCTCCGCATCCTGAACCGGGTTTGTAGGGCGTACCCCTAGCCCATTTACTTTGGGAAGATGACCAAGAGTATTGGCCGAGCCAACAATATTCGTGGAATCAAAATAAAATGCTTGGGCCTCCTGCTGGCCCAACTTCCGCATCGCCGAATAATGTCCGGGTGGCGACCCGGCTTGAGTGTTCACCATCTCTCCCAGCCTGAGAGAGATTTCTTTTCCTGAGTCTTGTTTTGCTGCGATGCGAAGTTCCAAGTTCGGGTCTTGCTCGTGAAACATCCACATCCAAAAGTTCTCATGGTCATCTGCCATGTGCCCTGCCTGCCCTCCGGCCTGGTTGCTGCGAAAAGCATATGCAGCACTCTTGATCTGTTCAGGCTTGTCGGTAAGAAGCAGATACAGCCCTTCCAGGACGCTTGTCTTGCCAGTGTCGTTCCTTCCAAGCAGCAGGTTTGCTTTTTTCAGGGGCGTGATGGTTAGGTCTCGAAACCCTCGAAAATTGTGAAATGAAAGCGAGGTTATCATTGGCACTCCTCCCTGCCGTAACTCTAGAGTCACCAGTTGGGTTTCTTGAACCGCACCCGCGCGCTTTGTGCGTGGGCGTCGAGCCCTTCCGATTCGGCGAACTTCTCAATGTAGGCATGGTTCTTCTGAAGGGCTGCCTGGGTGTACTTGATGAGGCTGGTCCTCTTAAGAAAATCGTAGACGCCGAGCGGCGACGCAAAGCGGGCGGCGCCCGACGTCGGCAGAACATGATTCGGGCCGGCAAAGTAATCGCCAACCGGCTCGCAGGAATAGGGGCCGAAGAAGATGGCTCCCGCAGAGTGAATTTTTGCTGCGAACGGTTCTGGCTCTTCCATCAGCAACTCGAGATGCTCTGGCGCAACCGCGTTAACGGCTTCGGCGGCTTGGTCCCAACTGGCACAGATAATGAGGGCGCCGCAGTTTTCAAGTGCTTCCCGAACGATCTTCTCCCGGCTGAGATTCTTGATGAGACACGCGGCGCTGTTTTGAACGCTCAGAGCAAACTCTTTCGACAAGACTATGGCTATCGCGCAAGCGTTTGCATCGTGCTCGGCTTGCGCCATGAGGTCAGCGGCAACGAAATCGGGGTCGATCGAATCTTCCGCCACTACCACCACTTCGCTGGGACCCGCGATCATGTCGATGTCAACGACGCCATAAACCTGCCGTTTGGCGGTGGCGACGTAGATGTTGCCCGGTCCCACGATCTTGTTGACCTTGGGCACCGTCTCGGTGCCGTACGCCAGCGCTGCCACAGCCTGGGCGCCGCCGATCCCGTAAACTTCATCCAGCCCCAGATCTTCAAGCACTGCGGCGATAACCGGGTTGCGCCGAAACTGATGGCGTGGTGTCGTGACCACAATCCGCGGCACGCCGGCGATCTTCGCGGGCAGGGCGTTCATCAGCACCGTTGAAGGATAGGCGGCTGTCCCTCCCGGAACGTAGAGTCCCACGGACTGCAACGGACTAATGCGCTGTCCCAGGCGTACGCCATCGGCGGCTTCTATCTCCCAAGTCTCTTCCATCTGGCGCTCATGGAACGTCCGTATGTTCTCTTTCGCGAGTCGCAGCACGTGGCGTAGTTCGGGATCGACTTGGGCAGCCAGTTCGCCAACCTCTGCCGGGTCGATGCGCAGACTCGGCAGGTTAATCCCGTCAAACTGGCGCGTGAACTCGCGCACTGCGATGTCACCTTGAGTCCGCACGGCAGCAATGATGCTGGCAACTTGTTTCTCGATCTGAGGATCGGGCTCTGAACCGCGAGAGTCGATCTTCTTGAGATAGCTTTGCAGCTCGGGTGTGTTCCAATGAAAAAGTGGGATCATAGTCGAAAAAAGGAAAACCACAGAGACACAGAGATGAAGCTGTGAGACAGCTTCATCTCTGTGACTCTGTGGCTGTCACTTCTGCTCTACCACCTTCGACAGCATCTTAATCAGCCCGGTGATCGCTTCCCGCTTGATTTGATAACTGGCCCGGTTCACCACCAGACGCGCTGAAATGTCCAGAATGGTTTCGACGATTTCAAGGCCGTTCTCTGCCAGGGTCCGGCCCGAAGAGACGAGATCGACAATGCGGTCGGAAAGACCCAACAATGGCGCCAGCTCGACGCTGCCTGACAGGGGAATGATCTCGAGTGGGACACCGCGTTGCGTGAAGTATTCGGTCGTGATGCGAGGGTACTTCGTGGCGATGCGCACGGCCGAGAGTTCCTTGTAGTCTTGGCGCGCCGCCGCTTTGGGCGCTGCTACCACCATCTTGCAGCAGCCAATGCGCAGATCGAGCGGCTGATGGATGTCGGCAGCTGATTCGACCAGCACATCACGGCCCGCAATCCCCACATCGGCTACACCATACTCGACGTAGGTTGGAACGTCGATAGGCTTAACTATGAAGAACTGAAAGCGCCTCTGCGTATCCGGGATGACCAGCTTGCGCGAATTGACATCCGGGTCAGCAATTTCAATACCCGCCTTGCTCAACAAGACCAGCGCCTCGTCAAACAAGCGGCCTTTGGATAAAGCTATGGTGATCGTTTCTTTCATCAGGTGAAGCCGTCAGCACTAAGCGCTCAGCAATCATCACTCCGTGGTCTGTGGTGAGTCTAGATGTAGCGAGCGACCTCACCGAGGGGAGGGTTCGTAGTACCGCCTTCAGGCGGCAATAGTCGCGACCGGCTGAAGCCGGGACTACAAACTTGACCGAATCTTGAACTTGAGCGGCAGCAAGTGATCCTAGATGTAGAGTTCTCGTTCTAGGCTGCCTCCCTCGCTAGCGCTTCGGGTTGGCTGCCATAACTCGTCCTTATGAGAGAGCTAATCCTCCATCGCCATTAGACGCTCCAGGCTGAACGAAAACCCTACAGAAGGGAAGTCGCAACCAAAGTTCTTGAGCAGATTGTCGTATCGGCCGCCGCCACCGATTTCAAAGCCGAGTCCTGGAACATAAATCTTGAAGATTGTTCCCGTGTAATACTCAAGACCCCGCACTTCGCTCAGGTCAATGGTAATGTGCTCATCCACCTTGTGCTTCTTCAACTCGGCATGCAGAGCGGCCAGATGGTCGAGCGCTTCAAGCGATTTCTCGTTCGAAACCAGTTGCCGCGCCGTCTGCATCGTGCCGGAGTTACCGGTGAGATGAACCAGAGACAGAAGAATATTTCGCCGCTTCTCCGAAAGCGAAAGGCGTTCCAGCTCTGCCCGTAACCCAACCGTGTCCTTGAGATCAACGAGGGTCTTGATCTTCACCAAGTCTTCCCGCGAAAAGTTCATGCGCTCGACGATCCCGGCAAAATAACCCATCTCTCCCAGATTGATTTGAAACTTCCGAATGCCCAGCTTTTTGAGAGACTCGATTGCCACCAGAATAATCTCAGCATCCGACTTGGTGCGTTCTCCGCCGACGTGCTCCACGCCGATCTGGAAGAACTCGCGCTGCCTGCCGCCGCGCGGCGCTTCGTAGCGTAGAACTTCGCCGCAATAAGACAAGCGCAGCGGCTTGGGTTGGCCGGCAAGCCGCGTGGCCACCGACTTTGCCACCAGTGAGGTGAACTCCGGGCGCAATGCCAGAATGTTTCCTTCACGGTCGATGAAACGGTAGAGCGTGTCTTCGAGTTCGGCGCCCATGCCTTTGGTAAAAACGTCGTAGTAGTCGAAGATGGGCGGAATGATCTCTTCGTAATCCCATTGCTCGAAAACCGAAAAGATCGTCCGTTCGATGCGGCGGCGTTTCTTAGCGGCCTTGCCAAAGAGAAGCTGTGTTCCAAGCGGAATTTGGGTAAGAGTTTTCATACTGGTTCATCCACGAAGGACACGAAGATGCGGGCTTCTGAGACCTTGCGCTCTTCGTATCCTACAAGTTTCATACCCCCATTTGGCCCGCCATTCAGTTAGTCACGCGTATTTCTTGCGAACCTGGATCATATAAGCTCCTTCCCGAAAAGAGAGGAAACCAGGATGTAGGGTGAGGGCAAAATCCAGCAAATCGGAAACAAGGCGATGGAGACTATAAGATCTGCTATCACCGCTCCTAGCGCCCCTTTCGAGATCCTTCTTCGTGTTCTTCGTGTCCTTAGTGGATTGTCCTGCCTTGATTATCCACTTCCAGTTCGAACCGCCGGGAGCGAATGCCGTGGCGCTCGAAAATTGCGGCCACGCGGCGATAGATGTCATCCAGATTCTGCTCGGCGAAGGCCAGCACGCTGGGTCCGGCACCGCTGAGGCAAATGCCTGCCAGGCCCGGGATGTCTGCTTGGTTCAGGCGCAGGATCTCTTCAAGACCCGGAATCAACGGCGCACGAAAAGGCTGATGGATCTTGTCTCGCAGCGTCTCGCGCAGGAAGTGAAACTCATTCTTCAACAGCGCGGCGACAGTTAGCGAGCTGCGCTGAAGATTGAAAATGGCATCGCAAAGGTCGAGAGTCCGGGGAATCACCGAGCGTGCCTTCTGGGTTTCGAGTTGGAATTCCGGAACAGTCAGCAGGATCTTGAGCCGCGGAGTAATGGGCGCCTGAAAAAATGTCACTTTCCCGTTTTCGTGAACGGCGCTGACCGTGAAACCGCCAAAGCGGCCGGCGGTGATGTTGTCAGGGTGGTCCTCAAACTCAAAAGCATATTGGAAGAACCTTTCCGAAGGGAGTTCTCGTCCCGTCAGGGCTTCGAAACAGCTGACACCAGCCACAATGGCGGCGGCGCTGCTCCCCAAACCGCGCGCAATGGGGATTTGGTTGTCAATCCTTAAGTGCACTCCGGGCAAGGTCTGCTTTTCGCCATCAAAAACCCGATTCATCACTTTCCAAAGCAGGTTTTCCTCGTTGGCTGGCAGCTCACCGGCGCCTTCTCCAAACAGCTGAAACTCGGGCCGGGAATTCCCGGTTTGCCGCAACTCGACGCGCAGATACAGTTGTAAGGCCAGTCCCAAGACATCGAAACCGGCGCCGAGGTTCGTGGTGCTAGCGGGAACTTGGATGGATTTCTTCAAGGTCATTTGGTTGAAGTTGCCGAGACGGAGAGACGGCGAATCGGAGAGACGGCGAAAGAGCCAGTGGCTTTACCTCACTGTCACGCCGTTTCGCTTTCTTCATGTCACGGACCTGGCTAACTGGCGCAAGACAATCTCTCGCATCAGGTCGACGGGCGCTCCCTGCTCTGTCCAAAGCTCAAACTGCCGCGCCGCTTGAGCCACAAACATTTCTACACCGCTGATAACGATGCTTCGACCGCCGGCTTGTCGCATCAGGCGTGTTTCCAGCGGATTGTAAACCATATCGAAAACATAGCGATAATTGAGAGCCTCAGCCGGGAGTGGAGACTCGTCAATGCGGGGAAACATGCCAACAGAGGTGGCATTAATCAGGAGATCGCCGCCGTATTTTATAGACCGACTCAAAGCGTCGCAGCCAAACCCAAACTCTCCAGCAAATAGTTCGGCCTTTCGAGTATCTCGCGCCAGAACGGTCACTTTGCATTTCTTTTCTCTCAGGACCAAGGCGGCGGCGCGGGCAGCGCCGCCTGTTCCAAGCAGAGTCGTTTCTCTAACCCCCTCTTTGAATGCTTCCTTCAATGCCTGTTCAATCCCAGCAACATCCGTGTTGTAGGCGAATAGCTTCTCGCCGCGATTGACTAAGGTGTTTGCCGCACCGGTTTGTTTCACCGTTTGATCGATCACATCCACAAAATCCAGAATCTGCACCTTGTGGGGAATCGTCACACTGAACCCGGCAAACCTTCTCAAGTGAGGCGCAAAGTCCGTCAGATCCTTGATCGGAAAGGGCAAATAGCGGGCATTGAGGCCCTGGCGGCGCAGCGCCGGGTTATGGATGTGCGGCGAAAGAGAGTGGCCCACGGGCCAGCCGATCACACCGTAGACTTGAGTTGAGCGGGTGATTTCATCCACAGAGTAGAGATCCTTTAGTTCCTGAGCCGTGAACTGGCCTGATGCGCTTTCACGGCCCTTTTCAAGAGAGGCGTAAGTCCACAAGGACCCGAGCCCGCACGCCATAATGCGTGAGAAGGTTCCCAGCTGTCCCATGGAGGCGATGATCACCGGGAGGCCATCTCTTTTTGCCCTCTCGGCCAGTTGAAGTAGCCGCAAGTTGTCTTCGAAGTCTTTGGCATGCGTGGCCAGCTTCAGAATGTCGGGGCCGGAATTCAACAGGCGTCGGTATACAGCCTCAAGATCCGCCGGTGTCTGCTGGAAGTTATGGTAAGAAGCGATGCAGGGGACTGAGGAGGTCTTCAGTGAAGCCAGGCTTCCTCCCAGATAGCTCTCAATAGTTTCAATTTCCAGATCGATGAAAGCCGCCCCTGTCGCACGGAGCGATTTCAGAATTCGAATTTGCGTCTCTTCACTACCGTCAAACTCTCCACCGTTGGGTTTTCGCCGCAAGGTAAGTATGACCGGACCCTCCGCCAGATGGACCCATTTCGCCACGTTAGAGGCGTTCAGATCTTCTAGCCGCAGGTAGTCCAGTCGCAATTCAATCAAACCCCCAGCCTCTCGAGCGCGCACAATAGCAGGCTCCACCGAAGCGGGATTCGCTTCCCGAATGACAACACAAACCCTGCTTGGGGCCGAGGCCACCGTGGTCATTTCCTTATGCAGTTGAATTTCAAGGGGTAAAGCTAAAGTGCATCCGCACAGGTTCCGATAAAAGGGCTGCGGCAAAAGCGCAAGTCTAGCACAGGGAGCGTTGCGTGCCTATCGTCCCAATCAGGAACTGGCTATTTCTTGACAACGCAAAAGTCCTTTTGTTAGCGTCGATTGCGGAGATTTACAACTCATCATCCGGGTCCGGCCGCGAGCTTCAGCTTAGAGATTAAACATTCTTGGCAGTCTTCAGGAGATGTGCGGTGAATAAAGCAACTCAAACACTTCGTTGGACTTTGGCTGGCCTGCTGTTGCTGCTAACCACAGGACAGGCTCAAACCCGAAAGCAGCCTGCTCAAGGAAATCCTCCACGCCCTCTGTCCCGGCAGCAGCCTGGGGACCACTGGTCGGCCAATCAGGCGGCCACTTCTGCGGAGGGGCATGAAATCCATACAGTGAAACAGGGCGACACGCTCTGGGACCTAAGCAGGCACTACTTAAAAGATCCCTTCCTGTGGCCTCAAATCTGGGAGATGAATAGTCACGTCAGGAATCCGCACTGGATTTACCCAGGTGACCAGGTCCTGATTAAGAAAATGGTAGTCATGACCCAGCCAACAGTCGAGAATGCGCCCGAGCAGGCGGAACGACCTCAAACGCAACCTGTCCCGGCCTCGCCGGTCCAGACGGCGCAGCCAGCGCCAGTGCCGGCAGCTGCTGCCGCGACGGTTGCCTCGGCAGCACCACCGCAACCTCCTCCAGTGGCAACTTACAGCGACCTTTACTGCGCTGGCTTTTTCAGTGCCGAGCCTGTTCCGCCAAAGGCTGTTTTGGTGGGTGGCGAGGAGTCGGAGAACAAGGCTCACTTCAGCGATCGCGACGTAGTTTACTTGAATCAGGGCACGGCGGCGGGAATCAAACCCGGTGACGAGCTTCAAGTTGCGCGGGCGGTCAGGGAGTTTGCCAAGTGGGGAACCGAGTTCGCTCCAGCAAAGTCCGCTAGAAAATACGGCTACTACTATCAAGACATCGGACGCCTGCGTGTTCTGCTAGCCCAGGAGCAATCTGCGACAGCCGAGATTGTTTTCTCGTGCGAAGAGATTCTTGTGGGCGATCTGGTGACTTCAGGAGAGACGCGCGTTTCTCCCTTGCAGCGACCCGAGGTCCGTTTCGATAAATTCGCACCGCCGAATAACAAGACTTCCGGTCGGATTTTCATGACAAAGGAATTCCGGACGCTCTTAGGCGTTGGCCACATCGTCTATCTCGATGCGGGCAGTAAACAGAACGTCCAGGTGGGCGACCACTTCCGCATCACGCGGCGCTTTAACAAGCGCACGATCAGCCTCTTCAATAAGAGGGATTACGTTAAGAACCAGAAGACTTTCGACAGCGTCCGTAAGGTTATTGGCCAGGCCGTTGTCCTTCGGGTTGAGCCCAACGCGTCGACTGTGATCATCACACAGAGCACCGAGCAGATTGCGGTGGGTGATGGTGTGGAGATGGAATAGGAAGTATGAACGACGAAGTACGAGGTTCGAAGTGCGTACGAGGTTCGGAAGTGCGAAGTCTGAAAGTTTTTACTTCGTGCTTCGAACTTAGTCCTTCGAACTTCCTGATCGTTCCTCCCGGAAGACGAAGGCGCTGAACCGCTCGATCTGGGCGCCTTCTTTCCAGGCTGTCGACGGTAGATGAGCCTTTCGGCAGACCTGTTCAAGGAACTGCAGTCGATCCCAGCCTTGCTCCACCGCCACCTGCGGCAGCAGTAAACCACGGCGGCCGAGGTGTTGCACCAGCAGCCCGTGAACTCCAATTTCAATTGCTTCGATCTCCTCCACCGCTTCGAGAGGCGAGAGCACCGAAATCTCAATCTGCACATCACGCAGTTCCGCAGCTACCAGCGGCGGAAACCTCGGATCTGCGGTGGCCGCTGAAAGCGCGCACTTCTGTGTTGCTTGATACAACGGTGACACGGGCAGGGGCACGCCAATGCAGCCTCGCAATTCGCCGTGCGCGTCTAGCGTTACAAAAACACCCCGACTTTCCAGCAGCTCGGGTGAGACTGCGCGGTTAATCGTCTTTCTTCCCTGTTGCAGAAATTCTTCGAGGCAAAGGCGGGAGAGCTTCAGCAGTTCCGACTGCGCAGATTCACTGAGTTGGAACATTGCGCTGCCTCTTCTTCAGAACGAGCAGCTTCCTTCTTTGGCGCGCTTTGACACGGTCGTCCACTTTCTTCCAAAACTTGCGGAAGTAGTCGATCGCCGAGGCGAGGGCAAAAATCACTACCAGCCACAGAGCCACCCAGCTGAACGTCGTGAGCCAGGGAAAAACGTTTCGTAGGATGATGACGGTGATCGCCACTACCTGCATCACCATTTTTACCTTTCCCAAATCGGAGGCGTCAATAGTGAAGCCTTGTGAAGACGCTATGCTGCGCAATCCGGAGACCGCAAACTCGCGGCCCACTATGATTACCACCATCCAGGCTGGCACCCACTTTAGCTCCACCAGTGAGATGAAGACCGAGGACGTCAGTAACTTGTCGGCAACCGGGTCGAGCAAGATGCCGAGCGTAGTGACCTGCTGGCGTTTTCGCGCCAGGTAGCCGTCAAAATAATCCGTGATCGAGGCGCCCAGAAAGATCAGCGTTGCCAGGTAAATTGAAACGCCGACAACTTCACGGGCGGGGTTATAGACTCGCGTCAACAGCACGACCACGAGCAGGGGAACAGCAAAAATCCGTGACAGTGTCAGGAAATTCGGCAGATTCATTAAAGCTTGATGACCTTGGAACTCTTGATGCCTCGCATCGCATTTCGCGTGTCTAGCACCACTTTGGCCAAGCGCTCCACTTTGGGGTAGTCGATGTTACTGTGGTTGGTAACAATGACGACACAGTCAGCTTCAGCCAGACCCTGGTCGAGCGGCATAGACCTTAGATGCGTATGCTCAAACTCAATCTCCGGGACGTAGGGGTCGTGATACATCACTTTGGCCCCGCGTTGCTTTAGCAACTGGATGACGTCGAGAGCGGGAGACTCTCTGAGATCATCGATGTCTTTCTTGTAGCTGACACCCAGGATAAGAACCTTCGAGTTCTTCACTGACTTGCTGAAGCTGTTTAATGCATCGTTCACTTTGTTGACAACATAATGCGGCATATCAGCGTTGATCTCGCTGGCCAGCTCAATAAAGCGGGCTCGATAGTTGAGCGTCTTCAGCTTCCAGGAAAGGTATAGCGGATCAATCGGGATGCAATGGCCACCCAGGCCGGGGCCCGGCTGGAATGGCATAAAGCCGAAAGGCTTCGTCGCCGCCGCTTCAATCACTTCCCAGACGTCCACCTTCAAGCGATCGCACATCAGCGCCATCTCGTTTACCAACCCGATGTTGACGCTGCGAAACGTGTTCTCCAGCAGCTTTACCATCTCAGCCGCTTGCGACGAGGAAACGGGCACCACTTTCTGAATGAAGTTACTGTAGAGCTTTGCAGCCACCTCGAGGCACAGTGGGGTGACGCCGCCGATCACCTTGGGCGTGTTGAAGATGTGGAATGACGGGTTTCCCGGATCCACGCGCTCAGGCGAGAAGGCCAGGAAAAAATCCCTCCCTGCCTTCAAGCCTTTCTCTTCCAGTTTGGGGAGCATTAACTCTTCGGTGGTGCCCGGATAAGTCGTGCTTTCGAGTACGATCAACTGGCCCGGCCGCTGGTTCTCGGCAATCCGATCCACAGCGGAAACCACCATGGAGAGATCTGGATCCTTCGTCTTGCCAAGGGGCGTGGGCACGCAAATAATGATGGCATCCAACTCGCGAATGACTCGAAAGTCTGTAACTGCTCGCAGGCGTTTCGCGGCGACATGTTTGTTAACCGCTTCGGAAGTAACGTCGGGAATGTAGGAAGTGCCGGCGTTGATCCTTTCTACCTTCGATCCATCCAAGTCAATTCCAACCACTTGAATTCCCGCATTCGCGATTTCGACGGCCAGTGGCAGTCCAACATAGCCCATTCCGATCACCCCGGCCTGGACTCGCTTCTCCGCAATCTTCTTCAGCAATTCGTTCATAGGATTTATCAGAGTCTGGCCCTCGGCACGGGCCGTCTCCGAAAGCAACCGCCTCTCTTAAGGATTGCAAAACGAGCGCCGATTATACCGTGATTGGTTGACAATGCAAATTTGAAAGGGCTTGGCAGGTGGCCTAACAACCGCCAATGAACGCGAATAAACGCGAATGGAATCCGGCAAATCACATAGTGCCTCGGAGTGCTCAATAAGAATCGGTCAGCCGCAATGGCAGAGATATTTGTCCTTCGTTCGCAATGCCTATGCTTGGTCATTCGCCTCTATTCGCGTTCATTCGCGGTTGCTTTCCCCGGCAAAGACGGCCTAACGGATTCAGACCTGTCTCATTTGCCGGGGACTTCCTCCAGCAATTGTGGCCGGGCGGAGATCGACTTGTACTCTTTCAAACGCACGAGTCCTGGCTTGGCCCCCTTAGGCTTGGAAACAAATTTCTTTTGCGTGTAGTGCACTTCCACTTTGGGGGCGTTGCGAGCTTGGCTGAAGTAGGCAGCCAACTGTGCCGCTTCCAGCAGCGACTGCTTGGGAGCAGCCGCCAGTTTTTCGGGGTTTCTTAGAACAACATGTGATCCGCCATAACCTGCGACGTGCAGCCAGAAATCCTCGCTCCGAGCAACTTTCAAGGTGAGGACATCGTTGTCTTTGCTGCTTTTGCCGACCAGGATCTGCATTCCTTCCGAAGACAGAAACATTTTGGCCGTCTTGCGCACAAGGGCCTCAGGGCCGGGTCCGGTCTCTTCGAAAGAACGGGACTTCGAGCCTGCCCGAGCTTGCCTGGTTTGCCCTTGCTGGCGTTGCGGGCTTCCGCTCGGGCTGGCAACCCTGGAGCTCGGGCGGGGAGGCTTGAGTGAAAATGCAAAGACTCCGGGCGCTGGGCCCAGGCCGGAGTCCGTCGTTGCTGGACCGCTCTCTGGCCTCGGCTCTTCTTGAGCGCTCGAAGCGCCAGTGACTGCTGAGCGAAAGGGACTGCTTATCAGCACTTCTTCCTCGGCCCTTAGTGCTTCGATCTCCGACTCCAGCAAACGCAGCCGCTCTTCAATCTGCGGAACCGAACGGCGGGCTTTCCGATAGAGCTTGTGATAGCGATTGGCGTTCTGGATGATCGAGAGGCCCGGCTCCAAGGGGATGTCGGCTTCGCTAAGCCCAGGATCAAAGAGGTTCGGCACTCGAAGCGTCGTCGTGCCCTTGGCTGATTTGTCGTGCTGAGCATAAAGCAGGTCTGCATAGGTCTTGAAGATTTCAGTTTCACCGGCTTTTTTCAACTGAGCCTGCAACTTCTCTTTCAAACGATCCTTCTTCTTGATCTCCGCGGTCACCTGGTCGCGGCCCGATTGCAAATCTCTCAGCCGCACGTCCCTCTCAAGACATTGCTTGAACATCTCCGCACACAACGCATTCATGGAAGAAAAAGTCTGGCACTTCGCGGCGCCGAGTGACTCCAATGAAAAGGGGGCAATCGCAAGCTTCGGTGGCTGCTTCCGCGAGAGATCCTGGAGTGATGCTGTCCGAGCATCCGCCAGACGGTAGATCCGCGGCGAATAGGGACCGGCCAACACGCGTTGTAACAACGCTTGGAGAGCATTCCATGCTTTCCCTGAATCTTGCTGGCCTTGGAAAAACACCTCGCGCGCGAACAGCGGGCTGAGCCCGAAGATAGATGCCAACCGCGAAGCGCCATCTACTTGCTGAAACAGGCGATGAAACTCTTCGGGTTCAATCGCATCAACTCGCCGAACTGGCATGACTGGTGGTATATAGGCGCCGAGAGGCGCCGGCGGGGCTTGCGAGAGCCAAACCTGTACTTCTTGCTGCGCATCTAGCAGGCAAGCCCTCGCTTTGTTGGGGATTAGCTCAAGTGCCAGCACAAACCTTTCGGCCTGATCGGAAAGCCGGCAGTTCTCAATTTCCAGGAACACGACGCGGTCAGCCAAGGCCTTTCGCAACGCAGTAATTCTTCCGCCAATGAGATACTTCCTCAGGGCCAGCAGCGCATCCGAAGGTGCGGCTTCGGCGGGCGCCTCCTCCGACAGAACAAAGAGTCCGGAAAAGGCTGGCTGCAAGGAAACGACAAGATACTCCGTCACTCGGGAACGCAGCGCCAAGACCCAAGTCCTATCGGTGGTGAATCTGATCCGCTGGATGGACGTGTTGAGGACGCGTGCTCTCAGTTCACTGATAAGGACTTCCAGGCTGAGATTATCCATAAGAAATCAGGTCGTCGATGCGCAGCGTTCTGTGCGGGAGTTCAGGATGCGCATCCGCGATGCGGCGCGCGAAAAGGGAAGCAGCGGTGGCAAGAATGCTAGCTGCTCTGTTTCCACGGGACTTCAAGTTCAAGCCTCTTCATCATTTGATAAACCCGCGAAACCGGCAAACCCACGACGTTGAAATGGCAGCCATCGATCCTTTCAACAAACCGGGCGCCTAGTCCCTGCGTAGCATAAGCGCCGGCCTTGTCAAAGGGCTCGCCTGACTTCAGATATCTTTCGATCTCCTGCTCCGACAAAGAACAAAAAGTCACGTCAGTTGTCGAACACTCCACCAGGCAAGTCTCGCGGTGCAGCAGACAGACTCCGGTAAGGACTTGATGAGTTCTGCCGCTCAACCTCCAGAGCATGCTTTTGGCTTCTTCGGCCGAAGCCGGCTTCCCAAGAATATCCAGCTCGCACACCACCGATGTATCGGCGCCGATAATGCAGGCCGCTGGACGGCATCTTTGAACAGCTAAAGCTTTTTCGTGGGCCAGCCGCTTGACCAGCGCTTCCGGCCATTCCCCCGGCTGAATGACCTCATCCACATCGCTGGCAAGAACTTCAAAGTCCGGCAACAGCAATTTCAGCAGCTCGCGCCGGCGCGGCGAGGAGGAAGCGAGCACCCATTGGATCATTGGCATGAACCTCGATACACTCTGGACGGCCCAAACCTTAGCCGCCCGAATTTAGCACGAAGCTTTAGGCATCCGCTGCCCATTTGTCATGCCCAAGCGGGTGGGCATCCAGCCCAGGCGTTGACGTCGTTCTGGGAGCCAGATTCTGGATTCCCGCTTTCGCGGGAATCTGGAGTTTGGACATTCTTGCCCCGGACGGGGCAATGGACGGTAGCCTGGGGCAGAGCGAAGCGACGCCCCAGGGATCAGGACCATCGTGAACCTCTGCCGCCCCGGCAGGGGCGTTGAATCAGCGACCAGCCAGCATTCCGGCACCCCTGCCGGGGCGCAACCGAATTGGATGGACGCCAACTTGGGGCGTCGCTGACGCTTTGCCCCAGGCTACTCTCCCGCGCCCCTCCAGGCCGCCTGGAGCAGGCCCCCGCTTCGTTGCAACCCTTGGGCGCATGACGCACGAAATATTGATTTGCTCTCGTGGTGGGCTGAAACCCGCATCTGCAGGCTTCGAACACACCCGAGAACGTCCAATCTCCAGACTCCTGCTTTCGCGGGAATGACGGCACTAGGCCGCGAAAGCTCGCCTAAACTATTTGCCTGCATCTCAAGTATCGCCAGCAAATGAGCTTTTGTCTCCAACGGCGCCAAAGAAGAGACTCAAAGAGTCCGTGATACTCTGGCGGCTTCTGCGTATAATTCGATGATGAACGCTCACGCGCCTGTTCTCAAGTGGTTGGTTTCGCTGGGTGTCCCTGCGCGCGAAGCCGATTGGGAAATGCTTTATCGCCAGGAGCTGCCCCGGATCTACAACTTCTTTCGCTACCGCATGGGCGATGATGCGGTGGCCGAAGACCTGACCTCGACCACCTTTGAGAAGGCTTGGCGGGCGCGTCATCAACACCGCCGCGACCTGTCCGCATTCTCCACTTGGCTCTTCGCCATTGCCAGGAATGTGGCCATCGATCATTTCAGGCGCCGTCGGGCTGAACTGCCACTCGACGAGCTCAATGAAGCGCCTGCTCCGGACGATCTCGAAACCGCCGCGCTGCGCCGCTCGCAGTTTCGCCGGCTTTCCAAGTTGACGGCCGGGCTACCCGATCGCGAACGGGAGTTGCTGGCTCTAAAGTATGGTTCCGGGCTGACTAACCGGGAAATCGCCAGCTTGACAGGAATGAGCGAATCCAACATCGGCACGATTTTCCACCGCACGTTGCGTCGGCTGCGGGAGCTGTGGGATGAGGGGGGAAACCAGCATGGATGACCAATTTCTCTATGATTTTCGCGAAGATCCTTCGCCGGAGTTTGCAGACACGTTGCGCCGGAAACTCAGCAACGAGGCAGCGCCTGAGCCGGGCAGCCGCTCGCCGATCTGGCGAAAGCCGGTAGCGCTGGCGGTAAGCGTGGCTGCAGTGTTCCTCATCTTACTCAGCTTTCCAGCAGTGCGTGCGGTGGCACAGCAGTTTCTCGATCTGTTTCGCGTTCAACGCTTTGTTGCCATTTCTGCCGATCCGGACCGCCTCAAGCAAATCGCGCGAATCGCCAATGAAGGCTTTGATTTGAAGTCGCTGCTAAGCCGGAATGTAAGAGTTGTGAAGGAACCCGAACGACTGCAGCCGGTCGATAGTGTTGCGGCTGCGGAACAATTGACTGGCCTAACAGTCCAACTGCCCGCGACACTGCCTAGCGGAGTGGTTCAGGAGCAGATGCTGGCCGGTGGAGAGGGTGCCTTGGAGTTCACCGCTGACACGGCCCTGCTGCAGGACGTCCTGGACGCGCTAGATCTGCGGGACGTGTGGGTGCCTCAGCAACTGAATGGCGCAGTCGTCAAGGTCCGTATGCCACCACGAGTGGTCACGAACTACGAGCGCAATGGCATGGCCCGGGCGACCTTGTTGCAGGCTGCCAGTCCCGAAATCACCCTTCCGCAGGGTGTGCATTTGCCCGAGATCGTCGAGATTGCCTTGCGTATTTTGGGGATGAGCCTGGACGAGGCTCGGCAGTACGCTTACTCCATTGATTGGCACGGCACATTACTGGTTCCGGTTCCCGCCGATGTTGCTTCGTTTCGCGAAGTCGAAGTGGGAACCTCTCAAGGCCTGCTGATTGAGCTGAACGGGCAACGGAGACCAGGGGCTTCCCGCCGTCTTCAGTGGGAACAGGGTTCGATGGTGCTCTGGTCGGATGACGGCAAGGTTTATTCGCTTTCAGGAACCATCAACAAGAGGGATTTGCTACAGATGGCCAGTGCGATACAGTAAAGCTACCCGATCAAAGAGGGAAGATTCTACAAATCAGCCTGAATGCCTGACTGTGTCATCGAGACTCACGAGCTGCGGAAGCAGTTCGGAAACAAGACAGCGGTTGCCAACCTGACGCTGGCGGTCGGCCGTGGCGAGGTTTTCGGTTTCCTGGGACCCAACGGCGCGGGTAAGACGACTTCCATCAAAATGCTGCTGGGGCTGATCGCCCCAACCACTGGAAGCGGCACTGTTCTGGGCTCACCATTGGGAAACGCGGCCGCGCGCTCCAAGGTGGGTTTTCTTCCCGAACACTTTCGTTTTCACGACTGGCTGACCGGCCGGGAGTTCCTAAAGTTTCACGGGACGCTTTACCGCATGCCCGCGTCGCACCTTGCGATTCGTATCGATGAGCTGCTGACGCGGGTCGATCTACTCGACGCAGCCGAGCGCAAGTTGCGCGAGTACAGCAAAGGCATGCTGCAGCGCATTGGCTTGGCACAGGCTTTGCTCAATGATCCTGATGTGGTCTTTCTCGACGAACCCACCTCAGGTCTCGATCCGCTCGGCCGTCTCCTCGTTCGCGATCTCATCGAAGAGTTGCGGCAGCAAGGCACCGCCGTTTTTCTCAATTCGCATCTGCTCAGCGAAGTTGAAGTCACCTGCGACCGCGTCGCCTTTGTGAAGAAGGGCGAGGTGGTACGCGAGTTGAATCTCAGGGAAGAGCCTCCTGTGTTGGGTGTGGAGCTGAAGCTAGGTGCAACTTCACGAGAAACCTTGGAGGGTTTGACTCGCTTTGGAACGAATCTCGCACTGCAAAACGGTTGTGTGAAACTGCAGGTGCACGACGAAGAATTGCTTCCGCAGATGACACGTTGGCTTGTCGGCGAGGGCGTCAAGGTTTATCAGATCGGAGTAGTACGGAGGTCTCTAGAGTCAGTGTTCCTGGAAGTCATGGGTGGAGAAGAGCGGCCCGGGTAGGAACGCGTCAAGGGTCGAGGTAACCTTCCTTCGCGGGAATGACGCACCGAATGGATAGCGGAATGCCGAATGACTAAGCACGAATGACGAAAGAAACCCGAAATCCGAATGACAAGAAGCCACACTTACTGAGGATTGCAAATTATAGTGACAACCCCCGTGGTGCATGTTCGCTGCGTTCCTAGGCTCGGCTCCCCTCGCCCCAACGCGGGAGAGGGGTTGGGGGTGAGGGGCAATCCGATAGAGTGAATCAGTACGCGGAATCCAGCGCTGGATGAGGATTCTGGAGCCCTGCAGGATCAATCAGCCGTGTTCGCCCCCTCACCCTCCCCTCACCCCCAACCCCTCTCCCGCGTTGGGGCGAGGGGAACCGAGTCGATTGAGTTTCTCGATAAGTCACGAGTTTCGTCACTATATTCTGCGATCCTCAGTAGACATTAGGTCTTCGTCATTCTTTCGTCATTAGAGCTTCGTCACTAGTCATTCGTTCACGCATTGGGTGCGTCCTTCAGA
>JAKEER010000363.1 GCA_022616615.1 Acidobacteriota bacterium
CCGCCGAAGTTACCGCCGAATTGGTTCAGCCGGAACGGCGGCAGCTCGCCCCGGTCGGTGAAGACTCGGGCATCTAAAGCATCGTTGCGCAAAAATTCGAACACGCTGCCGTGATAATTATTGGTGCCGCCACGAGAAATCAGTTGCACCTGGCCCCCAGCGCCCGAGCCAGACTCAGCCGAATACAAGGTTGAGTTGACCCTGAACTCTGAAATGGCGTCCATGCTGATGATGAGCCGAACTCCAGTTTCTTGACGAGGATCTTTGACACCAGTGGCATCCACTCCATCGAAAGTCCAGTTGTTGTCGTCGCGGGCCCTGCCCACAAAGCGAATCGAAAGCTGATTGCCCTCGCCGGTGTTTATGGCTCCCGGCGCCAGCATCATCAGGCTGGCCCAGTGCCGGCCATTAAGCGGAAGTTCCTTGACCTGGCTGGACTGGATGACGGTACCAATGACCGCCGAATTGCGGTCCAACGGCGGCGACGTCTCGAAAACCTCAACCACCTGTTGCACCTCTCCGACCTCCAGCTTGACATCGACCGTCCGCGTCTGGCCGATCTCCAGCACTATATTCTGCAACTTCGCTTGCTTGAAACCAGGGACCTCGACCGTGACAAGGTAGTTCCCCACCGGGAGAAAGTTCAGAACATAAAACCCTGATTCCTCGGTCTGAGTCTCGCGCTCCAGGCCGGTTCCTGAATGTTGGGCCTTCACCGTCGCTTTCGGGACAACCAACCCGCCAGGATCGGTGATGATCCCCTGGAGCGTGGCAGTGCTGGTTTGCCCCAACGAGACTCCAGGAGCCCAGATTAAGAAAGACAGGCTAAGAACGGCAATTGAAGTGAGTGAACGATTCGACATGGTTCTCCCCTCTCAAGGTTCAGTTCTAGAAGTTTACTTGCTTAACGATACTCCAACTTCTCCAATTACTCCAACTGCATCAACTGCATCTACTTTTCACCCAGGGGTTCGTCAAAGGCGGCAACTGCCTCAAGGCTGGCTCCATGCAGAGCAAGTCCCCCTTAATAAAGGGGGCAGAGGCCGTCGGCCTCGGGGGTTGTCCTGACGGGTCCGCTGGCCGGGGGCAAAGACAACCCCCTCGCGCTCGCTTCGCGACCGCTGTCCCCCTTTATTAAGGGGGACTTTGACGGAATCCTGACTTTTCACCGGCCTGCAGTTTTCAGAAAACTTCTGCGTTTCATATTTGCGATGACCTCATCGTGATCTTCAGCTTGCGTATTGCGCTTGAACAGTGACTCTGCCGTGCGGCCACACAAGCAGGCTAGTCATCCAGAAACGCAGAAGAATTGAGAAGAATGTTTTGATCATTCTTCGTGCTGTTCTCGAAAGCCGCTGGATGATCGCACTCTGCCGGGCAGGATTAACCCATCAAAAGTTGTACTTAATAGCAAGCTGAAGGATCCGGGGCGGACCCGCGTTGGTAATTTTGCCGAAATTCCCGCTGCTGAACTCGCCATCTGGATTGGTGAAGTTCACGAGATTGAAAAGATTGAATGCCTCCAGACGGGCGTTGAGCGAATGCCGCTCCGTGATCTTGAAACGCTTGGACAGCCCGAGATCGACGTTATTGCTGCCTGGCCCGATGATCACATTGCGCCCCAGACTTCCGATTTGGCCCACGCCGTTGGCGGCGAAGGCTAAGGTGTTAAACCAAGTCTCCCCGGCCTTGATCGCGTCCTTGGAAGGCTTGCTCTTCTCCCAATCGCCGGCGACATTGGGCCGGTCGTTTCCATTGAAGCCGTCAAAGTTGTTATCCCGCCCTGAAATGACATTGAGTGGTTGGCCTGCGTAGAAGGTCGCAATGCCGTTGAGCTGCCAACCGCCCAGGATCGTCTCCAGTGCCCTGCCGGACTTGCTGAAGAACGGCAGGTCCCAGAGGAAAGAAACGGCTGTCACGTGCCGCCGATCAAAATCGGCCAGACCTTTATTCAGTTCCGGCCGCCGCGGATCAGACCAGTCACCGGAGGAGTCGTGCCAGGAGGCGTAGTCAATAGTCTTGCCCAGGGTGTAGGCAGCCAGGACTGTGAAGCCTTGGCTGAAGCGCTTCTCCAGACGCGCCTGGAGCGAGTCATGCCAGGATCGGACAGTTGATTGGAACTGAAACAAATCCAGGAAAGGGCTCGATCCGAGCGGACGTCGAGCGTTGATGCTCGCCGCCGTGCCGTTCGGACTGAGCACTGCCTGGTTGATGTTGAACGAGCTGATCAGATCCCTGCCCTGGTTCCCGACATAAGCGACTTCCAGCACCGTGCTTTGGCCAAACTGTCGCTGGACTGAAAAGTTGTATTGTTGGATGTAGCCGACGGGCAGATCGAGGCTGTTGGAGGTGTAATTTCCACTGGCCGGAAACTTCAGGTCTGCGGGATCGACTCTGCTGGGAAAGGGATTGCCGCCGGAAACGGATGCGAACGGGTCGGCGAGCGCGATGGTTGAGGGCTTGTTCCTGGCAGCGGCATTCCTGGCTTCTGCAATCACGGAGAAGGGAATATTGATCTGCCCCCCTTGCAGGGTATTGAAGATCTGAAACGCATGGGCGATACCGTACCCGCCGCGGACTACCGTCTTTCCGTTGCCGGCGATATCGTAGGCGAAGCCCAGCCGGGGGGCGAAGTTGTTGGTGTCGTTGTTGAGCCCCGCCCGCGGGATGTTTTGGTCGCAAGGAAAGACAATCCCGATGGGCGCCTGCGGAACGCAGCTGGACTGTTGTCCCGGAACGTAAGCCGTGATCAGGTTGCCAGGGTGGACCGGATACATATCCAGCTCGTATCGCACGCCCAAATTCAACGCGAAGCGACTGTTGATGCGAAAGCTGTCCTGGACATAACCGTAGAAGGCCCACTGGTTGTTGCTCTTATAACTCGAATCCCGATACCGGAAACGATCGCTGACCTGTCCCAGAAGGAGATCAGCGATGGAATTACCTGTCACATTCCCGTTAAAGCGAAAATCACCGCCGTTGCGGTCGTCCTGAGTCACATCGAAAAGCCGCCGCAGCCAGAGTTCGCCGCCAAACTTAAGAGTGTGGCGCCCCTTCACCCACTCGAGGCCATCGGCTGCCGTATAATTGTTCGACGTCTTGGGTCCGCCCGCTACGGCCGCGGCGTTGAAGTAGCCGGTCAGACGGAAGCCGGGCGGGACGACGGGTCCGGCAGGAAGATTTCCGAAATTGACCCCCAAGTCAGACGCACTGATCGACGGCTCGCCGCGGAGCAGCCGGGAGCCGGCGCTGCGGGTGTAGCTGACCCGGAAATGGTTAAGCAAGGCCGGGCTGATCACCCAGTACTCATGGAGGTTCACGTTCTGCTGGGTGTTGGTGTTGTCTCTGAAATGGAACGGGATGTCGCTGTTTGTGCTCGCCTCCGCCTCGGTCGAGTCGGTCAGGAAATAGGAGCCGGACAGCTTGTGCTTCTCGTTGAAGACGTGGTCGACTTTGGCGAGCAACTGGTCGCTGGGATCTGAGAGGGGAATCGTCACGGAATAGCCGTTGGGGCCACGCTGCGAGTTGTTGGGCAATGGGACAACCTGGTTCAAGAATCTGGTGGCTATCGGGCTGATGCGATTGGCCGGGACGATATTGCCTGGGAAAGGCGCGCCGGTCAGCGGGTCCGTAATGACCACAGGCCTGCCTTGGAAGACGGACTGGGAGAAGTCTCCACGCCGCTCCAGCTCAGTGGGAACGAGGGCGTTATTTTTGAACTCCTCCCGGTCCCGGCGGAAGCCCTGATAGGAGGTGAAGAAAAAGGTCTTATCCTTGGCCACCGGTCCGCCCACCGTAGCTCCGAACTGGTGCTGGTTGAGCTTGGTAGGCGCCCCCTGGAAGAAGTGAGCAGCGTTGAGGCTGTCGTTTCGATAGAACTCGAACGCGCTTCCGTGGAACTCGTTGGTCCCTGACTTCGTCACTACATTGACGATGGCCCCCGCCGAATGACCATACTCTGCACTGTAGTTATTGCTGATGACACGAAACTCCTGAATGGCGTCCGGGTTAGGAACTGGATTGCCGTAGTTGCGGAGGCTTGAGGTGTTGTCACCTCCGTCCAGCAGCCAATTGGAGAGCTCAGGACGGACTCCGTTAAAAGCCACCTTGTTGATGTTGAAACCCTGCTCAGCTCGCGACTCGAGGTTCTGCGCGCCCGGGACCAAGCTCACCAGGCTCAAAGTGTTGCGGCCGTTGAGAGGGAGCTGAGCGACCCGGCGTTGGTCAATCAGTGCTCCCATTTCATTGGTAGTGGACTCAACCAGCGGTGCGTCGGCAACGACATTAATACTGTCGTTGACCTCGCCAACGGTCATTTCGATATCAACTCGGGCGTTGCGATTGAGCGATAGTTGAATCCCCTCTCGAACCGCCGCTTTGAATCCGGCCAATTCTGCTCGCACGGTGTAGATGCCAACCGCTAGCCCCGGCAGGCTATAATAACCAACTTCATTGGTCTGCGTGATCCGGGTTTCGTTCGTTGAGCTGTTGGTTGCAACGATCTTGGCGCCTGCCACCACAGCCTTGGTCTCGTCGGAGACGGTCCCCAATATCGTGGCGGTCGTCTGTGCATACGATGATTTCACCATTGTTTGGACGACCAATGCCGCTATCAGCACTATCTGCAGGCTGAGTTTTCCAAGAACAGTCTTGAAATTTCGATTCGAACCACTGCAGCTTGCTCGTCCGTATCTTCTTTCTACTCTCATTGAATCCTCCATTGTGAAATGTCCTTCCCAGGGAGGGTGACAGGCGGCAGCGGGCGCATGTGGGGGCGCGTCACTCCGAAACCGATAGAGCACCCAAAGCCTTCATTTGCCCTCCAGGAAGGCGCCTATTTTCCTCTCTAGCTAGTTTCTGTCGCGAAACTGGAAGATTGCAGGAAAACTCCCCTCCTCGGCTGAGGAGGGGATGTGGCGCGCAGCGACACTGGGGTGGTGTGAGTCGCTGCGATCCCGCTCCTGATTTGGCTTTGCCGCGACCTGTTCGAACCACCCCCGCCGTGGCCTGTGGCCGCGGCTTCCCCTCCTTAGCCAAGGAGGGGAGCCTTCGTGCCGAGTTTCGCGACAGTGGGGCCCTCGCGATGGACAAGCCTGCTCTACAGGCTATATTCTCGTCCAGAATTATGGATCAGAGAACGGTCAAGTGCCTGAACCCGGGCATCTGAATCAATGGCACGAAGCGAGATCTTGTTGCATCTTGCTTTCAGGACTGAGGGTGGCACAAGTGTGTTGCGGTAATGTTACGGCAACGTTACCGTAGCAAAAACAAATTCCCTGATTAGACCGTGATGCGCAGCGTTACGACAAATTTTGTTCGCCTTTCGGTCGCGGCGGGGTCGCTCCAGGAATTGGTACGATGCGTCGTGCCCTTCGACGCACCATTCACGGACGGTTGCTGTGGTGCGTTGAAAAGCGCAACGCACCCTACCCGGGATATCAAGGACGCTCAGTTGCCTGGTTGAGGTCCGTCACTTCTTGTCAGGGCTATAGGAGGCAACTCGGTGGGTCACAAACTCGGTCTTGACGGGGGCATTCTTGTCGGCGACGACTCGCAGCAGGATCTGAAAATGCTGCCGCTCGCCCGAATTCGCAAGCTGAAGGCGCCGCCGAATACTTCGGACGTTCTCTAGTTGAGTGACCTGTCCAATTGCGGCCAGAGTGCCTGGAGTGCTATGAGCTGTTAACAGGAGCAGGTCACGGTCGGGTCGCAAACCAGGAAAAGAAGAAATCGTCGCATAAGTAAATGCATCTCGATGAGACAAGGTCTCATAAACTGAGGATTCCCCAGGTTGGGGATGGCGGTTACGAATCTTGTGATCCGCACCCCACTCAAACTCCTGTTGGACGGGAAGCCTTTGGAGCAACGGGTTCATGCGGGGGGCCCCAAGGAAAATGATATTTCGTTCTCTGACAGCGTCCCAGCTCGCCATATGCGCTGGCAGGGCGGTGAGTTTAGCGCCGGCTTCGGCAAAGAAACCGGTTAAACGCTGCAAAGCGATAGCATCTCCCATTTCGGTGTAATCATATCGGGGCCCAGAAAGGGGCCCGAACTGTTCCTGCAGCATCCGGAAATTAGGATCGCTAATCAGGTTGGCAGCATCGTTCACACCAGCAAATCGCAGAAAGAGATTATGGCCCTGGCTTGAAAAGAACATGGGACTGCCAAAAACGACGATGTTGTCGGCGCCTGGCAAGAAAAACCGCCCCCAGATGGGCGCGAATTCCTCGAACGAAGCATTGCTCAGCGTGGTTGCCAGTTCTCTTTGCAGGGCCCGATTCCGCTGATGCAAGAGCGCGATCCAGAACACCGCGCCGGCCAGGAGCGGCAGGGCAGCAATCATGATCAGAGTCTTGCGATCCGGGCGAATTCTGATCGAGGGCGGCAGAGTGGTAGCCAGCGGAGGGGCAGGCTTCAGGAACTGAGGAGCGTAGCTCCCCTTGCTGAGTGTGATCAGAACCGGGTCGTCTTGACCTTCCTTCTCGTAATATTCCTTGAGCTTGGAACGAAGCCGGGCGGCTTCTACCCGGACGATGGGATCAATTCGTGGATCAAAGGCTTGGTCCTTGTCAAAAACCTCGGTCCCGAGAAGATACTCTTTGATCTGGTCGCCGTGACCCTGGAGAGTTTGTTCAACGCTGAAACGAAGGAATCGACTCAGACGCCCGGCACGGGCAAACGTCCGGCTAGCCAGAATCTTTTCCAGTTGAACTCGCACCGGTTGAACAGGGGGATCCATTGAAAGCAGCCGATCGCTCTTTCCGCTGACCTTAACTTCGCCGTCGGCAATCGGGGCCGCACGTTTCACTTTAGCTTCTCCACAGATTTCTTTGTGAGTCGCTCATGTAACAAAGGATCAACAGTAACGGTAACCGAGGTTGGATCAACTTTCAAGGGGGCTGTGGTAGGACGCGCAGACGCAGTGTCGGTGTCTGCCCCCCTTGGCTATGTCCCCCTTGGCTAGATCAGGCCAGAGGCCCTGCTCGTTCAGTTGAACAATCTGATGATGGTTGGGAGGTGTCGGCGGGATTCGACCCAGTATCCATGTTACAAAGTCGCTCACTGGCAGCTGCAAACTCTGAACTCGTTCCCGAACTTCGGCGAGTCGGGCATAGAGCGGTATACCGTCGAACGGCGCCGGGTGACTGACATGACCGGGTAGGATAAGAGTTTCAGCACCAAGCTACTCCTTGGCTCGAAAGACCCACGCATAGACGGTCGGCAGGACCAGCAGCGTCAGGGTCGTTGAAGTTATCAAGCCACCGATCACAACCGTTGCCAATGGCCTTTGCACTTCGGCACCCATGCCGTGGGAAAGAGCCATCGGAATGAATCCCAGGCTCGCAACCAGAGCAGTCAACATCACGGGCCTGTATCTGACTTGCGCGCCTTCATAAGCGGCCCCACCTGCCGGCTTGCCGGATTCCTGAATGGTCCGGACATAACTCAGCAACACCACACCATTCAAAACGGCCACACCGAACAGCGCAATGAAGCCGACCGCCGCGCAAATGCTGAGCTCAAGACACGGACAATTTGATCGGCCCTAGCTTTCAAAACCTCGAGATCGTCCCCGAACACTTTCACACCGATATCGGACCTGACGCCTGCCACCAATTCGTTGAAACGCATTTCAATGGGCTGGGTAAAGCTGATCCCCACTCCTGGAATTTCGTGCGCCAGTCGGTCTTCCATCTTCTCGATCAGTTCTGCCTTCGTCTTGGCGGTGGTCCATTGGTTGCGAGGCTTCAAGGTGTATGCGCGACGGGAAATAAGGAACGGGCGGTGGCGACCCTGGAGCGAGGCAAAGCTACGCGGAACCAGCAGGGCGCTTGGGGACGGATTTATTGTCCCAAAAGCAGGGGTGAGGGTGTGACGTAGCCACTTTCCAGCCCGGCTCAGCATGGAATCAGGTTTTGGCGGCTTTGGCAATCTGGGCAAAATGCTGGTCGTGCTCGATGATCTCCACGCCATGCCGTCGCGCGCAGGCGAACACAAGCACGTCGCCAAGCGGTATGGTGGCGCCCCCTTCCCGGCACTGCCGTGCTGTCGTGGCTGCCAACTCCCAGCAGTCGTCATCAAAATCCAACCATTGGCAGAGCCTGCGAAGGGAGTCCAGCTGTTGGAGCTCGCGTTTTCCGCGCACACCACGATACAGCTCCACCCACACGGGAGCTGTCAAGGCAACCCGCCTCTCGTGCAGGGCTGCTTCCACACTTTGGCGCAGAGCTGGAGCGGCGCGGTTGCGGAGCACTTCCACCCAGGCCGAGCTGTCTACCAGGACCGTGGGCCTCATTTGCCTCTCCGCGCGTCTTCCATATCCGCCGACTCCAGCTCTTCGTTGGAGTCCATCTTCCACGTGCCGAAGGTGGCTACCAGCGCCTCCACCTGGTGTCGTCGATTGTAGTCCTCAATGGCGGCAAGGATGGCGTCGCGTTTTGTCTTGGCGCGGGTTAACCGCAAGAGGGTGCCAAAGGTCTCGTCAGGAATCTCAATCGTCGTTTTCATGATTACATCTTAAGTCCGTTGTATATTCCAATCAAGCTAGAATCTGCCATACGAATATCTCCAATGGAAGGTGATCCGGAGAGAGGGGTTACCCATATCCGTCCAGCCGGATCACTCCAGGCTCACCGGCAGGGAAGCCTTGCTCACCGGGTTTTGCCAGTCCGCCACGCGCACGCGCCCGGTTTTCTGGCCGCGGCGTTCGTCGCGGTGCCAGCCACTGTCGACCTTATAGCGACGTGCGAAGGTGACGTTGTAGCGAGCTGTAACAAAGGTGCAAAGCTGCCGGAATTGTCGGCATATCGGGTCTCGGTTTCCTCGTGACGCCCCTGTTTTCACGCGGTTTTTGGTAGCAGCGCGATACCAAATCGTTCGTCTCGGGCCGGCGGTCTCGAAAACAGCCAACGCTCGCTCAGCGAAATCCTGCGCCTCGCGGTACCGCCAGAGAAATCTCCGCCGCGCATGCAAAACGCGGCTGAAGCGGACTTGGCCGAGAATCCGGCTGTTCCTTTTCGCAAGCGTCCCGACCGCGCCACTCGCGGGCGGTGAGCTTCTTGGTCGCTCGCAGTCACAAATCGTCTATCCCGACCCTGCTGGCAAATGTCGCAAAAAACCGGACGACGCTGTATCGGAACCCCCCGGAACATTTCGTGGGGGACACCTGGAAGCCGACACCTATCTGCAACGCGAGTATTGCGAGCCCTGGAAGTTAGAGCTTCATTGACTCTTGGCTACGGGTGCAATTCAAAGTGCGACAGGTTTTGGGAGTGAGGAAAGCCGGGGAGGAAGAGAAAGAGCGGGACAAATGGGCGAGAAAGGTATAAATAGTCTGGGAG